>JAICGZ010000036.1 GCA_025922875.1 Pyrinomonadaceae bacterium
ACTTGGCGCTGGCGCATGAAAATGGATTCGAAGAACAATGCTCACGAAACATTCTGGCGGCAGATGCTTCGATATCTCGTGAGCGCAACGCCGCGGCAGATCGAGATTGGCACGGAAATGGAAGTCTATGCACTCGACGATACAGTGAACATCGTCGCGGACATTCGTGATAAACGTTTCAATCCTGCCGGTGATGCGCATGCAACGGCGCGAGTAACTAAACCTTCAGGCGCCGTAGTTGACGTGCCTTTGAAGTTCACGACGCTCAACTCAGGTAATACTTACGCGGGAGAGTGCAAGGCCGATGAGCTGGGCCAACACCGGATCGAATTGATTGGTGCGAGCGCGAGCCTCGGCACGCTGAGCGCAAACTCGAACATGCTGGTGAGCGACCTGAACCGTGAATACTACAGCGCCGCGCAGAACAGCGATCTGTTGAAGCGAATCTCGGCTGAGACTGGCGGCAAGTATTACACGCCTGCCCAGGCACAATCGCTGTTGGACGATCTGATTTACCGGCAAACACCGTATTCCGAACGTGTGACCAAAGACCTTTGGGACATGCCGGTAAACTTTATGCTGATCATTGGACTGCTGAGCGCCGAGTGGTTCCTGCGCAAACGCGAAGGCCTGGCTTAAGCCACAAAAAATGCCGCAAAGAGGCACAACAAGCACAAAAGGTTTATTCCGAGGCCTTGACGGCTCGTTACTCATTTGTGCCTTTTTGTGGCTGATGTTGCTGGCTGGTGTGGCGTGTGCGCAGAAGAAAGCGGCGCCAGTGGATCCGAATAAGTTTGCAGTGATCATCAACGGCGCGGGTGGCGAGCCTGTTTATGCGAAGCAGTTTGAAGAATGGACGGGGCAGTTGAGTTCGGTGCTGTCGGAGCGGTTCGGGTTTGAGAGTCAACAAATCAAGGTTCTGGCAGAGAAACAGGCCACGGCTGAGGAAGTGAAACGCACGTTCGTGGCGTTGAAATCGCAGCTTAATGCAAACAACATCCTATTCGTGTTTTTAATTGGTCACGGATCGTTTGATGGAAAAGAGTCGAAGTTTAATCTCGTCGGACCAGATCTTTCAGCGACTGAATACAACGTTCTACTGTCGTCGCTGCCGGCTCGTCGCGTAGTTGTTTTCAATATGGCCAGCGCGAGCGGGGAATTCGTCAAGAGCCTCGCGGCGAAAGGGCGGATCGTCATCACCGCGACTCGCAGCGGCCAGGAAACGAATGCCACGCGCTTCCCCGGGTTCTTTATCGCGGCGCTCAATGCGCCGGACGCCGACACCGATCAGGACGGGCACACCTCGGTGCTCGAAACCTTTGTTTATGCAAACCGGCTGACCGCTGACTTTTATAAACGCGCGGGCAGGCTGGCCACCGAACACGCACTGCTCGACGATAACGGCGATGGCGTGGGACACGACAAAGTTGAAGCCGGTGATGGACTGCTGGCGCGTGCGACCTACCTCGATTCGCTGAGCGTCGATGAAGCGGCCGCGACTGCGGCAACCGCGAAACTACTCAAGGAACGCACGCGACTCGAAGGCGAGATCGAACAACTGATCGCGCGCAAAGCAAACATGCCGGAGAGCGAGTATGAAGCAACTCTCGAGCGGCTGTTTATCGAGCTGGCAAAAGTGAATCGTTCAATTAAGCAGGCAGGATCATAATGATGAAGAGTTTTTCTCGCGTAAAGACGCAAAGACACAAAGCAGGACGCAAAGATCAAAGTTCCTCTTTGCGCCTCTCTTTGCGGCTTTGCGTCTTTGCGGGAAACTGCCTTTTCATCCTCATGGTTTGCATGTCCGTTTGGTCGCAAGCCGACACCCGTGGTCTCGCCGAACTCAAAAAAGGCGACTACGACAACGCCTTCAAACTTCTCAGCGCGCGGCTTGCTTCTAATCCAAACGACTTTGCCGCTCAACAAGCGTTGCTGCGCGTGTACATCGAAACCGGCCGCTACACAGAAGCCGAAACAGCCGCGAAGAAGTTTCTTACAAAGACACCGGAAACGGCGACAGTTCGCCACGAACTCGCCGAGGTGCTCGCCATCACCGGCCGCCACACCGAAGCAATTACCGAATTCGAACGCGCTGCTGCTGATTCTGAAAAATCAGACGGCGCAACCGCGGATAAACTCGCGAGCGATCTGCGTCGCGCCGAACTGCTCGAACTAATCGGACAGGAAGACCGAGCGAAAACGATCTACGAATCATTCGTCAAGTTCTACATCAACAACGATCCCGAAAGCGCGCCCGAATTGACGCTGATCGCGCGCGCCCTGGTCCATCTCGAAAGATTCCAGGACGCGAACGATATGTATCGCACGGCGATCGAATCTGACTCGAATTATCTCGAAGCGCATCTCGGCGCCGCGGAACTGTTTACCGCGAAGTACGCTTACGGCGATGCCGCGACGTTTCTCGAAGACGCGCTCCGCATCAATCCAAACAGCGCCCGCGCCTATTTAAATCTCGCCCGCAACAAGCGACTCGAGGGCGGCGAAGAGATGGCGGCCGCGCTTTCCCGCGCGCTGACGATCAATCCAAATCTCGTCGAGGCCCTCGCGCTCAAAGCGGCGAGCGCTCTCGACGCCAGCCGTTTTGACGAGGCCTCGACGGAGATCGAAAAGGCATTAAAGATCAACTCGCGTTCGCTCGAAGCACGTTCGCTTCGAGCTGCGATGTTCTATCTACAGGATCGCGACTTCGAACCTGAGGTCGCCGCCACGCTCGCGATTGCTCCAAAATACGGCGAACTCTTCAACACCCTCTCGCACTACGCGACCATCACACGACGCACTGAACAGGCTGCTCAATTCGCGCGCCGTGGCGCCGAGATCGCGCCGCGTTTGTGGGACGCACATCTCAACCTCGGAATGGCGTTGCTGCGCCTGGGCCAGATGGAGCCGGGCCGGGAAGAAGTCGAAAAAGCTTTCAAAGGCGATCCATTCAACGTGTGGGCCAAGAACACGCTCGACCTGCTCGACTCCATGCGCAACTTCAAGGAAACCAAACGCGGCGCGTTCATTATCAAGGCTTCCGCACAGGAGAGCGATGTGCTGTCGCCCTATGCCGCGAATCTTCTCGAAGAAGCCGCGGCTAAGCTGACCTCGAAGTATCGTTTCACGCCCAAGGGTCCGATCATCGTCGAGATCTTCAACAACCACGAAGACTTTGCGGTGCGCACGCTCGGCATTCCCGGACTCGGCGCGCTCGGCGTCTGTTTCGGGTTTGTGATCGCTCAGGATTCGCCCGCGGCACGCGAGACGGGTGAATTTAATTGGGGCAGCACGCTTTGGCACGAATACACGCACGTCATCACGTTGCAGATGACTGACTATCGTATTCCACGCTGGTTCTCAGAAGGACTTTCCGTTTACGAAGAGCGGCGCGCGCGACCAGGCTGGGGCGACGATTGGAACCCGATGTTTGTCCGCGCGTTCACGAGTGGACGATGGTTCAAGATCGCGGATCTCGACGCAGGTTTTCAACGACCAAAGAGTCCACAGGATATTCCCATTGCTTACTTTCAGGCGTCGCAGATTTGTGAGTTCATCGCCGAACGCTTCGGCTTCGATGCAATCCTGCGCATGCTTGCCATGTATCGAGAGAAGGCGCGCACGCAGGACGTGCTGCAACAAGTTCTGAAGTTGAGCGAAACCGACTTCGATCGTGAATTCTCAGCGTACGTTGAAGCGAAGGTGAGGCCGTTGCAGCAGGCATTGAGCACGCCGAACAACGTCGTGGCTTCGATGTCAAAAGAAGAAGTGCTGAAGACGCTGGCGACGCAAGACACGTTTGCGCTACGCATTCGCGCCGCTGAGCTATTGGCCGCCGACGGCGACACTCAGGGTGCGGTAATTCATTACCTGCGCGCGCTCGAGCTCTTTCCTTATGTTACTGGCGACGGAAACCCTTACGAATCACTCGCAAAGCTGCTCGAACAAAAAGGCGATCAGGCGCAGGCCGCGAAAGTTCTGGGAGAATTGGTAAAGACTGACGAAAATAACCTCGAAGCGTTGAAGACAATCGCGCGCATTCGTGTGGCGCTTGGAGAACGCCAACAAGCCCTTGCTGCTTTGCAGGCCAGCTTCTTCATCAGTCCGTTCGATTACAAGTTGCACACGCAAGCCGGCGAGTTGAGTATTGAGCTAAAAGATTACTCACAGGCGCTGACGGAGTTTCAAGTGGCCCTGGCACTGGCGCCGCCGAATGTCGCGGAAGCAAACTACAATGTGGCGTCGGCATTTCATGCCCTTGGCCGCCAGCCCGAAGCGAAGCGAGCAGTGCTGCGCGCGCTCGAAGCTGCGCCGCGTTACGACAAAGCTCAGGAGTTGTTGTTACGAATAGTGGGACAATAAACGAGGAAAACATGGCGGTTGATCAATTAACCATTTCCGACGAGCAACTGCTCGACAAACTCGCTACCGCGCGGGAGCGCCTGCTGCGCGAAATCAGAAAGGCGATCATCGGGCAGGACGAAGTTGTCGAACAGGTGCTGCTCGCGCTCTTTGTCGGCGGGCACTCGATAATCACGGGCGTCCCCGGCCTCGCAAAAACATTGCTCGTCCGGACCATCGCCAACGTCCTCGATCTGTCGTTCAAGCGAATTCAGTTCACTCCCGATCTGATGCCTGCCGACATCACCGGCACCGAGATCATCGAAGAAGATCGCGCGACGGGCCATCGCGCGATGCAGTTTATCCCTGGTCCAATCTTCGCCAACATCGTGTTGGCCGACGAGATCAATCGCACGCCGCCGAAAACACAAGCGGCCCTGCTTGAGGCGATGCAGGAAGGGCGCGTAACCGTTCAAGGCGTCAGCTACGATCTGCCGCGGCCGTTTCATGTGCTTGCAACACAAAACCCGATCGAAATGGAAGGAACATACCCGTTGCCTGAGGCGCAGCTCGATCGGTTTATGTTCAACGTGAAGATTGGGTATTTGCCTGAGGAAGATGAAGTCGAGGTCGTCAAGCAGACTACCTCGCCGCAGGATTACGATTTTCAGCGGCTGATGTCGGCGGATGAGATCATCGCGTTTCAACGACTCGTCAGGCAGGTGCCTGCTTCGGATACGGTCGCACGTTACGCCGTGAGACTCGTTAATGCGAGCCGGCCAGGCACGCCGCCCGCGCCTGATTTTGTGAACAAGTGGGTGACGTGGGGCGCGTCGCTGCGCGCGTCGCAGTTTCTAATCTTTGGTGGTAAAGCACGGGCGATACTGCGCGGCCGCTACAACGTTTCGTGTGAAGACGTTCGTGCAGTTGCGCCTGCAGTGCTGCGGCATCGTGTGTTGCTGAACTTCCAGGCTGAGGCGGAAAAGATTGATTCCGAACAGGTGATAAAAAAATTAATAGAGACAGTGCCCGAACCGAAAAGCGGACTTTAGAACAAGATGAAAACTCCTGTAAATCCTGTCCCAATAACGATGACACCAGCAACGACACCAGCGAGGTTTCTCGATCCAGAGCTTTTGGCGCGCATAGGCTCGCTCGAGTTGCTCGCACGTGCTGTGGTCGAGGGGTTTATGTCGGGGTTGCATCGCTCGCCGTTCACGGGTTTCTCGACGGAGTTCACCGAATATCGCCAGTACAACGCGGGCGACGATCTGCGCTACCTCGATTGGCGCCTGCTCGGACGCACCGATCGTTATTTCATCAAGAAGTATCGAGCCGATACGAATACACAGTGTCACTTGCTGGTCGACACCAGCGCATCGATGAACTACGCGCACGCAAGCTCAATTACGAAGCTGCAATACGCTCAATATCTCGCGGCATCGTTAGCGTATCTTCTGAATCGCCAACAGGATTCAGTCGGCCTGGTCGCGTTCGCCGAGAAGGTCCACACGCACGTTCCCGCACGGAACCGTACGGGTCACATGCGTACGATCTTCGGCAACCTTTCGCTGCTCGAAGCCAGTGGTGAAACACATCTCGCCGAGTCGCTGCATCAACTCGCCGAAATCCTGACGCGTCGCGGTATCGTGGTCATCATGTCCGACTTCTACGATCAGCCGGAACGCCTGCAGGAAGCGTTTCAGCATCTACGTTTCAAAGGTCACGATCTCGTCGCGTTTCAAGTGCTCGATCAAAACGAGTTAGACTTTAAATTCGACGACCCGGTGTTGCTACTAGAAGACGCGGAGACGCAGGAACAGATGCCCGTGCTCCCCGACGTTGTGATGGGCGGATATCGCGAACGGATGCGCCGGCATGTTGAAGACATGCGACGTTGCGCAGCGGCCAATAACGTCGACTTCGAAATGCTCACAACGAAGCAGCCTTTGGATTTCGCGCTGTTCTCGTTTCTTTCACGTCGCGCCGGTAAGTAGTTGTAAGTAGTTTTTTATGTCGTTCCTGACGCCATTATTTTTTCTCGGCGTTGCAGCGCTGGCCGCGCCGATACTCGTGCATCTCGTGCGACGCACGCGTGCGCGTCGCGTGCAGTTCCCTGCTCTTGTTTTTGTCCGCCAGGTGCCGCAGCGTACGATTCGTCGCCGCACGTTGCACAACCTGCTGCTGCTGTTGCTCCGTTGTCTCGCGATCCTTCTGATCGTAATTGCATTCACGCGGCCATTCTTCAGCGGTGGCAGTGCCGCGAGAGACAACAGCGCCGCCGGTGCGACAGTCATACTCGTCGATAATTCATTGAGCATGCGGCGCGAGCAGTTGTTTGCTGAAGCACAGAGACGTGCCGAAGGTGCAGTCGACGAAGTGCGCAACGATGAACAAGTGGCGCTGTTGAGTTTCGACAAGCGTTACACAGTCATTAATCGTTTCACTAACGACAAAAACAGGATCACGGCCAATATCAGGAGTCTCGGTGCCGGCTGGGACGGAACAGACTATGAACAGGCCTTGCGCGGCGCCGAATCGCTGCTGGGCGAAGTCGAGACGACTGGTCCAAAACGGATCGTCATGATCTCGGATTTCCAAACGCCCGGCTGGAAGCAGGCGAGCGCGACTTTCAAACTCGCAAACAACACGCAACTGATAACTCTCGACGTTGGCGGAAGCAAGCCACCGCCTAACATTGCGATCACGAATGTGGAAGCGCGCGGGCTGATATTCGGTCAGAAGTATCTCGACAACCTCGTCGTCCACGTTAGTAACTTCAGCGACACGCCGCGCGATCACGTTCAGGTCGATTTCCAGATCAACGAGCAGACGGTTGAGAAACGTGACATCAATCTCAATAGTCGCGATTCGCGAGTGGTCGAGTTTACCGGGTTCAATCTCAATGACGGCGCTAATCGCTGCACGATCGACATCACTACGGGCGATTTCATTGCGGACAATCGCTTCTACTTCACTCTGCGACGTGAAACTCCGGCGAAGGCGTTGATCGTTGAGAGTGCTTCGCGTGGCCGTAGCGACAGTCTTCACCTGCAAAGCGCGCTGACCACAAACGAGGATCTGCCTTTCACCTTCACGCTCAAAAGCACTGGATCGGTTGATCCGGCCAGCATCTCGGATTACGCGCTCGTGGTTTTGAACGACCCTGGCCCGATCAATTCCGCGCTGGCTGATGCCCTCGCGAAATTTGTCGAAGCCGGAGGGCAGATGATCGTGGCGACTGGACCACGAACAACGGCAGACGTTTTCAACGCTTCGCTCCAGCGCGTCGCGCCTGCCACGTTGCGCGAGTCCGTACAGACAAAGGCGGGCGAGAGTGTTGCTATTACCGACATAAAGTTCGATCATCCGATCTTCGAAGTGTTCCAGGAGAGCGGCCGGCTTGCGGGTGCGAATGTCATCGGTTACTTCCGCTCGGAGCCACGCGCGAACGCCGCAGTGCTGGCGCGATTCGAAGATGGCAGTCCGGCTTTGTTACAAGCGAGGACGGGCAAAGGCCGCGTGATGCTATTCACGTCGTCGTTGGGACCGAGTTGGAATGATCTGCCGCTAACGCCGCTGTATTTGCCGTTTATACATCAGATGGTCCGATATGCGGGGGCGCGCGAAGAGAATTCGTGGTATGGCCTGGGCCAGACTTTTACTGTCGGCAAGGGCAAAGAAGCAGCGCCGCCTCCAATCGATACGCCCGGCGGCGCGAGATTGTCGGAGACGCGGCAGACACCCGATGGCGATCTGCTCGTCACTGCGCGCGAACCCGGGTTCTATCGTCTGCGCTACAACGATCAGCCCGGCTTCGCGGCAGTGAACATCGACGGTGCCGAAGGTGATTTCACAAAGTTGAACTTTGCTGAATTTACGGCGGGCGTCACAGGTGGTGCGGGCGGTGGCGAAGGGAGTGAAGCGAATCGCAACTTGAGTAATGAAGAGGTTGAGGGCCGCCAGAAAGTTTGGTGGTCGCTGTTGCTGGTCGCACTGATGTTGTTGTTAGCGGAATCCTTCCTGGCGCGAAGGACAAAGATGGCGAAGATGATCGGGTAACAGGATTTACATGATTTTTCAGAGATTAACAGGATGAGATCATGAACCAGGAAACCAATGTACTGCAGGATCTCCTGCGTCGAGCACGGGCGAGGCGGCAGCTTTTGCTCTCGCTGCGTGGCGTGGCGATCAGCGTCGGCGTTGTTGCTGCTGTGCTGCTGCTCACCGGCTTAGTCGCACATCGCTACCGGTACAACGGCAGCGCGCTGATTGTGCTGCGCATTGGCGCGGTGCTCATGTGTCTGGCCACGATCTATTTCGCCCTGCTCCGCCCACTGCTCAAGCGTATCAGCGACGCGCGTCTCGCTCGCTTAATCGAAGAACACTCGCCCGGCACCGAGGACCGTCTCGTCACCGCTGTTGAATATTCAAATGACAACCGCCGAATCTCGCCCGCGCTCGCGAGCCGTATGTACCAGGACGCAAATAGTGTTTCGGCAATGCTCGATGTTGGAAACATCATCCGCCGTTCACGTCTGTTGCTGTACGGCGGCGCCGCGCTTGCGAGTTTGCTGGTTTTTGCAGGCGTGTTGAAATGGGGACCGCGTGAGATCTCGGAAGGCGTCACGCAACTGGTAACACCAACAACCCTCGCGTCTTCGAAGAATGCATTTAGCATCAAGGTAAAGCCGGGAACTGCGCGTGTGCCAAAAGGATCAGATCAGGACGTCATCGCAACGCTCGTCAACTTCGACTCGCAACAGGTAACAATATTTTCTCGCCCCTTGGGCTCCAAAGACGACTTTCAGGGCCAGACCATGGAGCCCGCGAAAGCAAAAAGCGACTTTCGCTTTTCGATCTTCAACATTCAGGATTCGATGGAATATTTCGTCGAATCAAACAGCGTCCGCTCTGAGGTTTTCAAACTCAACGTCGTCGATCTGCCTTACGTCAAGCAACTCGATCTGTCGCTCAACTTCCCTGCCTTCACGAATCTTCCCACGAAGGCGGTTGAAGATGGCGGCGACATCGCAGCGTTGAAAGGAACTGTCGCCACTGTCACTGCCAAGCTATCCGGGAAAGTTCGCGCGGCGCGCATCGTCTTCGCCGATGGCAAAAAGACGGAGATGAAACAACAGGGCGCGGACTTCGTTGGCGAGTTAACCGCAACGGCCGATACCACCTACTACATCGAACTCGTCAGCGTCGACGGCGAAGCCTACCGCGGTTCGAACGAATACGATGTTTCAATACTTACAGACCAACCGCCGGTCATCTCTTTCGACAAACCCGGCCGCGACAAGAAAGCGACGAACCTTGAAGAAGTCTTTACCCAGGCTCGAGCCGAAGACGACTACGGCGTCGTTTCGATGGACCTGCACTTCTCCGTCAATGGCGGCGAGGAGAAGAAGGTCAACCTCCAGCAACTGACGCGCGAGTCAGCACGCTCACTCAGCGGCGCGTATACGTTCTTTCTCGAGGAATACAATCTGAAGCCCGGCGACTTCATCTCCTATTTCGCGAAGGCACGCGATGCGAGTAATGAAGCTACCAGCGACATCTATTTCATCGAAGTGAAACCTTTCGAGATGGAATACAAGCAGTCTCAGCAACAAGGCGGCGGCGGCGGCCAGGGAGGCGATCAGGATCAAAACGCGTTGTCGCGACGTCAAAAGGATCTGATCGCGGCCACGCACCGGCTCATTCGCGAAGGCGACAAGTACACCGAACAAGAGCGCAAGGACGGTTACGAAGCTGTTGCGGCCGGGCAGGAAAAACTGCGCACTGACACACTGGAGTTTCTCGATCGCATGGGCCGTCGACTCGGCGGTATTGACGGTGGCCAAAAGCAGGTCACCGAGATGGCCGAGCACCTGCGGCAAGCGGCGAAAGAGATGGAAGGCGCGCCGCCACCGTTGAGAAAAGAGGCAGGCAAAGATGCTCTGCCGCCGGAGCAACGCGCACTCCAAAGACTACTCGCCGCCGATGCGATCTTTCGTGAAGTGCAAGTTGCTTTTGGCGATCAGAACAATGGCGGCGGTGGCAGTGGGGGTGAAAGAGAGCAACAGGAACTTGCTGGTTTGTTCGAGCTCGAGCTCGACAAGATGAAGAACCAGTACGAGACCGTGCAACGTGCGCAACAGCAACAGGCTGAGCAGCAGAAGAGTGAAGCAGAACGTCGTCTCGAAGAACTCGCTCGACGCCAGCAACAAGCACTCGAAGAACAGCGACGGCGACAGCAAGGTGCTGCTAACGGATCGAGTAGCAGTAATCAACGACAACAGCAGGAACTAATAGAAGAGACACGGAAGGCGGCGCGAGAGTTGGAACGGCTTTCACGCGAACGTCGCGATGCGCGGATGCAGGAGTTGAGTCAACAACTCAATCAAACTGCTGACGAAATGCAGAAGGCGCAGGCTGCTTCTCGTAATAACTCAGAGGAATCGATCGCGCAGAACGAACGAGCACTCGAACGATTGCAGCAGGCGCAGGAACGCTTGCAGCAAATGAACGCCGCGAGTGGTCAACGCGGTGGGCAATCAGGCTCGTCAGGCCGCCAACAGCAGATTTCTGATTTGCGCCAACGCGCCGCGCAAGCCGCATCTCGTCAACGTGAGATCGCGAAGGACATGGAAAATCTCGCGCGTCGTGGCGGCCAGAACGCGCAGGACGAGAATTCGAAACGAACGCGCGAACAGTTGGCCGAAAGAAAAGATACGCTGGCAGACAGCCTCAATAGTTTGCAGCAGGATATCGAACAGTCGGCCCGTTCAATGGGTTCCGGTCAGGGACAGCAACGTGCCGCGCGGCAGTTGAAGGATGCTGCCGAGTCGCTTGCACGCGAGCGCGTTGCGGATCGCATTCGTGAAGGTAAGCAGTCGCTGAATAACGGTCAACAACAAGGCGGCGCTCCCACGGATGAACGAGCAATCGAGCGGAGTCTCAACAACCTTTCCGAACGGTTGCAGGCAGCAGAGCAAAGTGCGCGCGGCCCGAACGGTTCGAGTGCGGAAGAGAATCTCGATCGCACGCGGCAGCTCGCGGATAATTTGGATTCGTTGCGGCGTCGTTTGGATGAAAACGCAGCACGCCGGAACGGACAGCAGCAGGGCAACCAGCAGGGTCAGCAACAAGGACAGCAAAGCGGGCAACAGCAAGGCGGTCAACAACAGGGGCAACAGCAGCAAGGCCAACAATCCGGCGGCACGCAGAACGGAAGCCAGTCGCAAACCGGAAGACAGCAGAGTGGCGCGCCCGATCGCCAGGGACCGATGGGAGACGGTTGGGGCGACAACCGGCAACTTCCCGCCGAGATACGCGAGCGGCTGAATGAAGCTCAGGATCTGCGGCGCGAGTGGGGTACAACCGGACTGGGCGTCGGCCGGCTCGACGAAGTGATTGAAGAACTCAGGCGGCTTGCTGACGGCAAGATGGAAGGTGATGCGGCAACCGCGGCGTATTTGAAGGCGGATGTCGTTGAACCGTTGCGCCAACTCGAATTGGAGTTGAGCAGGAAACTACAGCAGCAGAGCGGCCGGACAAATTTACGCCTGCGCGACGAAGGGGCTGCGCCTGAGAAATATCGTCGTGCTGTCGAGGAATACTATCGGCGGCTCTCGGGAGCGAGACCAAGACAGTAACAGGATTCACATGATTTATCAGGATTGACATGATACGAATCTTCAAAGTGTTGCTGCCTGCGCTACTGCTTGCGGCGCTGCTGATCCCAACAGTGGGTCAGCGGCCCTTTGACGACTTCGGCAACTTCCGGCAGCGTCGCCGTCCAACTTCCGCGCCGCAACCAGCCGGCGCGTCGGTTGGAGAGTTCACCTTCGTACGCACGATCTATGAATCACCGACGCGCGGTTATAGACGTCGCGGTTACTACGGCGGCGGCACATGGACCACCGACTATCCCGAAGCTGATAACAACTTCATCGTCGGTTTGCGCGAATGGGCCGGAACTAATTTGAAGATCGCGCCACGACCGGAAGCACTCGAAATCCTCGACGATCGAATCTTCGATTATCCAATCATCTACATCGTCGAGCCGGGCTTTATGGAATTATCGACTGAACAGGCTGCACGCTTGCGTGAGTACATCATGCGCGGCGGTTTCATCTTTCTCGACGACTTCTGGGGCGAGTATGAATGGCAGAACGTCCAGGAGCAGTTTCAGAAAGTGGTGCCTGAGTATGAAATCAAGAACCTGCCTCTAAGTCATCCCATCTTTCATTCATACCTGGACGTGGAAGAAGTGGTCCAGGTACCGAACGTCTACAATGCCCAACGCGGCATCACCTCAGAAAAGGGCGGCGTGATCCCCTATTACATGGGCATTGAGAACAAGGACGGCCGTCTGGTCGCGTTCTTCGCACGTAACTCCGATCTCGGCGACGCGTGGGAATGGATCAACGATCCCGCATACCCGGTGAAGTACGGATTGCCGGCGTACAAAGTGGGCATCAACGTCGTCATCTACGCCATGAGTCATTGAACACAGATGACACGGATTGCACACGGATCATTTTTTATGATCCGTCTTCATCCGTTTTATCCGTGGCTGCTTTCGCGTAGTAGCCGGGGCGGTGGCGGATTTCGAGTTTTTGTTTGCGCAACTCGGGGTTCGTAATTTCGATGGTTATCTTCCGGTAAGCACCATCGCGATTTTTGTTCGTCGATGAATAAGCGATGAGATACTGCGTGCGCAGTTCGCTTTCGATCTCGGCGAAGACTGCGTTCAAGTCGAGCTTCTTGTCAGGGAAGAATGCGCGTCCGCCCGTTCTTTCGGCCAGATCGCGCAGCGCGCCGCGGTCCACTCCATCTCGCTTGCTGCCAATACCGATCGCGTAGATCACTGCTTCGGCGGCGAGCGTGCGATTGATCGCTTCTTTTTGCATCAGGCGGCTCGCGGTGTCGATACCATCTGTCAAGAGGATGATCGCTCGTCGCCTGAGTCCCGGAGCTTTGGCTAAGACGTTAGTTGACGTTAGCGCCACTGCATCCCAAATCGCCGTCGTGCCTTCTTCGGGAGGCGCCAGCAATCCTGGACCAGTCGGTATGCCGGTTAGCGGCCGGCCTGCGCCGAGGTACGCAGGCACCGCGACTTCAACGCGCTGGAGCACTCGATAAACGCCCAACATGTCGCGCGTAAGCTCCTGTTCGAGATACGCAAGGCCGGTGAAAGGGACAATAGATACCAGATCCTTACTGGAGTTAATCACTTTCTCGATGAACGCTCTCGCCGCCGCCTTCTCATCAGGCAAGGTGAACTCCTGCGATCGACTCACATCGATCAGAAATGCAATCGCCAGCGGCCGATCTGTCTCTTGCTGAAAAGTAGAAACCGTCTGCGGCACTCCATCCTCGAGCACGCGAACATCTTCAGCGCGCACAGTCGTGACAAAGCGGCGCTGTTTGTCGGTTACAGTAAAGGGCAGGTTCGTAACGTCTGTTTCGACGCGAATAACGTCATCTTGCTCCACAGTTTGCGCATGCAACACCGGCACACAAAGCAGGAACAGCGAAAGCAAAATCAAGATCGACTTCATAATTCTTACTCAGGCAAACCCATGCGTCGCACCAACTCCTTGAACTTCGGATCGGATCGAAAGCGATCGAACTCAAACGCCACGCTCAGCAGTGTCATGCGAAAATCACGTTCCTCGTAGCCTTTCTCCAACCATGCAAGGGTTTCGTCTTTTTTATTTGCTCGCGCATAGAAAGTCGCTATCACGAACGGTGGAAACCGGGGTTCCGGTGAATGCTCCACCAACTGCTCCAAACTCTTCTGCACGTATGCGTTCCAGCCGGACCTTTTGTAGGCCTCATTACGTGCTGCCACATCCTTCTCTGCGGCGCCCGTTACTGACACAAGCGAATACGCCTTCACAGCTTCATCGTACATGCCCTTAGCTTCATAGGCACGACCCAGGAAATAATGCGTGGCTGCAAAGTTGGGATCGAGCCCGATCACTTTTTTATACTGTTCGATGGCTTCGTCGTAACGTCGCGCTGCCATCAAAAGATCAGCGTAGATCCTGTTGATGATCAGTGAGAGCGGGTCGAGCTCCAGCGCGCGGCGAATTTCAGAGATCGCTTCGTCCGCGCGTTTCAGCGCCGAGAGTTGCTCGGCAAGCCACTGGTGTGCGGTCGCATAGTTGGGATTGAGCTCGATTGCGCGTCGATACTCTCTTTCTGCTGTCAAAAAATCATAATCGTAATATCTTGCAATCTGGCCCATCGAGGCGTGTGCTTCGGCGAGTGTGTCGTCGAGAGCAAGCGCCTTCAGTGCAGCTTCTTTGGCTTTTGGCATCACCTGCCGCGCCGGTATGTTGGTGTATGCGGTGAGCACGGCGTACGTATCGGCAAGGCCGGAATAGGCCAGCGCGTAGTTTGGATCTTTGCCGATCGCCTGTTCGAAGAATGAGATTGCTTTCTGGAAATCCGCCGGTGTGCGCTTGTTCCAGTAGAAGCGCCCTTGCAAATAGAGTTGAAACGCTTCGGCGTTCGCCGTGTACTGTTTTTCGGCGCGCGACTGCTCAACACCTGATAGCGTGGGTCGCAGGTTGTTGGTGATCTCACGCGCGATCTCGCGTTGCACTGAAAGCATATCGGCGAGTTGCCGCTCGTACTGTTCGCCCCAGAGTTGTTTGTTATCGCGAATGTCAACCAGCTCGGCACTGATCACCATCCTGTCGCCACGCTGCATCAAACGTCCGGTCAACACCGCGCGCACACCTAGCTCTTTACCAACAGCGAGCGGATCAGATTCCCGGCCCTTGTAACGAAAGACGGAACTGCGTGCAATGACCTTCAGGTTTGGTAGCTGAGTCAGGTTGTTGATGATGCTCTCCGTTAGACCATCAGAGATCCACTCGGAATTCGCGTCCTTACTTTGATTAACGAATGGAATCACAGCGATGGATTCAACTGCGACTTCCGTACTTTTTGCGTGTAGATAAGATCGGATCGCAAACACAGCAGCGACGGCCAGGATTAAAACGAGCAGGGAGCCGACTACTGTGGCGGCCTTGTGCCGTTTCAGTTCGTTGACAATGAACTCGGCGCTCGAAGCGCGTGTTGAAGTCGCGCCCGAGGATTCGGTGGTGGCCGGCTGCGATTGCAAACGAGTTGTTTCGGAGTGCCACGCGGTTCGGGACTCTCTGACAGAAGAAACAGTGGTATCGACGCCCCCTTCCTGCATCTCGCGTCGCACCTCTCTCAATTCGATCGCGACGTCCTTAATGTTCTGATAACGCTGTTCGGGATCCTTGGCTAGACAACGGCGCACAATCCTTTGCAAGTCAGCAGGTGCGTTTGGATTGAATGCGGCGAGAGGCGGAGCCGGCTCGCGAATGATCTTGTTGAGTGCTTCGATGTGATCGTTGCCGGAAAACGCTTTTTGTCCGGTGATCGCTTCAAACAAGATGCAGCCAAAGGCGAAGATGTCTGAACGGTTATCGATGTCTTTCGTCTTACCCTGTGCCTGCTCCGGCGACATGTAACCCATCGTTCCGAGGATCACGCCGGGAGTTGAATGCTGCAGGATCGTCGGCTCTTCGCTGCTCACGCTGCTCGTGTTCGTTTGGGGTTCGATCAGTTTTGCGAGACCGAAGTCGAGGATCTTGGCATGCCCGTCAGACGTGATCATGATGTTGTCGGGCTTGAGATCGCGATGAACGATGCCGGCGTCGTGCGCTTTGGCGAGTCCTTCGGCGACGTGTTGGAGGATGCGCAGCAGTTTCGAGAGTTCTTCCGGCTCGTTGTGAATCTTTGCGCGCAACGTTGAGCCGTCAACGTATTCCATCGCGATGAAATTCAAGCCGGATGCTTCGCCGATCTCGTAGATGTGCGCGATGTTTGGGTGGTTGAGAGAAGCTGCGGCAGTCGCTTCCTGCTTAAAACGTCGCATCCGATCCTGGTTGGAAGCAACCTCGGCGGGCAGAACTTTCAACGCGACTTTGCGATTAAGACTGGTGTCCTGCGCCAGGTAGACCTCGCCCATGCCACCGGCACCGAGAAGAGAGCGAACTTCGTAGCGCCCGAGTTGTGTTTTGGGAGGAAGACTCATGAATGATCGTGTCGCATTTTAGCGCAACCAAAGCACTTTCCCGCAAAGGCGCAAAGTAGCAAAGGAATCGCACATGCTTTTCTTTGCGCCTTTGCTTTCTTTTGCGCCTTTGCGGGAAAACTTTTTGTTTGACACTCCGCATCCAGCTTACCTATATTGGTTCTGCTTGCTTCTTCCTCACTAGTCCAACGCATGAAAACCCTGCACACCCGGTTATTCGGGGTAACCATATTCGTAAGTTCTGCGCTTCTCTTCTCGATCCAACCGATGATCGCGAAGATGTTGCTCCCGCTGCTCGGCGGCACGCCGGCGGTGTGGAACACGTGCATGGTCTTTTTCCAGGCCGTGTTGCTTTGCGGTTATGCGTACGCGCTGCTTGTTTCACGCTGGCCATTGAAACGCCAGCTCGTTGCACAACTCGCATTACTATGTCTCGCATTCATCAGCCTGCCGATCGGTCTTTCGTCTTCGTGGGTGAATTCGGTCCCGCCAAACGACAATCCTTCGTTGTGGTTGTTGCTGTGCCTGGCTGCTTCCGTGGGCCTGCCATTCTTCATCGTCTCGAGCAACAGTCCTTTGCTTCAGAAATGGTTTTCACGAACATCGACCGAATCTGCGCGCGATCCTTATTTTCTCTATTCAGCCTCTAACGCCGGCAGCTTACTCGCGCTGTTGGCTTACCCGGCGCTGATGGAACCGTTCTTCACATTACGCGCACAGGGCCGTTTGTGGACTGTGGTTTACGCAGTGCTCGTGTTACTCATCGGACTGCACTCGTTGATGCTGTGGCGCTCGCGAGCGACTGAGCCTGTAAGGGTCGAGGAAGAAACAGCCACGCCGAAGCCGGCTCTTAATCGTCGTTTGCGTTGGCTGTTGCTGGCCTTTGCACCCTCGAGCTTGATGCTTGGAGTGACAAACTACATCACCACGGACATTGCTTCGGTTCCGTTGTTGTGGATCATTCCGCTCGCGCTTTATCTACTCACGATGGTCTTCGCCTTCGCGCGTAAGCCGTTGTTCTCGCCACGCCTCGCCGATCTGGTCGTTCCAGGTGCGACCATCGTCTTGTTGATGCTGTATCTAGCAGACGCTTCAGGTAGCGGATCGCGAATGCTCATGGTCCTGCATCTCGGCTATTTCTTCTTCGCCGCCCTTATGTGTCACGGCCAACTCGCAGCCGATCGACCTGGACCACGATATCTGGCCCAGTTTTACGTGTGGCTCTCTCTCGGCGGTGTACTCGGAGGAATTTTCAACGCGCTGGTTGCGCCGATGCTGTTTCGTGGCGTAGTGGAATATCCGCTGGCGATCCTGCTTTCGTGCCTGCTGCTTCCGGGCGCGCGAGGTGAAGGGAAAGAACAAAGGTTGGACTTTGCTTTGCCGGTTCTGATCTTCGCATTTACGATCGGGCTTGGCCTGGTAGCGGACCGCTATGCTCCCACGCAAATGAGCGGCTCGCTATTCGTGGTCGCGCTTCCTCTTTTTATCAGTTATCCGCTACACAAACGGCCGCTGCGGTTTGCGTTGTCACTCGGTGCGATCATCCTGGCCGCTGGGTTGGTGACTGGCGTTGGCCGGAGCACGATGCACTCGGAACGTAATTTTTTTGGCGTCTTAAAAGTTATCAACAACGAGAACCTCAACGTGCATTCGTTCCTGCATGGCAGCACTGTGCACGGCCGGCAAAGCACTATTCCCGATCGAAAGTGTGAGCCGCTTTCGTATTACCACCGCGAAGGCCCGCTTGGCCGGATCTTCAAACAATTCGAAAACTCACGCCCAGCAGGGAAGGTGGCGATTATCGGTCTCGGTACAGGTGCGACTGTAAGTTATGCACGACCGGGCGAACATTGGACCTTTTACGAAATCAATCCGGCCGTTGTATCTGTGGCGCGGTCACGAGATTACTTTAGTTATTTAAGTGATTGTGCGGGAGCGCCGATAGACGTTGTTCTGGGTGATGCACGATTGAAGCTTCACAGCGCGCAGGATCGTTCGTACGACTTGCTTGTGCTCGATGCTTTCAGCAGCGATGCGATCCCGGTTCACTTGATGACACAACAGGCGCTGGATCTCTATCTCTCAAAGCTGGCGCCGGGTGGTCTGCTTCTGTTTCACATTTCAAACCGCAACCTTCATCTCGGTGACGTGGTAGCCGATCTCGCGAAGAGCCGAAACCTGAGTGGACTCTCGATGCTCGATCTGAGTCCGAGCCAACCGAATGGAAAGGACCCTTCACACTGGGTCGTGCTTGCGCGGAATAATGCGGATTACGGAGCGCTGGCTAACGATCCGGATGCGCAGCCGTTGGTGAGCAAGGGAACCGACGCGGTCTGGACCGATGATTTCTCGAATATTCTGAGCGTGTTTAAGTGGGGTTATAAATAGGTCGTATAGGACCTGTCGGACCTATACGACCCATAAACCTACTACGAAGCACTCTTTGCTGCCGTGTCGTTGTGACTAGCGGTCTTGTTTGGTTGCGGTGTAATTCGCAGGTACGGCTTCGGTGCTCTCCAGCCACCAGGGAACTTCTCCTTCGCGGCCTCATCAGACAGCGAGGGAACAATGATCACATCGTCGCCATCCTTCCAATTAACCGGCGTCGCCACACTGTACTTCGCCGTCAACTGCAGTGAATCGATCACACGCAGGATCTCGTCGAAATTGCGTCCAGTGCTGGCCGGATAAGTGATCATTAACTTGATCTTTTTGTCTGGTCCAATCACGAAGACTGAGCGGACTGTGAACACGTCGCTGATCTCTGGGTGGATCATGTCGTAAAGTTCAGCAATCTTGTGATCGGGATCGGCAATCACTGGAAAATTGAGCTCAGATCCCTGGGTTTCTTTGATGTCCTCTGCCCACCGCTTGTGAGAATCCGTGGGATCGACGCTGAGTCCAATCACTTTCACGCCACGCTTTTCGAAGTCTGGTTTACAGCGCGCCACATAACCGAGCTCGGTGGTGCAAACCGGAGTGAAATCTTTTGGGTGTGAGAACAGAACTGCCCAGTTATCGCCAATCCACTCGTGGAAACGTATGGGGCCTTCTGTTGTATCTGCTGTGAAATCGGGTGCTATGTCGCCAAGTCGTAGAGCCATTTGTATCTCCTTCTGATGTCAACAAACCGATTCCCGGTCCTTTGACCGGGAAATTAAGGGATGGAACTATGTTTATGTAACGCTTTTACAACTAATGGCGGCGGCAAGTCAAACCGGAAACCGGCATCCGTGTTATTCTTTTCGCCACAAAAAACCACGTATGAAACTCGCACTTAACGGCGCGACAACAATGAGGGCTGATCTCGCTACTGATTTGCAGGCAGCCAGGGCCGCAGGCTTCGATTTTCTCGAAATCTGGGCGGCAAAACTCCGGACTTTTCTCAAACAGAGATCGACCTCGGACCTCAAAGATCTCTTTACTCAATCGGGCTTACAACCTTTGAGTATAAACTCCATCGAGCACATCACGTTTCGCGACGCTGAGTCGTACCGTACGATTAAACGCGAGTGTGAGGAACTGAGCAGTATCGCCGCGGCGATTGGCTGTCCTTGCATCGTCGTGGTGCCGGGGGTCCTGCCGAAAGGTGGCGCCTCACGTGAAAACGTAATAGCGGAGTCGCTCAAAGTTCTGACTGAACTATGCGAAATCTCCGCGGGCCACAACATCTCGCTCGCTTTTGAATTTCTCGGGCAACCGGACTGTAGTGTGCCCACACTGGATCTTGCCGCTGAGGTAGTGCGCCAGGCAGGACGTAAGAATTTGGGGCTCGTAATTGACAGTTTTCACTTTTATGCAGGCGGCTCGACAATCGAGATGATCGAAGCTCTAGATCCTGAGGTTATTCAGATCTTTCATATCAACGACGCGGAAGATCTGCCGCGCGATCGGTTGGAAGATCGTCATCGTCTTTTGCCGGGACAGGGAATCTTACCTTTGCGCGAAATGATCTCTGCTTTTCGTCGTATCGGATACGACAAAGCAGCGAGCGTTGAGATCTTCCGTCCCGAGTACTGGGAAAGAGATCCGTTTGCACTTGCACGCGACGCTCACGCGGCCACAAAAGGAATTTTGGACAGCCACTAAAAGGCGCCAAAAACACAAAAGTAAATGAAGAGAATTGACATCGGCATCATTGGCGCGGGCTATATCGCGGCGGTTCACGCGGATGTACTGGCGCGTGATGACCGAGTGCGAATCGCTGCGGTGCACGACGTGGTTCCGGCATGTGCTGAACGACTTGCTCGTACGCACAGCGCTATCGCAGTCGCCACAACTCTTGACCTACTCGAAAGATCTGATGCGGTCTTTATCACTACCCCAAACACGCAACACGTTTCGTTAGCGATCGCGGCTATCGAAACCGGCAAGCACGTCTTTTGTGAAAAGCCACTGGCGACAAACGTTGCAGATGCGCAAATGGTGTTTGAAAAAACCAGGAACGCGCGTGGCGTCTTTCAAGTGGGCCATAATCGACGCTTCGCTCCCGTCTACGTCGAACTGAAGCGAATGCTTTCCGAAACTCACGCACCCCACTCAGCTCACGTCAAAATGAATCGCGGCGAGTTACTGAAACCGGAATGGACAGGAAATCCCGAGATCACCGGTGGCTTTTTGTACGAGACCCCGATTCACATGTTCGACATGATGCGGTTCCTGTTTGGCGAGGTGGAAAGCTTGCACGCGATTGGATCGAGACACGAGTACAACGAGATTGACGATTTCTCCGTGCTCATGAAGTTCGCCAGTGGCATGCACGCAACGCTTGCGACCGCCGCGGATGCTAGCTGGTTGTTTCCATTCGAACGCGTGGAAGTTTTTTGTCACCACGCAACGCTGGTCACACGTGAAATGGAAAGTCTCACCAAAAGCAGCAACCTCGAAGGCCATTTCACGACGCAAACGATGCAGCAGTTACCACGCGAAGAGAAATGGGGATACCTGCAGGAAGATCGAGCGTTCATCGACTCGATTGCTAACAATTCACCTCCATTGGTTACTGCCTTCGATGGCCTGAGGTCTGTTGAAATAGCTGACGCGGTCTACGAATCAGTTCGATCAGGCACTCCTGTCAACGTACGTTGAATTCGGACGCCGATTTAGTGTTAATATCCCTTTACCCGGCAAATCCCCTCGATGTGCCCCTTTTAGTGTGCGGAGGCGCTTATGTCTCGAGAGGCTTCGTCACGTCGAGAAGTTCGGGCTGAGCCAATGGCTCGACCGGTCGAACTGCACGCCGACCTTTACCGCGAGATCTTTGCCCACTCCAAGGAAGCGATCGCCATCATCGATCGCGACGGTTTCTACCTCCAGCAAAACGGCGCTCATTTCACCCTGCTCGGTTACGCTGACGATGATCTCGAGGGCAAGACCCCGGCGATATATCTCGGCGAAGAAACGTTTCAAAAAATTTTTAAGCAACTGGTCGAATCGGGAGACTATTCCGGCGAGACTATTTGCCGCACCAAGAGCGGTGAAGAACGACACCTTGAACTCTCGGTGTTTACAATGCGCAGCGGGCTCGGCGAGCCACTGTGTTACGTCAGCATCAAGCGCGACATCACTGCGCGCAAACGCGCGGAAGACCGTGTGGCCCAACTCCTCGTGCGTGAACGCACTGCCCGCGCCGATGCCGAAAAAGCGAACCGTCTAAAAGACGAGTTTCTCGCAACGCTTTCGCACGAACTGCGCACGCCATTGAATGCCGTGATAGGTTGGTCGCGAATATTAAAGGCCGGTCGTCTGGACAATGAAAGTTCCGGTCACGCGATCGACGTGATCGAAAGAAACGCCTGGGCGCAAAAACAGATCATCGAAGATATCCTCGACGTCTCGCGAGTCATAACTGGAAAACTTCAGCTCCATCTGGGAGCGGTGGATCTGATCTCCGTCGTCAATGCCGCGCTCGACGCAGTTAGACCAGCGCTCGAGGCAAAGGACATTCGTATCGAAACGCACTACCAGGACGGGCTCAAAGTCATTGGAGGCGACGCGGATCGTTTGCAACAGGTGGTTTGGAACCTGCTCTCAAACGCGTCGAAGTTTACGCCACCCGGCGGCGTTGTGGGTGTTCGTGTCACTCAGGACGAAACTTATGCGATGATCGAGGTAAGTGACACTGGACCAGGTATCGAGCCTGAGTTTTTGCCGCACGTGTTTGAACGCTTTCGACAAGCAGACGGATCCACGACGCGCACTCACGGCGGGCTGGGACTCGGGCTAGCAATCGTGCGGCATTTGGTTGAGTTGCACGGTGGACTGATTGCAGCAGAGAACGTGAAGCCGGGTTCCGGAGCAGTTTTTACTGTGAAACTTCCTCTTCCCAGCAACGAGTTCAAGGTCGAGAACGTGCCGCCTCCAACTCCAATCGAAGAGAACGTGACGGAGGTCGATCTTGAAAACGTGCGCATCCTGGTCGTCGAGGATGAACTGGACGCGCTCGATTTGATCACGATCGATCTCACGGCGCATGGCGCCAAAGTGCGCGGAGCGGGCTCCGCTGCCGACGCTCTCACGCTGTTGCGTTCAGAGGAATTCGATCTGTTGATCAGCGATATCGGCATGGCGGATACAGATGGTTATGAATTGATCAAGCAGGTGCGCAAGGAGGAAGGTGAAAAAGGCGAGCACATTCCGGCGATTGCCCTCACCGCTTACGCGCGTGCGCAGGATCGAATACGCGCAATCGCGGCGGGTTATAACACGCACGTTGCGAAACCGGTTGAGATACGCGAACTCGTGACGGTGGTGAAGTGTCTCACCGGTAAGATTGCTTAGGACAAGAACATTTGCCTTGCTCCAATCCGTCGCCTTATGCATAAATAGCCGCCCATGCCAACGCGTTGCTCCTGGGCCACCACTCCCTTATCCATCTCCTACCATGACGAAGAGTGGGGTGTGCCCGTCCACGACGATACGCGTCTGTTCGAGTTCCTGATCCTCGAAGGAGCGCAGGCGGGACTCAGTTGGGAAACTATTCTCAGGAAGCGTGACAACTATCGCGCCGTTTTCGATGGCTTCAATCCAAACAAGGTCGCGAAATACGATCAGCGAAAGATTGCCGCGTTGCTGAACGACGTGCGAATCATTCGCAATCAACTCAAGATTAATTCCGCCGTAACGAACGCGATTGCTTTTCTGCAAGTCAAACGCGAGTTTGGCAGCTTTGACGAATACGTTTGGCGCTTTGTGGATGGCAAGCCGCTGCGACGAAAGCCAGGACAGCCAATCGCCGCACGCACGGAAGTTTCTGACGCGCTGAGTAAGGATTTGATCAAGCGGGGTTTCAAGTTTGTCGGGTCAACGATCTGTTATTCGTTTATGCAGGCGGTTGGGATGGTCAACGATCACGATTCAAAGTGTTTCCGGTACCGGGAAGTTTGACGGGTAGTTTCCCGCAAAGACGCAAACAACAAAGTCGCTAAGTAAAACCTTAGTCTTCAACTTTGCGCCTTCTCTTGCACTTTGCGTCTTTGCGGGAAATCTTCTTTGTGCGACTATGACGCAACCTTATTAACGGAGGCCCTCTACTTTGCGACACACCACTTCAAAATTACTCTTGATAGCCGCTCTCGCTCTTCTCTCACTGGCGCCCGCTGCGTTTGCACAGAACGCGCCGGCCGCACTCGCTTCCCTGCCTGAGGCAGACATGCTGATTTACGCCAGCCCGCAACGCATTCTCAGTGACGCTGCGCCGCGTGTGATCGCGCCGGCTGAGATCACGAAGATGCGTACAGCCTTCGCCGATATAAAGAAATCGATCGGCGTCGATCCGGCGACCATCGAGTATCTGGTAATCGCAGTTCGCTTTCACAAACCGGCGAGCGATTTGAGTTTTGTCGCTCCTGACGTAATGGCTGTGTTGGGCGGAGACTTTAGCTCTGATTCTCTCATGACGCTCGGACAACTTTATCTTCAAGACAAGCTTCGCGTTGAGAAGCACGGTACGAAATCAATCTCGGTGATGCGGGTTGACGAGATCGCGAGACAAGCCGAGAAGAATGCGGTCTTCAAACCGTATGTCGAGCTTGGCGCAGTGCCTTTGAGTGCAAACTCTTTTGCGATCGGCAACCTGCGTTATCTCAAGTCCGCCGTCGACGCTGCCGATGGCAACGGCAGGATCAATCCAGCCGCGATTGAATCGCTAATGCGAGATCCGAATGTGCTGATTGCTGCGTCAGGCGCGCCCGTGGCTGCCCTCGCAAGGAGTTTTGGTTTACTCGGCCTGGAAAACACTACTCGTGAGTCGCGTTGCGACACGAATTTAGGCAACTTCTACGCGGCCGTTACAATGAATGGAACCAACTTCAATTTGCGGGGTGCGATGAATGCTGACAATCCCGACACGGCCAAAATTATCCACGGCCTGCTTTCGGGATTGATGCAACAAGGCATCAGCGCCGTGCCTGATAAGAACGCGCAATCGATTTTGCAGTCGCTGAAAATGACGGCGAAAGAGAGCGAGATTGTTTGGGAAGCCGACATCCCGGAAAAAACAGTCGCTGATTTCATGAAGCCGTCGCCGAAAGATAAAGCTGAGACGAGTAAACCTACTCCACCTACTCCGCGGCGGCCAGTGAGGCGGAAGCGGACCCAATAGAGCACATCCAAGGAGGATCGAACATGCGAAAGTCAATTAGCCCCGCCCTATTGTCATTACTGCTGCTCGCAAGCTCAATACTGTTTGTGGCTTCTTTCGACGTTGAGATTGCGTCGTCAGCGCAAAACACGAACAGTCCCGTCCCCACCAACAAGAACCAGAATCAGAACGAAACGCGCTCGATTACGCCCGCACCTTCCCAACAGGACTTCTCACAAAACACGTGGGAGCTCCCGGCGGATGCTGATAAGACTAAAAATCCGACGATGCCAACTACCGAGTCGATCGCTAAAGGGAAAGAACTCTATCTCGAAAGAACGAAAGGCAACTGTGTCTTTTGTCACGGCGAGACTGGCTCGGGCAACGAAGCGAACCTCGCAAGGCTTCGCCGTAAACCGGCTGACCTCTCGAACAAGGAACGCATGACAGCAATGACCGACGGAGAACTTTTCTGGAAGATCTCGAAAGGGATAAACGGAATCATGCCGGCTGGCGAGAAGCGCATGACCGAGGAAGAGCGGTGGCACGTGGTGAACTACATACGCACGCTCGCTAAAGACAAGTAAAAGTTATTTCCCGCAAAGGCGCAAAGAAGGCAAAGAAAAGCAGTGGTTCTTTGCGTCTTTGCGTCTTCCGTCTTTGCGCCTTTGCGGAAAATCAAAAGAACCGTTCCGCGTAGTCGCGAATCTCTCTCAACGACGACTCCGCCAGCACTCTAAACACCTTCACCTCGCAGCCCGCGGGAATACGCGGCGCCATCAGTGAATCAGTGATCACAAACGTCGCCGAGCGCAATCCCTTCTCCCAGTTGCGCTCGCGTGCGTCGCGAAAGCTCAGTGCGTCTGCGTCGAGCCCGGCTGCTATCAACATCGTGCGGGCCCAGCGCAGAAACTCAGGCCAACGCGAAACGATCGCAACCAGCGACTCCGGCGAGGGTCTCGTTTGCCCTCGCATTGATTCAACAACTGAAGCTGAATGAAGTACGAGCAAATCCGTCTCAGGCTTGATCCGATCTGCATAGCCTTCGAGATGTCCATACAACACCAACGGCACGGCGCCCGCCGCACAGTCAAATTCTTTTGGACTCGTTCCTCTGACCTTCACCTTTGTTACCCTGGATATTTCGGCAACGAGAATCTCGCGGAGTTCCGGATCGGGTTCGATTAACAGGAAGTGATCGGGCCGTTGCAACGACAGCGATCGCTGAACTCCTGTCTGTATTTCGGAGAGCGAGTATCCGTCCTCACGAAGGTGTCGGAAAAAACGTCCGATGAGCTGATCGAGCCCGAGCCTGTTGTCGAGGGGTTCATCGTTTCGCGCACGCACGTAAACACCGCTTCCCTTGCGAAACTCGACCCATCCTCGTTTCGCTAGTTCGCGGTATGCGGCGCTGACGGTGTTGGCGTGAATGTCGTAACGTCGCGCGAGTTCGCGAGTGCTCGGAAGACGCTCTGATACCTTCAAGTCGTTGCTGACGATGCCGAGGACGATCTGCGTGACCAACTGCTCGCGAATTGGAACTTCACTGTTTTTGGAAATCCAGATGCGCATGTCGGATTTGACAGGATTTCAAAATTCACAGGATTATAAAGGCCAGCAATGAATTCTGCCTCATATTTAGCGCTGTTGGACGAAGGCGTGCTCGAACACCGGGTCGAGGAACTTGAGCGCCTGCTCGAACGGTGCACGGTTTGCCCGCTCGACTGCGGCAACAATCGCATCGAAAATCAGCTCGCCAGGTGCTTCTCGGGTAGGCTGCCAATCGTTTCGTCATACACAGCGCATTTCGGTGAAGAGCCGCCGTTGGTCGGAACTAAAGGCGCAGGCAATGTGTTCTTCGGCAACTGTAACCTGCGCTGTGTCTACTGCCAGAACTACCAGATCTCACAAACGCACAAAGAGCAGATCAAAAACGAGGTGACTCACGAACGTTTGTCCGAGATGCTGCTGGAACTCCAATCGCGCGGTTGTCATAACATCAATTTCGTTTCGCCTACGCACTTTGCTCCGCAGATGGCGCGTTCCATTTTGCTCGCCGCTCGAAAAGGATTGCGTTTGCCCGTCGTCTACAACACTAACGCTTATGATTCAGTTGCCGTACTGCAATTGTTGGATCGCATTGTCGATGTTTATCTTCCGGATCTGAAATATGCTGACGACGATTCGGGTTATCTGTATTCGAAAGTGAGTGGCTACAAGGAGTATTCACGGCTTGCGCTGCGGGAGATGTACCGGCAGACGGGTGATGAGCTGGTGTTTGACGAGAATGGTTTATTGAAGCGTGGTCTGGTGGTGCGCCTGCTGGTGCTGCCAAACGATATCGGGAGCATTGCTGAGTCGATCGAGTGGATCAGAGATGAGTTGAGCCCGCGGGTGGCGATCTCTTTGATGGCCCAATATTACCCGACGAACCAGGCGGAGACGAATAAGCGGTACGTTCTGCTGTCTCGCAGAATCAGAGAGACGGAATGGCTTAAAGCCACTGCGGCGCTCGAGAATCTGGGGATGACTGAAGGTTGGATGCAGGAGTTTGATGGCGCTGCTTATTACTACCGCCCGGACTTTAACGACGCCGAGACGCCGTTTAAAGACATTCGGGATTTCGATAGCTTATAGGTCCTATAGGACATATAAGTCCTAAGGACCTATGATTCATAGCGCACCGCTGGACTGCCCGCCGGATAAAACACACCTAACAAGCGCAGCTCACCCTCGCCCGTGTTCTCAACACAATGCAACTGGCGTTTAGGAAGATAAATGCATGACCCTGCGGCGATCGGCGTGTTCGTCTCACCGGCCCACATCCTTCCCTCTCCACGCAGGATGAAAAGCACTTCTTCATACTCGTGAAAATGATCGGGTGCGCGACCCGGAGGAATCGAGCCAACGAACTGCGTCACCTGCTCGCTGCCAATTTCGTCATCGACCAACACACGATACCAGCGATCCGCCGTCGGCAAGGCCCTGCGATCTGATAGTTTCACGATTGGACCTACTTCAGATCGCACAGGCTGGTCCAACAGTGGCGTTGTGGTAAATCCCTCCTCCGGACATTGGCAGCTAACAAAACGCACGACGTCTGTTCCTGCGTTTTCCACTGTGAGTGTTTTTCCTGGACGCAAATAAACACCAGTCTGCGGACCAACTTCGTAAGCGCTGCCATCGATGAAAATCGTGCAAGCGCCTTCCTGAAGATAAAGCACCTCGTCACACTCGCGATTGCGCAGTTCGGGTGATGAGCCTGGTCCAAACTCTAAAATTCGTAACGAGATCGCCTCGGCGCCGTTAGCCTTACCTATTTGATTCCAGATTTTTAGTGAGCCGGAGACGTGTGGATTGCCTTCATGCATCGTCGAGACCCGGCACCCACCCTCCAAGACTACTGCCATCCGCGAAGCTCCTAAGACTTGCTCGTGTTTAAATGATGCGTCGTGTGTTCAGTTATGGAAGATACCTGAGGTTTGGGGGCAGGCGCGAGTTCGTTCGTCAAGTGTGCAGGCGCGGGCACTTCGTACGGCGGTCTATTCACGCCTGAGTCGAGCGCCTTTTGCGACAGAGCATCGTAAGTACTGCCGGGAAGTTCTTTACGCAGAACGGTAAACATCATTCCGTTGATAATCATTCCCAGACCGATGAGGAAAGTTATCAGTGGCGCCGTAATGAAAGGTAAAACGTCGGTCTTGTCCATCGCCATCACTAACGTGACGATCGTCGCGCCCATGCCGATCGCAGCAGTGATCACGCCGGCGCGAATCCGGCGCAAACGTCTCTCTTCGGGCGATTCGAGAAACTTCTCAAAGTGCGGCAAAACATCTTCTGCGACTTTTTCGAGATCTTTCGCGGAACTGATTTGGCGAATCTTGTCAGCAACAGCCATCCCGATATGTTCACGCGCTGATATGGCTGACTGCGTGATCGCGTCGGGGTGCTCAAGCGAGTTGCGTACGATGCGCAAATCAGTGCCGCACGCGCGACAGAATTGACTCAGTTGTCGTTCTTCCGAACCGCAGGACGGACAATACATATCGTGGAATTATACGGCACAAGCAGTGGGAAGTTCCTTCCGAATCAGACGCCGCCACTCACCGATGGAAGAATCGTGATCTCGCTATTCTCAGGCAGTTGTGTGTCGAGCAGTTCTTTGCGGCGGATGTTTTCGTCTTCGAGGAAGATGTTGACATGCCTGCGTATCTCGCCGCGTTCAGTCAATACCCGATCGCGCACACCAGGATACATTTGCCACAAATGCGCCAGCGCCTGACCAACGGTTGCGGGCGAAGTCTCGAGAGTAATCACACTCCGCCCGGCAGTGAAATCCGTTAAGAACCCGCTGATATTAATCGTCGTCATCGATGTCCAACTTTACTTCATCACCGAAGTCTTCACACAAACAATCGGCGGCAATCCTTCGGCAATCGCCTGCCACGATTCACCAGCGTCGTTCGATCCAAACAACTTGCCGTTGCGTGTGCCGAAGTAAAGTCCTGTCGGTTTCAAGCTATCCGCGGACATGCCGTCACGCAAAATCGTCTCAAACGCGTTTTCCTGCGGCAGACCATTTGTCAACGGCTCCCACGACTGACCCGCATTGCTCGTGCGATACACGCGCAGTTTCGCTTCAGGTGTGCAGCGAAACTCATCCGACTCGAGCGGAATGATGAACACTGAATTCGGATCATTTGGATCGATCTCGAGTGCAAAACCAAAATCAGAAGGTACACTGTTAGCAATGTCGGTCCATGAATCGGCGCCGTCGTCGCTGCGATAAAGTCCCCAATGGTTTTGTAAGAATAAGCGCGACGGATTAGATGGATGGCTGACAATCTTGTGAACACACTGACCAAACTCCGGATAGTGCTGGTCAGGCGGAAGAAACTGCGCCCGCACTCCAACGTTGCGCGCGTTCCACGTCTCTCCGCCATCGTCGGTGCGATAAACGCCGCCAGTCGAGATAGCGATGTGCATCCGCTGTTTGTTACTCGGATCAGGCAATATCGTGTGCAAACATAGACCACCACCGCCGGGTTGCCACTGCGTCCGATGTGGATGGTTGAAGAGTCCATTCACCAACGACCAACTCTCACCGGCGTTGTCAGATCGAAACAGCGCCGCTGGTTCAACTCCGCAGAAGAGCGTGTTCGCATCATCTGCGTGGCCTTCTTCAATTTGCCAGATCTGTTTTAGCTCTGTATCCGAGCCTTCGGGAAACTTGATGTTGTAGGCCTCGGGCTCCGTCCAATCGCGGCCCAGATTTTCGGACATGCTCAAATAAGAGCCCCAGTGCGGGCTGTTGACCGCGGCCCACACACGATTGCGGTTGTTGCGTTGATCGTGAATGAGTGCATAAATCGCACGGCCTGGAAAGTAAGGCCCACCAACAGTCCAATCTTTGCGCTCCTGGTTCGAACTCAGCAGAAATGCGCCTTTCATCGTTCCGACAAGCAAAACCACATCCCCTGACTTTGCATCTACATGGTTGATTTCTGGCATCGAAGACTCCGATTTGAAAGGAATGCGCGGGATTATATCACCGTGCACCTCCTTGGAGTGCGGCGCCTGGCGCCGCTTTGTTATCGGAAGACTAGAACAACACCAAAGCGGCGCCAGGCCGCCGCACTCCAAGGAGGCGCTCAAT
>JAICGZ010000037.1 GCA_025922875.1 Pyrinomonadaceae bacterium
ACATGGATCACATCTACGAGCAGGCCTGGCGCAACTTCGACATGCTTTCCGGCGATGTGCCGGAGGCGCTGACGGTGGGCAACAAAATGAACCTGATGCTGGCGTGCCTTAGCCTCTCTGCTTTCAGAGCGTTGATGGCGGTCGGTGTAGAAAGAGAATACGCCGTCGTGTTGTTCGCCGATGCCGCGTGGAAGGTCTATGAAAAATGGGGAGCGCTACCCGCGTTCATTAGCCGATTTCTTACGCGCGATCCGGTCAAGAGAATGCGCTTGTGCGTGAACCTGTTTTTGCGGTTCCCCTTCAATCCGCCGGGCTACGTATTTGAGCGCCTTCCCTCCGATGACGGTATCTCGCTCGACATGCTTCGCTGTCCTATAGCCGAATACTTGAGTGCGAACGGTGCCGCGGACCTGTGCGTGGGTTCATGGTGCAACCTCGACTACGGGCTCGCAGAGATGTGGGGCGGGCGGCTCGAACGAACCGGAACACTCGCTGCCGGGGCGGATCGCTGCGGGTTCCGTTTCAAACCCGTTCGCCGGTGAACGCGCGGCTACCTCGTTTCGCGTGTCGAGTGAATGGCAGTGAACGCGACAGCAGAAGGTCCTGAGTTTGCGAAGGCAGAGTTAATGAGGCAAGGCTCTGCAACCGTTTCAGCGCGCGCAGGAGGCTAAGGGGATAGGTGAGCAGATCATGAAAGAGACGACAGTGCAAATCGACGGGATGATGTCCATCTTTGACGGCGCAGGCGTCGAGAAGCAGATCAAGCGCCGCGACGGTGTGGTGAGGGTGGATGCCAACTTCCTGACCGGCACAGCGACCATCCTGTTCGACGAGACGCGCGTCTCGCCTGATGACATCACAACATTTGTCGCCGAATGCGGCTACCACTGTCGCGACGAGGTAATGCCGGCCCACCTCTGCGAGCCGGGCAAGTCGAATGGGACGCCGACGGTCCGCGTGGTGGAGCATAAGGATCACTCCGTGCCGGTATCTCCGACGCACTCCTCTGTCAAACCGGTAGAGGGAAAAATCAAAGCGGAAGTTCCTTCTCCACCCATGGCTGGCGAACTAGCGGTGGGAAAGGTCAAGGCCGAAGTCCCTCCGCCGGGTAGCGAAGATCACGCCGGTCACAAGGCGGAAGCGATGTCGGCCGACAAGGCGGAGATGGCCCAGGAAATGGGGCATGGAGCGGGAAAAGACATTGAAGGAATGGTGCGTGACATGCGTAACCGCCTTCTCGTCACGCTGGTTCTGACAATTTTGATTTATCTCTACGCGCCGATGTTCGTGAAGCTCACCGGACTTGTGCTGCCCGTGCCGTTCGGCCTCTCGAAAGATCTCCTGATGTTCTTGCTTGCCACTCCAGCCGTTTTCTACGGCGGCTGGGTTTTCTACATCGGTGCGTGGCGGGCGCTCAAGAACGGAGTCTTCAACATGGCGGTGCTCGTTTCGCTCTCGGTGCTGGCGGGCTATTCGTTCAGCGTTGGAGCGACCTTCTTCTTTAAGGCAGAGGTCTTTTATGAAGCGCTCGCCATGCTGCTTGTCTTCATCCTGATCGGTCACTGGCTGGAGATGCGCGCGCGCTCCGGTGCGTCGAAAGCGGTAAAGGCGCTTTTGAGCCTCGCGCCTCCCAAAGCCACGGTGATCCGTAATGGACAGCCCGTCGAGGTGCCGACCTCTGAAGTGCTGATGAACGACGTCGTGCTAATTCGCCCCGGCGACAAGATTCCGGTGGATGGCGAAGTCATCGAAGGGGAGTCCAATGTAGACGAGTCGATGATCACGGGCGAGAGCATGCCGGTCAAAAAGGTAGTGGGCGGCAAGGTGACTGGCGCGACGATCAATGAGACCGGAACTTTTCAATTTCGCGCAACTAAGGTCGGCGCGGACACCGCCCTCGCACAGATTGTAAAGCTGGTGCAGAAGGCACAGAACTCGAAAGCCCCATCGCAGCGATTTGCCGACACCGCCGCGCAGGTGCTGACCATCTCGGCCATTGTCTTCGGTATTGCAACTTTCTCAGTCTGGTTCTGGTTCGCCGGAGCGGCGCTGGTCTTCGCTATGCTGTTAGCAATCACGGTCGTCGTTATCGCCTGTCCCGACGCGCTCGGGCTGGCCACACCAATGGCGATCATGGTTGCCAGCGGCAAGGGTGCGCAAAACGGCATTCTCTTCAAGGACGCGACCGCGCTCGAAGAGGCGGGCAGACTTCAGGCGATCATCTTCGACAAGACGGGCACGCTCACTATCGGGCAGCCGCAAGTAGTAGAGATCGTCGCCGATGGAAAACCTGTCACTGATAAAGAATTGCTCCGGCTCGTGGCCTCGCTCGAACAATCGAGCGAGCATCCTTTGGGGCAAGCCGTCATCGAGAAAGCGAAGGCAGACAGCGTCACGCTCAGCGCACCGACAAATTTCGAGGCGGTTCCGGGGCAAGGCGCCCGCGCGACAGTTGACGGGCGCTCGGTGCTGGCAGGCAATCGCAAACTGATGGACGAAAACAAAATCGCTCTGGATACGCTTAACGAGCGGGCAAAGGTGCTTGAGGAAAAAGGCAACACGGTCGTCTATTCTGCGGTCGATGGCTCTCCGGGGGGACTCATAGCTATCGCCGACGCGATTCGCCCGAACTCGAAAGAGGCGATTGACCAACTGGCGGCGTTAGGCATCGAGGTGGCGATGTTGACGGGCGACAATCAAGGCACTGCAAACCTGGTTGCCAAAGCACTCGGCATCAAGACGGTGTTCGCTGAAGTCCAGCCGGGACAGAAGGCGGAGAAAGTCAAAGAGATGCAATCGCGCGGGCTGCGCGTCGGCATGGTCGGCGACGGCATCAACGATGCACCGGCGCTGGCGCAAGCCGAGGTCGGCATCGCCATCGGCGCGGGGACCGACGTGGCGATGGAGACAGCGGATGTGGTGCTGATGAAGAGCGATCCGTTCGACGTGATCGGCACCGTCATTCTTAGTCGTGCTACACGGCGCAAGATGCGTCAGAACCTGTGGTGGGCTGCCGGGTACAACATCATTGCCTTCCCGCTCGCCGCCGGTCTGGTCTATCCCTGGACCGGGTGGCTGCTGAGTCCCGAGGTCGCCGCCCTCTCGATGTCCGGCTCGACCTTGATCGTGGTCGCCAACGCGCTGTTGTTGAAGCGCGTGAAGATGAGCGAGTCCGTAGCGGCGTGATACGAAGCGAGGCAATGCAGTCAAAACCACAGAAGGAAGAAATGATGAGAATACTCTTAGCGACTGATGGTTCTGAACATAGCGAAGCGGCGGTTGATGAGATCGCCCACTGGAACTATCCAGCCGATAGCGAGGTGCGAGTTATTTCGGTGGTCGAAACGCTGATGCCGTTATCCGCAGAATCGCTGGCAACTTCCGCTGGTTACCACGGAGAGCTGGAAAAGATTGAGCGCGAGCGGGCGCGGCGCGCGAATAAGAAAGCGGCCGGAAGACTCCGCAAGGTCCTCGACGGAGGCGGTGTGAAGATCACAACGGAAGTCCTCTCCGGCTCGCCAAAGCGAGTCATTCTGGAAGAAGCCGAAGCGTTCGGCGCCGATTTGATCGTTGTCGGCTCACATGGTCATGGAAAACTCGAACGATTCCTGCTCGGCTCGGTCTAACAGGCCGTGGCCCTACACGCCAAATGTTCGGTCGAGATTGTGCGTAACCCGAAGTCAGGAGAGAAGTGGAGAATACTTTTGGCAATCGATGGTTCTGAACATAGCGAAGCGGCGGTTGATGAAATCGCCCGCCGGCATTCTCGGCCAGGTAGCGAGGTGCGAGTCATCTCGGTGGTTGCGCCCTATTTCCCGACAACGCAGACGCCTTGGGTCGGCGTGGATATGAACCTCTATGACCAGATGGAAAAAGATGCACGTAAGTTGGCGCGCGCTGCGGTCAAAAAAGCGGCGGCCAAACTCCGTGCGGGTAAGAAGAGCCGCAAACTCAATGTCACGACGAAAGTCCTCTCCGGCTCGCCAAAGGGAGTCATCCTCGAAGAAGCCGAAGCGTTCGGCGCTGATTTGATCGTCGTCGGCTCACACGGTCACGGAATGCTCGAACGTTTCCTGCTCGGCTCGGTTTCACAGGCCGTGGCACTACATGCCAAGTGTTCCGTCGAGATTGTGCGCGGCCCGAAAACTCTGACGAGCGAAAGTGAATAGCACGTGTGTGGTACGGACCCTATTAGGGCAAACGGAAGGGCCCCGGCGTGACCAGTAAACACCTATTTGTACTTCTCGCATGCTTGTTCGTCGTCATGATCGGCCTTGGCATTACAATGCCCGTGCTGCCCTTTTACGTCGAGCGCCTCGCTTTGGCAGATGGAGCAACGGGCCAGTCAGTGGTGATAAACGTCGGCTTGCTGACCGGCGTCTATGCGCTGATGCAGCTCATCTTTGCGCCCTTGTGGGGACGCTGGTCGGATCGCATCGGCAGAAGACCGCTGATTTTAATCGGCATCGCGGGTTACGTCGTCGCACAGGTTCTTTTCGGTCTGGCCACATCGCTATGGCTGCTCTACGCGGCGCGTATTCTCGGAGGCGTGCTGTCCTCGGCAACGCTGCCGGTGTCGGCAGCGTATGTTGCCGACATGACGACCCAAAAAGAGCGCAGTCGTAGGATGGCGTGGCTCGGCACGGCGGTGAGTCTCGGCGTCGTTGTGGGAGTCGCACTGGGCGGATTGCTATCGCGGCGAGACTGGCATTTCAATTGGAGTGTCGGACATTTCAAAGTTGACAGCTTCTCGATTCCATTTTTCGCGGCGGCGTTGTTAGGACTGCTGACGCTGCTCGCGGCAATGCATTGGCTGCCGGAATCAATGCCGAAGACTTCGGCGCCGGATACCAACCTGGCACAAGGTACGAGTGACAAGACGAAGACGGAATGGCGAGCTCTCGTCAAGACTCTGTCTCCGCTGCTTGCTTTGACACTCGCCGGACAATTCGCGCTCACGATCTTCGAGGGAACGTTCGCGCTTTTTGCCCAGGCTAAGTTCGCTTTCGGTCCCGCCAAAGTGGGTTATGTCTTCGTTGTGTACGGGCTGGTAATGACCGTCTTTCAAGCCTGCGCGGTCGGTTTCCTTGCCGGAAGAATTAGCGAGATTTACCAGATCGGCGCGGGCTTCGCCTTGATGGGCACGGGCACTGCGTTGCTGGCGACAGCGCGCACAAAGTTCTTTGTCTTTGCCTTTGTCGCGTTGCTCGCATTAGGGATGGCTTTCATCGCTCCCCATCTCGCGGCGCTTATTTCAAAGCGCGGCGGAGAGCAACAGGTGGGCGCGTCGCTCGGCGTCCAGAATGCGGCCAACAGTCTCGGTCAAGCGGGCGGACCGCTGTTCGGTGGAGTGCTTTTCATCTGGCAGATAAACGCGCCGTATTTGTTTAGCGGAGCAGTATTGCTGGCGCTCGCTTTGGTTGTTGGGTGGAAAGCGCTGAATAGGCAACGCGATGCCCGGCTCGCTTGAAGAAGAGGCGACCACGACAACAGGGATTCGACTTTGGAGGTGATCCGCTGTTGCGCACAGCGCCTCGTTGATTGAATTTCGATCTCAAAAATTGAAGGAAAAAAGGAAATGAGTTGCTGTAGGTATGTTCATGGAACCGATCGAAGCGTCTTCGTGCTGTACGCCGCAAGACACTGCGTCGTGGACAAGCGGCACAGTCAGCGTTCACAGTCTTGAGACGTCGTAAGTACGCGACGAAGGCGTCCAAACAATTGATCAACCAATAACAAGCTGAGCGATGCACCAACACTACTGGAAAAAGTATTACGTTGTTGAAGGCGACGCAGACGTAGTCGAAGAAAGCATTAGAAGGACGAGCTTTGTTTCAGACGGCAGGAATTTTGAATTGATCTTTTTCGACAAGGGCAGACACGCTTCTAACATTCTGATCTCCCCGGGATCGGGAGGCCATGCTTATGTTTTCGCCGAGCTTGGCTACTACATGTATCTGAGAGGATACAACGTCTTCATTATGCCAAAGCACGGAGGATATTCGATCAATGAACTGGTGGCACGGCATAGCGCAGCCTTGAAACATATATCGATGAACTTCAATGACAGAATAGGAGTATTTGCTGAAGGCCTTGGTGGATACGCTGTCTTCTATCTGGCGCTAGCTCACGGCAAGATGAGGAGTGCAGCCTACCAAAATGCTCCAGCAATACTTACTGAGAAGAAGTTTCGAGAAGCTTGGCTGGAAGGAGAAGACTGTGCCAGGAGAAGAAGAATGATTCTTCCTTTGGCGAAGGTCCTGCTCAGAGTCTTTCCCAAGATCAAACTACCCATCTCGCTGTATTTGAGTTTCGAAGAAATGGTGGACACGCAAGAAGAGAATCGGAGGATAGAAGCGTCTTGCATAAAGGGATTCCTTGGTGACCCTGATTTTGACAAATGGTATCCGCTCTGCGCCATTATGTCCTTGGTTTCGACGCCTCCTCCAAATCCTCTTTCGGAGCTGAAAATACCAACAATGTTTCTGGTTCCCGTTAGGGGCTTTTACCCCTCTTATGAAAGGGATTTATTCGGCCGGCTTCCGGCTATTAAGAAGAAACTTCTTGAACTGGACGGCAGTGTGTTCTGGATGTGTTCTCATCCGAAACAAGCGGCCAAAGTAATCTGTGAGTGGTTCGATGAGACATTGCACTGACGATAAATGGAGCAACGCAATGGCTACGGAGTGATCGGAAAGAACGTCGCGACGAAGCTCAGCAATTGTCAAACGGATCAGATCATGAGCAGCAATAAACTAAGCGTCGATGCCGAACTGGAAAAGCTGCAGCGCGAAACATTCGATTATTTTTTGTATGAGACGAATCCCGCCAACGGGCTCGTGATCGACAAGACTGCGCCGGATTGGCCTGCCAGTATTGCCGCCACCGGTCTTGGGTTGGCATGTTATCCGGTGGGTGTCGAGCGCGGATTCATGTCGCGTGCTGCCGCGGTAGAACGAACCCTTGTGACGCTACGATTTTTCTGGAACAGCCCGCAGGGGCCTGAAGCCGACGCCACGGGATACAAAGGCTTTTACTATCATTTTCTTGACATGGACCGTACCCGTAATCGAAGAGGCTCTCCCAGCAATGTCGCCGCTGACGCGCGAGCCAGGGACGACCACACTTGTTGATAACGAGTTAGCCGTACCGGCCGTGGTGGCGTTGTCAGAGTTCGTTGAATGATCTGCGTAAGATCCCATGGTGAATTCGACCGTCAGCCTCGCATTCTTGCTGCCCGTATCGAGTTTTTAGTAACGACAAGGCATGGTTGAGCCGAGCACTGAATCCACCACGCCCAGCAACCGAGGGGCGTAGACTCGATGACCACTAGCCGCACATCAGGAAAGGAACCTGCCATGAAAAGCAAATCACTCAGTTCACTCTGCGTAGACGCTGAATAGGATCAGTCTATGTTGTATCATCCGTGAAATGTATCGAGCTGAAGTGCAACCAATGGCGACTAATCCTCTTGACCGAGTTCCTCGTACTGGACTTTGGAAAGTTGTAATTTATGAAGGCGACCGTTTTGTACGGACGGATAAGGAGTACCTAATTATTTCAGTGGCAGAGCGGTTAGCTGAGGAACTGAATTATCAATTTACGGGCAAACGGCAAGTAAAAGGAACCTGACGGCGAAAGAGTCCATTCGGCTACTAGCGCGAAGAGCAGTGCGGCGAATGTGTTATCGTCCATATCATTAATCCAGGAGTCGCCATCAGGAATCCGGAGTAGTAAATCACGTCGAGGTGTCACTAGGTACCGAAATCTATTTAGAGAATATCCCACAGTGGGAAGTGCCGATAGACTCGAACGTTATCGAAGTAGATTTTGTTTTTGGTCTCGTTGAAAGCGTCCCATACCACGCTCGCGCGATATTCATAGACTCCTACGCCAGAAGTGTAGCAAGTGATGTCAAAATTTTTGTATCGAGGCCTTAGCTGTTTCGAACGAATGATTCTTTGCCCGATGACAACATGATCTCTTTGTAGATCAAACGGGGCTTGTATTACATCAAGAACAACAACAGCCTCTTCGTCCTTCTTAAAGCCGTGACCTGAAACTCTAAAGCGAACTCTGAAAAAACCCGGTCTTCCGAAGTCGTTGACATACGGACCGTACAAAGTGTGTTCTTTTCGATCCATCTGCTTTCTTGTATAGGACCATACTTTCTTGCGGCGATCAGTGGCGGCGTTACCCCAACCGTGTTGGAAGTATCCGGGCTTCACGCTATCCTCTACACAGGCATACTTTGCAATCGGAACGGTTGATGCCCCTAACCTGCCAATCAATTTTACGAGGCTTCGGAGCACAAGAGCACCGACTGCTCCAGCCAAAGCTGGGATTAGAATACTAATGTCTGCGAATGGGTTCACAATTTGGATTAACCTCTACACAGCCGAAAGCGCTAATAACGAGGCGGCATTGGAACGAGCGGATCTCTCGCTTCTCTCAACGGTGGCTTGTCAGTGCTGTTCATTTTGCGAGGGGCAGAAGAGCAGACACCGTTACGGCCAGTAAGAGAAGGATCATCTGCCAGGGGAAAGCCCAGCCATAGCTTGACCACCAGGAGGGTGGCTTTGATAGTTCAACCACTTGGGTATCCTCTATACCAACGAGATCGCACAGTCTGTTGAACAGCTGATCCATGGCTCTTCGATCACCCCGATTCCGGATCTGGAGATCCCTTTCGTAGCCAAAGACGACGGCGAACACGAGAAGACAAACGCCTAACCAACCCCACCGCCACCAGCCCGTCAGAATGATGTTCCCAGTGACGACTGCGGCATCGGCTGCTCCGAGAAGCGCTAGAGCACCAAAGTAGATCTTCCACTCGTGATCTCTGCGCGTGTTGAAAAGGGTGAGCCGCTTGTCGTAGAGAAAACGGATGTTGACCACAACATCGTCCGGGGTGCCAGAGACAGCGGTTAAGGGTTTGTCAGCTGGTGGTGTTTCCATGCCTTTGCACTTTCTCCATGTGCAGCCTTGCGCCTGTCCGGCGACACGATACGCTGCCAAACACAACTCTTCTTATGGTTCTTCGCCTAACGTCACCCAATTGGCGTCACTCGCTACTGTGCATCGCTTGCCTCTTGGACAATACTCCAGAGCCAAGATCGGAAGGATCTCCCAATTGTTATGTCGCGCTCGGTGATGGCCCAATGAGTGCTCAGAGTGGAAAACAGTATTCCTGTAATCCGCACCTTTTGCACTCCATTGAATGCGATCAACGGCGACAGGTTAACTCTTGTAAGATTCGGATGGTCCAATCGCATACGCGGCGAGAATTCTGCTGTTATCGAATTCAGTTCCCGACGATGAAGTGTTTGTTTTGCTGTTTCACCGGGCTTAATCCTCAATACACGATCCACTAGAACTATATGGTTGTCTGTGTCTGCGACTTTCGTTGGCCCGCAGTTACATGACTCTTTGCTGCCCTTTCGAACCGCTTATAGCGTTTGCGACAACAACGATCTTCTTGCCTTCGCCTAAGGCCTGTATCCGCTCGCGAGTATTGCCCACTCTGAAACCCGGTACAGGATCGGGCAACTTTCTCATCTGCTGAATTGTCATCGCATCAGCCTCACTGTCGAGCGAGCGAATGTTCTTTTGCCTGTTGAGATGCGAATCGACGTTGCCGCAGCCGGTATCCGGGCAGTCGTTAATGTCGTTTAGAGTAGTGGGACAGGCGATTCTGATTCGTTGCGCGTAACTTGTAGAGGCAAACACTAAGAGAGCGAGCAGGAGCAGCAGTCTTTTCATGGGGGAATCTCCTGGATGAAGTTTGGGAAAGAACGCAAGGAACAAGCGGCTTATATCACGGTTTGGGATGGGTTGGAACAGCTAAAAGTCTCTGATAACGTTTGAGAAATCCTTGAGGACTATTTAGCAGCGAGTGATCTACTCTTGCGCACGTCGTTGAGGCTAAGGTACTGCAAGGCTGACCTGAGTGTCGGCCTTTTGGTTTGCGCAGATCGGTAAATAGCGTATCTTTGATGCCTCATGAAGCTTGATAGCTGAAGAGTCGAACTCCCCAGCGTTCGTCATATTCTCATAGCCCACGTCATAGTCCTGATCTCACGCTTGAGACAACCAGTCTCTTCGGACCAACGCGAAACTATTCATCGTTGTTGGGCGTTGTCGTTTTTTGCCGGAACTTGCGCGAGCAATTTGTCAACATGATCTCTGAAACTCTTATGATACGAATTCTTCATCGATTCATCCCATGAACCTTTAACATCGTATTGCTCGAGAAAGTCTCTCAAGCCATTGTCCCAGGCAACATACATCTCAGGATCGATTAATCCCCGCTCGTTTTGGTAGTAGATGTTCTCGGAGAAGATCAACCACGTGGATAAGAAAACTCTGTATTGCTGTTTTCTGACTTCTTCCGCGGTGGGCTGGGGTCCCGGTTTTAAACTGCTGCTGACCTTCGAGAGTAAGTTTCATCAATTCAGTACTCTTCACTTCCTCCATATTCAAAGGGATGGCAGCAGCAGCCAGTTCCTGGATGTTGGCACTCGCGCAAGGTCTGTCTGTTGCTGTAACTGACTCTTAATGAATGAAAGGGAGATCACGACCACGATTGCTTGAACCAGCGTGGCAACGGCCGATAACTTTTCCCAAAAGGACACAGGACCTTTAGACAAATGCTCTTGAGCGATTCGTTTCATGACGGGTCTCCTAAGTGAAGCTTGGAAGAACGTGAGGATCGAGCGGCTTATATCATGGTTTGGGTTGGGGTTGGAATAGCTAACTTTCAACTCGGCCTTTTGGGTTTCCATCCAACCGAAATCTATTAGGCATTCTGTCAGCGTGAGCAGGGAACAACCTGAGGCGCTTGGCTACACGTCTGTTGAATCGGATCTGGCGGCCATTGTGTGCGATGGTGTGTAAGTGATTCAGTGCTTTGCACGACCCTTTGCGAGTTCGACTAATCTGATAACGAGGCGTGGAAGAAACTTAAACCATATCCGAATCGAACGAGTTTTGGCGGGTTATTGGATCTTTGGTGGTCTAGTTGTTATCGACGACTCAACCTAATGATTTCTTGAGAACTCTTTGAGAAGTTGTTAAGGACTTCGACTGGGACACTAAGTTACCGTTGACGCTACCGTCATCTCCCCGCACGCCCTCACGTTGGAGTAATGTTCGTGCCTATTCTCGTTTAAAGGAATGTCGAACCCGTGAACGTTTGGCCACTGTCGATGAGGTGCTGAGTTGTTAGCCGCGTATAAAACAGAAATGCGCCGTTCCTGCTCCCTAAAACGCAAATGTTCATTTACTCCAGACGCGGCTCCTCAGATTCGGCACTCTCTACGGTTTCATCACTCATCTCGTCTGCCCATTCTTTAACGGCTTGTTCGCGTAAATATATTGCCTCTAGCCTGGTTTGCGCTTCAGCTGCATCCAAAATATCCTTAGATAGGTGTTTCTTGTGAACATCGATGGAGTGTTTATGAATCGCGGGATTAACAAACTTCTCCTTCACCTCATACAAGATAAAAAGAAAACCTACTAAGAAGAGCGCGCGCCACAACCACGGGTATGGAAGACTGCTCACCAGGAATTCGGGGATACGCTTCTCCAGCCTCTCTTGTATTATTTGCTCAAATAGTAACGTTAGTATTAGAAATCCCCAAAACTTCTCCAATCCAACACGATATAATCGCCGGTATAGGCGGCGTTTCTTATAGGAATTAATAATGTGATCCACTACGCTCAGTATTATTCTATCGGCAGTTATGGCGGATTCAAGAAACCCCTTATAAATTGCATCATTAAATTTTCGCTCCTCTTTGCTAAAGCCGATCCGTATATCAGGAAAACCAAACGCAAGGTTGAGCACCTTTCCCATACGTTCGTCACGAACATCCTTAAGATTAGCGAGTTTGTTCTCGTAATCACGCTTAGTCTTGAAAGCCACCGAGAATGCACGTTTGGAGGCTCTTAGCCATTTTCTCTCCGCAGTTAGGCAAAGCAACTTTTGTTTGTAATGGTCTTCTACTTGACTTAGCTCAGTTTCATTCGCCTCATGAAGCATGGCGAGGTAATGATTTCGCTCCCGTCTAAAGCCTTCCCAGCTTAATCGTAGTCTCCGCGAGGCTTCTTTGGCATTCTTTTCATCTGGGATCGATGGCTTGAGTTTGCTGATTAAATCCCGTAAGAATTCGGGATCTTCATCAATAGTTTTAGTCCCCATTTGAACTCTCCTATGGTAGATCAAGTTTATGACGGCTAGGTGAGGCAGTCACCTAATAGGATTGAAGGTCTCCGTTAGTTAAGACTTCGCCATAGATAAAAGCGAGTAGATAACATTGGCCGTCTGCTGTGGCACGCGATCAGCATTGAAGCTGAGGAAAAAGAAGTTGCTTGAGGAGCATGCTATTATGCCGTCAGCTGCAAGGCTTCGCTGTGCGGCGTCATGTTTGCGATGTCATGGCGAGTTGAAGCAGGCCACTGCCAAATCGTATCAACCCCAAATGTTCTCTATCGGTTCGTGGCCATGTGATGTTCCAGCCACTTCCAATGTGCGTTGCCCGATTTTTCGCCATTCATTGCAGGAACGACTGCGCTGAAAAGCATCTCGCTGGAATACCCGAGATCAGATCATCGATCACCGCTTGCTAACACTGCGCGCATCAAGATTCGCCTTTGAGTCATCAATATCTTCCCTAAAATCCCACTTACAACCTTAATGTCAAGGTATAGAAACCCTTTAAAAAGTCGGACTAATCCAAATTTTTGAACATAAATCCCGGAATTCTACTGCGGCATTTTGCCATAGCATTTCTAAGCCATGCCGTCACTTGAGCTTGTCCGCTCAGACAGTTGATGGCGACAGATGGCTTGGTCCTTGCAAGAGGAATTGGCCCAAGTATGAAATTTTGTTGGACCGATGATCGGTCAGGTCCGGTCAATGGTGACCGGGTATCTCCGTCCGCAAGAATCCGAAACGTACATGGACCAGGAGGCAACATGAAAAGAATTCTAATTTCCATTGGTTTCGTGCTCGTTCTGTCAATCACTGTTACGGCCCAAGGTCTTTACAAGATCCAATATCGCGGCGCCAACAACGTAGTGTATGACGCTTTGATGGGATGGTATGGGCCGTGGCAAATGTCAACGTTAAGAATAAAGTATCGTGATCCAAATGTAGGGAGAGAGTTACTGGTTGAACAGAATCTTGTGTTCATGCCGCAACCCACCGGCTTTACTTTGAGAGGCCTCAACGCACGTTTTCTGTCCCCAACTCAGTCTGGAATGCTGTACTCGCCGGACTCCTTTATCTTTTCTGTCTGCCAAAACGGATCGTTCCCCTGTGTAACACCAGTTGATGATCAGGGTTTGTTCGCTTCCCTCGTAGAATTCCGTGCCGTCTCGCATTCAGAAGCAGGAGGTTTCCTTCAGAACTTTGGTTTCATCACGCCTACAACAGATCCCAGGTCAGCGCGCGCCTCAAGCGCCACCTCTGGCCTGGTGATGCATCTGATCGTTGTTGCGGATACAAACGCGCATGATATCGGCAGTGGTGTTCAGGTAGACGCTTCGGCAATTCTGAATGATTTTCGCGGAATTGCGAACGAACTTGGCATAGGTTTCAGTCCGAGACAAGTTTCAGGAGTCTCGCTCAACCGAGAGTCGGTGTTGAGTGTTGTTAACGAGTTACAACCAGGACGCGGAGACATAGTTGTGTTCGTTTACACCGGACACGGCTATAGATTGCCCACCGACACAGATCCTTACCCAAGGTTCAATCTCGGATATGGACGTGATGTATCAGCGTCAGAAGTGTTCAATATTCTAAAGAAGAAGGGCGCTAGATTAAATATCACGCTCGCGGATACTTGTAATGATCGCTTCAAACAAACCAAATTTGATTTTCGCTTCGGTTATTCGCTCAAAAGATCCGCTCCTGGCGCCAACCGAAACGCCCTCGAGAAACTCTTCCTGAAAACAGAGGCAAACATAATTGCAGCGTCCTCAGAACAGGGTCAGTTGTCGGGAACGGACGATAACAAGGGGTCGGTTTTTACGCGGACTTTCCTGGATACGTTAAAGGCGGAAACAAGCATCACCAATGATGTGCAGCCGAGTTGGACCAGCATTATTACAAAAACCCGCGATCTCGCTTTCTCAATTTCACTCAAAAGGCAGAGGGCCGTTTTTTACATTGAGTAGCGCGGTGGTGATTACGACCAGGTAAAGGGTGCGTGTAGTTGCTATTGAGCACGCTTAGGTTTTCGAAAAGAGGTAACAAATATGAAGACGATCATTTCAGCCGTGCTTGTACTCTTCGTTGGCAGCAATGTAGCTCTTGAAAAGCGAATACTGAAACCAGGAGTTAACTTTGTCTGCAACTCCGACATTCACTCGATACAGAACGCCAAATGGAAAATCACAAACTCGATTAGAAACGAGGGTACCACTCGGCTCTCAGTACATTGGCCAGAAGCAGGAATAAAGTGCACCGGATTGAATCAATTGCCGGCGAAAATGTCTGATTCAAGTAGCACCATAGCCCAGGATCCATTTCCTCTGAATCAGGTAGAGGTGCTGTTTGGCAATGCCCTTCAATATCGCGAGCAGGCGAGCTGCTATGTTGACGCGCAAAGACACCCAAAGAAGACTGCGCATACGGTGCGCCTTCGTCACGATCAGAACGGCCAACAGATTTTCAAGATTGAGGTGGTTTCAGAGATGCGCGATTCCGAGCAGTCCACTCTAATCACCTTTCGTATAGAAGGGGACGATCTGAGTTTGATCCTGCCGACGCGAATGGGCGAATCATTCGGATCCTTTGGGTTACCCAAGGCAAATCGGGATTGGGAAATAGTTAAAGCAAACTCATTAACTCAGGCTAACATTCAACCATCGTTGCAAGCGGACATGTTGAATTGGCTTGGTCGCACTCCACGATTCAAGAGCACGGGCTTGAGCTCGGATCTCATCGTGCTTAAGAACAAGCGGCGTGGAAACAATGAAATATCGTTTCCAGTTAATGGAAGCGACTGGGTGTTACAGACAGTGTTTTTAGTTGCTTTCACTCCCGGCAACGAGGGGTTTATTGGCCTTGCCGCAGAAATGCATTTACCAAGATGAGGTATTTATGAATAAGAAACTCCCAACCGCTCTCACCCTGTTCAATGTGCTGGTCTCCGGGCTGAGTTCTTATAATACTTGGCCCCTCAGATCTTTTGCCGATTTGGAAATAGAGTCAGTAATGATCTCAATTGTGGGTGCTGCTATCGGCACAACTCTGGCGTATTCAAAGGTTGTCAACCGCAGGTTGGTTCCGCTCATGATTTCGTGTGGCATTGTGTTCACTGTTGCAATCACGACTTACTCGTATATCCTCGCCCAACCAGGCGCCACTATCGGGCAGATATATTTTGCATTGTTCCTCTTTTTTGCGTTGTTTCTCATTTTCTTTTATGTCATCACCTACCTTGAGAGGACCCTACTGCGAAGCCTTCAGACGAAAACCTCCCGAAACGTTCAGCCACGCTCTCAGCCAAACAAAGCTGGGACAGCCTAAGTCCCGGCAAACGTGGCGACACGAAGTAACTTATTGAGAAGTTTAGTGCGTGGGCTACGCTAGTGCGGTTACGAGTCCTTTAAGATCGCCGCTTGCACACGTGAGAGCGAACTGACGTGCGAGTTTTTGGAGTTGGTCGGTAGAAACTTCGAAGCGCGGGCGTGCGTCGGCGAGGTGTTGTCGAGCGCGCCGCAGCAGTTGGCGACAAGTGTCCGCACGCTTGCTCATTACTAACGCTATCTCATCGTACTCACACTCAAAGACATCTCGCAGAAGTAAAACTGCGCGCTCTTTAGGAGACAAACGTTCAAGCAAGATCGTTAGCGCAGAGAGTGACTCGAACGCATTCTTATAAGCTGACTGTTCCGACAAGGCAGGTTCTGGACCAAGTATGACCTCCTCCCTGAAAACAACGCCAATTAAAAAGCGGGCAAGGGATCTAGATGACACCTCCCCGATTATTGGACCATTTCGAGAGTTAAAAATCCGGCTTTTGGATTGGTTCGGGTTTGTTGCCAATCAGCCACAAATTCGCTCGGCGTTTGTTGGCCCAGCGAGCTATGCGGCCGATATTCGTTGTAGTCCTGGCGCCAGTTTTCGATCGTCTCCCTCGCGTCAGCGAGGGAGAGAAACCAATTCTGATTTAAGCACTCCTGCCGGTACTGTCAACTTAACCTCATGAAGCAGCGAGGCGCTCAATGAGGCAAAACGAATCGCTTCTCACCATGTCGCTGATTGACGTTTGAAACTTCATTAAGGAGCTGACTCGCTGTGAGTTACCTCTTGCCAACCAGCGAATCTCAGTTTCATTACTTCGCGATAGTTGCTAGCGCTGTACAGGTGTCGTACCACTCGGAAGTGTGAGGTAATGATTCCGAAAGCTGAAAGAAAACGCTGTGCATGGCCCGCGGACTTGAAGCGCCTCATCACCTTCTCTCGCAATCTGGTCGGCTGATGTGAATTCTCAGCCCGATTGTTCTGATATTTCTGCTCGAGGTGTTCGACACTTGGCATCAGTTCGGTTTTCGCCGCACGATAGCTTTTTAACTTGTCTGTAATAAGCGCACGTGGGACATAGCACAATCTCTTTAATAATTTGCGAAAGAACTTCTTGGCTGCCTTCTTATTTCTCCTGCTCTGGACCAGGATGTCCAAGACGTCGCCATCTTGATCCACTGCACGCCAGAGATAATGGAGCTGGCCGTTGATCTTTAGAAACACTTCGTCCAGATGCCATCGATCACCAGGTCGAGGAGACTTGCGGCGCAGGCGGTTGGCGTAAGTCTGACCGAACTTCAAACACCAATACCAAACGGTCTCATAAGTAAGAGTAAGACCGCGCACGGCCATCATCTCTTCAACGTCGCGGTAGCTAATTGAGAAGCGGAAGTAAAGCCAGACGCAGTGACTGATGACTTCGGAGGGGAAACGATGGCGGCGATACAGAGGTGGAGCGTTCATCACTGCATGATGCCACAGCACCAGTTGCCATCGTCGCTAGTTAATTTGACAGTGCCCACGCAAGCATTGACCAGTAGCAAACTGTTGCCGACAATACGCGTAGGTAATTAGTGACGACCCTGTCAGTGCGGGAGCGGCCATTTTTCTGTTGCACAGTTTCTGCACAGCCGCAGTTCTTCAGCCGTCACAGCTAGGTCTGCCTTGGCACGAACACATCCCATTATCTTTCTAGATCATGGTGCACGAAGCAGACCATTAGAGTCTGCCGTTATTATGCGGAGAACTTGCAATGGGATGTCTTAAGCTTTGGGTCGTGAACGGTTGCATGTATTTGTCGTGTGAGCGGGCGAATTAGGTACCCGGGTGGAAACCAGGCATGAGCTAGTAGTATTGACTTGTCGCTAAACCGGCAATAGCATGCGGTAACTCTTATAACGAATTCTCATCACGAGGCCGACCGATGTCACGCAAAGACCTTAACGAGTTTCTCACTAAGTCGCTGGCTTCCCCGGAATTTCAGCGCGCGTTTGTGCAAGTCTCGGAAGAAGCGGGGACCCGCCCTGTCAGAACATGCCGCTGTGTGGTGGTCGAGATATCGGGGAAGGCTAAGGCTAACGACTTTGCCCACGTTACGCCGGGTACAGTCACTGCCTTTGTCGCACAAGAGGGCGAACCACTGTTAAGTAAACTAATCGAGACAATCGAGGCCAACAATAGCAAAGAGTTCAATTCCGCGAATGATCAGATCCAACGGATGGAGACAGAGCTTTTTAGCAAGAGAGCCGCATCTGTGATCTCTCCCGAATCAAAACGGCAAGCTATCCCCTCGTTTGCTGAGATCAGCTATGCCAACAAGACCTTAGTGAGCTATATTCACGTTAACGAGATACTGCGAGTCAACGTGCATCCGTTTCCATACAACGGCGGCAATCTGGATAAAAATAAATTTTCCATGATCGAGTACTACCGAGCTGACTCTGACAAGCCGTTGACTTGCGTTTTGGTCATTCGCCATCCCAAACTCAGTAAAATAGAGAGGGAAGCTCTAAGATTGGTTCCCAGCGGCTCACCGAATAATATCGCTGCGTCCCTAGTTGCTCCCCTTACGCCGGCGTTGCTGGAGTTTGTCCTAATTGCGACTCCTTACGCGGCCCAGTGGCTTGTGAACGAATTTGTTAGGTTTCTTATCGGCGCAGTAGCTCTCGCCTCGATTCCGGATGACGTGCTTCGATCGAAAGACTTTCAACGTAAAGTCAAGTCCTTACCGCCGGAGGTAACGGCGGCCGAACTCCTTCGCCTTCGCACAGACATCCTCTTGAGGAAGCCGCCAAAATAAGTATTGCACTTCGACGGTTCGAGCCAGGAAATAGCCAAATGTCTTTCGCCGCCATCGTAGTTATCACCATCTACGTCATCTGGGGCGGAGCTACCATTGTGAATCAATTTCACTCCAGGTGCCCCAAGTGGCTACATGCGCTGAATATCTTTGGACTCATCCCAATCTGGACGTTTTTTGCGCCCAACCCTGGTATGACTGATTACTATCTGCTTTATCGCGACCGCTTGCCTGACGGCTCACTGGACAACTGGAAGAAGATCGAACTCAAGGGGTCGGCGAACAGTTTCCGTCTCGCGCTGTGGAACCCGACGAAACGGAAGAACAAAGCCTTAAGCGACCTGGTCACTTCGCTTATTGACTTTGTCAAACATCAGGGGAGTGAAGCAGTATTTGTTAGTGTGCCGTATATTCTTATTCTGAACTTCATCACCTCGCGTCCGCACTCGCTTGGAACAGACGGCACACAATTTATGGTTTTGGAACACAGTGGTTTCTCAGACGAGCCGGAGCGCAGCCGGGTACTCGTGATGTCCGGGATTCATAGGCTTCACTGAACTTAATGGACTTGGACTTAACGTATACGTTGATTTTGATCTTGGCCTCTACGGGGGTCCTCATCGCTTCTGCGGAACTCCTCACCCTTAGGGCCGAATTCGCGGATGGTGGTCTTTTCGACTGGAACGTTCTTCGAACCCTTTCCAGAGCTACGATCAGCATCGGTACCGACAGATCCAGGCATTTGGTCTCACACTCTTTCTTTTCGCCCGCACTAGGTGGCAGGGCGCTGGCAGCTCTATTACTTATCATTTTCAGCAACAACTCTGGGCTGAGCACCGTGTGCGTGCTCGTCGTTATAGCGGTGAGCATAGCTCTGTATTGGCGCGCGCCAATCGGCTTGGATGGTTCTGACCAGATGTCACTCATAACGTTCGTTGCGGTCGCTATCTACAAGCTCTTTCCCGGGGACGTCCACATCGCCCAAGCCTCGCTTTGGTTCATCGCGATCCAGGGGTGTCTGTCATATTTTGTCGCCGGGATCGCGAAGGTTTTTTCTCCGGTTTGGCGGAGCGGCGAAGCGGTGCGTCGGATTCTAAGCACTAGAACTTACGGGTCGAGTGTGGCTGCAAATCTCGTGAGTGGCCGCCACGCCATTTGTGTTGTTCTCTCGTGGTTGTTGATGTTGTTCGAGTGTAGCTTCCCGCTCGCACTGGCCTTTGGAAAAACTGGGTTTGCCATTTTTGCTGTTTTAGGCATCCTCTTCCACATTACCAATGCAGTGATTATGGGTCTCAATACTTTTGTCTGGGCTTTCGTCGCGACTTATCCGGCGATTCTTTTCTGCGCAATCAGCCTCAGGCAGTGATTCTCTCAGGTGAAGGAATAGTCATTGCAAAAAGTCACCGCGATGACACCCGTTCGCGCCGATATATTCAACTCGGTTCTCCTGACCATAATTGAGAAGAAGTCAAGGCCCATCAACGGCCCATCAGCAGGCGGAGAGAGTTGACTTCTTTAACCGCAGCGCGCAAGATTCTGTGCATCTGGCGAGGATGCTGTGACCTGTTAATGGGATCCACGATGACTCTGAATCACCTTTTATAAATCCGATAGGAACGACGCAGATGCGCATGGTGGGGCAATACTGTAAAGCTTTTCATCTCTCCAAGTTTCGGCAATTTGAGGGCTGGCAGGAGAAATCCAGCAATGTTCGAAAAGAAAATGACGTCCCCAGGCCGCTGACTGATGCAGATTCCCTTTTCCTTCAAGAGAACTTCGTTGTCACGGATGGCATATTCATGGACGAGAACGTGATCTTCGACAACATCACACCAGAATGGACTAGCTTCTGCATCAACGAACTGCAGTTTGTTTGTCCGAATCACGTTATGGTTGAAGGGGAGGGGAACCGCAATCCTGATTAAGCCTCGTTCCCGGGTTCCCAATCTCAAGACTCCACTATCACTTGACGAGTAAGGTGACCGATGTCATCAGCTTCGTTTCAAAAGAAAGGGCCCTTGTCAGCCAAACGGCACGAGTCTCCTGCAGCCGAGGAGTTCGGAATAACTCGGGCCAGTGAGAACATCGACCCCAGGTCTGCGTCGGCGAGCGAGCCGAGCCTGGCGGCCCGTCCACACACTGAGCCGCAGCTCTGGTATGACACTGAGTTGTTCAGCCGTGAGGACACGGACAAATCCCTCCTGACCCGGATATCGAATACTTCTTATACCGGCGTGATGTTGCATTACAGTAATCTTGACAGCTACTCGGCAGCGATCCCCTCTCGACTGTTGAAGATTATTCATTTGAACGACGAGCAGGAATTTGTTGAATTAGTAGAAGGGGAGATTCTGTCGGACGTTGCCCCTGACGCGTTCGAGCGATGCGTGATTTCCAGTTACGACCTGCACGTGCTTCAGCTGGCCAACGAGAGAAAACTCGACACATGCCTGCGAGCCTCTGTAACCTCCGCGGAGACCCTGCAAACTGCGATTCAGCTGGCTGCTCGTTATTCGTACCTTCTGTTGTCCTTTAAGGATCCGACGAATATACCCCTCGAACTTGCAATTGCTTCCTTACAACATCTAAGAACTTCTCTGATCAAGGAGATCAGGGATCACCAAGACATCCATGACGCTGTTGTCAGCCTTGGTGTGATGGAGGTAGGCGCTGATGGCGTCATGTTCTCTCCCAGTGATCATGCGACCCTGGACGCTTTTCTGGTGCAACTCGAAGAGGCGCGAACTCAAACAATCAAAGTCGAGGTAGGAACCGTGACACGCAGTGAGCCTGTGGGCATGGGACATCGTGCCTGCGTTGATCTGGTTACAATGTTTTCGGAGCAAGAAGGGATTCTGGTTGGATCAACTTCTCAAGGAGGAATTCTTTGCTGCCCCGAAGTCTTCCCGCTTCCTTACATGGACTTGCGACCCTTTCGCGTAAATGCCGGCGGGATTCACAGCTATATTTATGGTCCCGATGGGCGAACAAATTATCTCAGCGAATTGAGGGCGGGAGCGCCGGCGATGGTAGTCAGCATCGAAGGTAAGGTGCGTCGCAGCGTCGTAGGCAGAATCAAGATAGAGGTGCGTCCTTTGCGCTTTATCGAGGTCGAATTCAGCGGCGAAAGGCGAGTCAACGTCTTCATGCAGGATGACTGGCACGTCAGAGTGTTTTCAGAGACGGGGTTACCGTGCAATATCACCGCGCTGAAAGCCGGTGATAAAGTTCTCGGCTTCGTCACCTCTCCCGGCAGACACGTTGGAATAAAGATAGACGAGACCATCATCGAGACATAGCTAAGAGGCGGGGTATGAAGCTAATCGGCGCAGGCAAAAACCTTCGCTGGTCGCGATTCATCAACCATAGGACTTCTCGCGGCCTCATCGTTCCCATTGATCATGGCTTGACCTATGGGCCGATCAGCGGTTTAGGTTCAATCAATGAGATAGCACGTTGTCTTTCGCATCCCGCCATCACCGGAACGATTGCGCACAAAGGAATGGTAGAGCGCCTGGCGAATGCCGGAGTACTCGCCGGGAAGGGAGTCATGGTCCATCTGAACGGGATGTCCTCGATCGCTGAGGCGCCTGATACCAAAAGGATGCTGACGTCGATAGAGAGCGCCATTCGACTGGGCGCGGACGCAGTTTCTGTGCAACTGAATTTTACTGAAGACAACAGCGCTCATAACTTAACACTATTGGGCACAGTTGTAGATGAAGCTCAAAGGTATTGTCTTCCGGTTCTTGCCATGATTTATGACAAAACGCAGCAAGAGAATCGGAAAAGAATCGAGCGAATTCGCCATCTCATGCGGATCGGTTACGAATTGGGTGTGGACGCGGTCAAGACCGAAGCGCCAGAATCACTGATGGATGTGCCGGCGGTTTTGGAGGGACTCGTGCAAGAGATGGCCATTTTCTTTTCTGGAGGAACTTTGAAGTCTGACAGCCAATTGCTGGGCGTGGCGCAGGCTGTTGTTGATAACGGCGGCGCTGGTTTGTGTATTGGTCGGAATGTATTCCAGAGGAAAGACCCTGTTTCGTTTCTCGATCAAATTGCGGCGGTTCTTAATCAGGATCGTTAAGAACAGTGACCTGGATAAATCTACAAAACTCGAGGCTACTTCGGTTCCGTCGCTCCACCGGCCTCAACCCAAGCACCCCATCCGCCTTTCAGCACTCGAACATTCTTAAAGCCGTTAGCTAGTAGTATTCGCGCCGCACGGGCGCTTGAGGCTTCGTCTGGTCAAGTACAGTAAGTAACGATCTCTTTGTCGCGAGGAATCTCTTTCAATTGCGCTTCGATATCGTCGGGCTGTATGCGCTTTGCGCCTTTTATCTTAGTCTGGCTCGCGGCATAAGGATGGTCCATGCGCACGTCGAGAATTGTAACCGGTTGCTTTTTCTCCAAAAGCGTCTTTAGTTGCGCGACTGTAATCTGCCTGACCTCCTCGCGTTTTTGCACTTCGGCAACTTTTAGCGACGAGTCAGAAGAAATTGTGACGAGCCACGACGGGGCCAGCAGCAAAAGTATGAGACAGGTAACTTGCATTGCTCGAGTTCCTAACTAATAGAAATTCTTTTGATCGACGACTAAGATTAGTCCAGCCTGCAATCAGAGGCAAATTCTGGTAGGGGGGTAATAGTGTGTTGGTTTGGCTGACCGCAGCGCGGCCAAATGTTTATAGCGCGCAGTTCAAAAGATTTCGCGCTTCGGAGGACCACCATGTTGCGCGACCAAACATCGGGCTCCTCCGGAGCCCTAGTGCGGATTGATAGCGGGTAGCTATAAACACTGGGTATCTCCGGGACCGGAGAGCCTTTCTTCAGCAACACATTATTATCCCACTACGCAAATTCTTGACATCTTTATAGCACTACCCTAGTCTGGCTGCGGTTTGTCAGAGAAACAGTGCTCCCTTACAATCCAGTCAATACTACTGCACTTTAGGACTGAGCAGTTTAGTGATCTTTACGGTCATGAAGAGCCGCTACACAGTTCGTATCCTGCGCCCGGGTAAGAGATGGATTATCCTTTTTCTCCTGCTCCTAAATTCGGTCTTTGTCGGCGTTTCTGAGCTTTCCGCGCAAACTGTTAGCGCTCCCGCGAAAACTGCTGAACTGCGGCTCACGGGTCTTCGCGACAGAGTCACCGTTCGTCGCGACGAGCGCTATATACCGCACATTCAGGCGCTGAATGAGGCTGACCTGTTTTTCGCGCAAGGATACGTTACGGCCAGTGACCGTTTATGGCAGATGGACCTGTTGCGGCGCACCGCGAGGGGTGAACTCTCAGAGATCTTCGGTCGGGCGACTTTCGAAGAAGATAAGAATCGGCGCGTTTATGGTTTTGCGAAACTCAGCGAAGACATGTTGGCGCATTGCTCTCCGAGTTTTCGTGCGGCCCTCGATGCTTATGCTCGCGGCGTAAATGTTTTCATCGAATCGCTTGATGATAAGACGCTGCCAATCGAGTTTCGCATCCTGCAATACCGGCCCAGGGCCTGGACCTCCTCAGACTCCCTAGTTATCGGGAAGATCTTCGCCGAAACGCTCTCGATGACTTGGCCCATTGACTCTCTGCGCTCGAACTTTGCAAATGTACCAAAAGAACAACGTGAGATGATCTTTCCCGAAACGTCTCCGCTGGACGTAGTGGTAGTTGGCCGTGATCCAACCAACTCGAGTGTGCCACCGCTCGAAGCGCCAAAACAGCGCGGCGAAGATGACCTCTTAATGCAAGCAGCGAACGTGTTAAGTTTGATGCAACGTTCCCTCGAGCGGATCGGCCTTTACGCGGAGGACCGTGCAGCGAGCAATAACTGGGTGGTTTCGGGAAGGTTGACGAGCTCGGGAAAGCCATTGCTCGCTAATGATCTGCATTTGGCGCCATCTGTGCCCTCGATCTGGTACCTGTCAAGTCTCAGTGCCCCAGATATTAATGTGGCGGGAGCGAGTGTTCCCGGCGCACCGGGAATCATAGTCGGGCACAACAAATGGATTGCATGGGGCATCACCAACTTGGGCGCCGATGTGCAGGATCTTTATGTAGAGAAATTTGAAACTGACAACGGATCGCGATATCTCACTCCGGATGGCTGGCGTGACGCAGTAGTGCGTCGCGAAGAGATCAACGTGCGTCAAGACCCCAGCGAAGGCACGTTTGAAAGTGTCCCGGTTGACGTTAAGGTGACCCGGCATGGTCCAATCATCTTCGGCGGTGATTCAAAGTACTACGCGTTACGGTGGACTGCTCTCGAACCCGACGCCATTGAGTTTGAAGCGTTCTTTCGATTAAACAAAGCGCGTAGTTGGGCAGACTTCCGGCGAGCTTTGAGCTATTTCGCTGGACCGCCTCAGAACTTCGTCTATGCAGACGTTGACGGTCATATTGGATATTACGGAGCAGGTCGGATTCCGATAAGAAAGGGTTGTGACCCGACTGTGCCTTGCGACGGATCACTTCATAAGAACGGTTGGATCGGATTTGTTCCCTTCAAGGACTTACCTCATCTTCTCGATCCGCCCTCGGGAGTGATCGTCACCGCCAACCAACGAATTGCAGGCAAAACCTATCCATATTATCTGACTCGCGAATGGCAGGAACCATATCGTGCGCGGCGCATCTACGAGCTTCTCAAGAATAAGCCAAAGGCGACAGTGGATGACTTTCGTTCCATTCAGCTCGATGCCTATTCCTATCCAGATGCGATCTTCGCAGCCGAGATCGTTAAGCTCGCACGCGGCCTGGCCCCTACTGCACCGGAATGGCGAGCAATGCTGGACACTTTTGCTACTTGGGATGGGAGTTCCAGTGCCGAGTCACAAGCGTTACCACTATTGGTTAGAATGCGCAGATCCTTCCAGCAGGAGATCCTTAACGCTGCTCTGGGGAGTGACCAGGGAAAACGATATCGATGGGCAAACGAAGAAACATTTGTGGATCTCATAATTACTACGCGGCCGCAGGCATGGCTGCCAAAAGAATTCACCTCGTATGAGGCACTTTTGCTCGCCTGTTACAAGGAAGCTCGTGAGCAGCTTCAGAAACAACTGGGCGCGGACGAACGGCAATGGACTTGGGGCAAGACGGGCCAGATCCGCTTCCGGCATCCGCTGGCGGCTGGCTTATCTCCAGGGCAGTTTGGTGTTCCTCCATTTCCCCGTAACACCGGTGGCACGAGCGCTACTGTTAACGCCGGTGCATTTGTCTCGATGCGCTTTATCGCCGATGTTGGCAGTTGGAACAACACTCGATTGGGTATCACCCTCGGCGAATCCGGAGATCCTAATAGTCCTTACTGGAAAGATCAGTATGAGGATTGGCGTGCAGGATCAACCGGCCTCTTTCCATTCGACAACACTGCTATCGCCCAAGCGGCGCAGCACACACTCCTGCTTACCCCTCGATAAACAGGATCACTGGCGACCAGTACGCGGCAGCAATGTCTCTCAAGCTCCGCAACTAGGACCTTCGGTATGACAACACAAATCAGTCTTGATCTTGAGCTTGACTTCGAGCCAACAACTTTGCTCGATGTCCTGCGCTGGAGGGCCTGCCATCAAGCTGATCGTCGTGCGTATCTGTTCCTCGAGGACGGAGAAAATAAAGAGAGTAGTATCACGTTCGGAGAGTTGTATCGCGCTGCTCAAGCGATAGGTTTCTTTCTAAGAAATCGAGGCATGGCAGGAGAGCGAGCGCTGCTGGTGTATCCACCGGGCTTGGAATTCGCTGCGGCGCTTTGGGGCTGTTTCTATGCTGAAGTGGTGGCCGTTCCCGCCTACTCTCCTCGAGACCGACACAGTTTCAACGTGCTGCGGAATATCATTGATGATTCCCAAGCCAAGGTCGTACTTACGACCGAAAAGTTGCTGCGCAGTGTTGCCGGTGATCCAGTCAAAGCTTCCCTCACGAATCCTCCGGAGTGGATCCCGACGGACACTCTTGGTCAGGCCGTCAACACTGATTTGGAACGCGACGTCGACGCCCGTTCGCTCGCTTTTCTGCAATACACTTCAGGTTCATCAGGGACGCCGAGAGGCGTAATGGTTAGCCACGGCAATCTGTTGTGCAACCAGAGAATGATCCAGAAGGCCTTTCAGCACACTGCCAAGTCGACACTCGTTACCTGGCTGCCCTTCTATCACGACATGGGATTGATAGGTAATGTGCTCCAATCTTTATACGTCGGGGCCACAGCCGTCCTCTTGTCACCACAAGCGTTTTTACAGCGACCATATCGCTGGCTTCACGCCATTTCTCGTTACCGGGCCACAACCAGCGGCGCCCCAAACTTTGCATACGAATGGTGCGTCGGAAGAATAACTCAGGAACAAAAAGCCACTCTTGACCTAAGCAGTTGGACGGTTGCGTTCAACGGCGCTGAGCCTGTTCATCATTCGACTCTGCAGCGCTTTGCCTCGGCGTTCGCAGATTGTGGATTTCGCCTCGAATCTTTCTTTCCCTGTTATGGACTGGCTGAAGCAACAGTCTTTGTCACAGGAGGTGAGAAAACAGCTCAACCCGTTCTGGCAACATTGAAAGCGAGTGCACTCGAACAAGGCTACGTGGCAGAGACGTCAAATACGCAGAACGATACGAGAACGCTGGTGGGGTGCGGACGGAGTTGGTTGGACCAGCGTGTCTTGATAGTGGATCCTGAATCATTAATTCCCAGCGCCCCGGATCGCATCGGCGAGATTTGGGTTTCAGGTTCAAACGTCGCCGGCGGTTACTGGAATCGTCCCACCGAAACGGAATCGAACTTTCATGCTTTCCTCGCAGGCTCAGCTGAAGGGCCTTTTCTGCGTACGGGAGATCTCGGGTTTTTCAGAGGAAGTGAACTCTTCATAACCGGACGTCTCAAAGATCTGGTCATTATTCGCGGTCGCAATCACTATCCACAGGACATTGAACTGACTGTCGAAGGCAGTCATCCCGCTCTTCGCCCCGGTTGCGGTGCAGCATTCTCAATAACGGAGAAAACAGAAGAACGCCTGGTCGTGGTCCAGGAAGTAAGAAAGGACTACCGCGACGCCGATTTTGCAGAGATTGTCGAAGCGATTCGTCAGGCTGTGGTTGAACGTCATGGAGTGGCAGTCGCAGCGATCACGCTTCTCAAGCGGGGCCATGTTCCGAAAACCTCGAGCGGCAAAGTCCGTCGCAGAGAATGTAAGAGACTGTATCTCGCAAACGCTCTGATGAACGAGCCTCAGTGGCGCGACAGCGAAATATCCGGGGACGAAACAGCGCCGGCGATCCCTGCTGAACCGGTCCTCGACATAAATGTTGTCAAAGACTGGTTGCGGAACTACCTGGCGCAGCGATTAAGACGACCGGTGTTTCAAATTGATCTCGAGAGGCCGCTAACGAGCTACAGTCTAGACTCTCTGATGGCGACTGAGATTGCTCACGACGTTGAGCGTCAAATCGGCGTCATGTTGCCAATGTCGAGTTTTCTTGCAGACGTCACCATCGCTCGAATTGCCGAGCAGATCGTGATCCAGACGAGCGGATCACTCAGTCAAAAGACTTCGCTGACAAGCTCGGGCGACGTCAACTATCCGCTCTCGCATGGCCAACGATCGTTTTGGTTTCTTTCTCAACTAGCCGGTGAGAGCGGCGCCCACAATATAAGCCTGGCAGTTCGCATTAAGGGTAGTCTAGACGTAAACGCTTTACGTCAAGCTTTCAAGCACCTGGTCGATCGCCACCGTTCCCTGCGAACTGTCATTTCTGTTGTCGATGGTGAACCGGTGCAGGTGGTCCAACCGGACCACATGAATTTTGACGAAGTTGATGCCTCCGCCTGGAGCGAGCCGCTCCTGCACGAACGGCTGACGGCAGAATCCTCTTTCGCTTTCGATCTACAGCGCGGTCCACTGATGGTTGTAAGGGCATTCAAACGATCAGCGGACGAGCATGTATTGCTGATAGTCATCCACCATATCATTGCCGATCTTTGGTCGATGGCTGTGCTGGTTTCAGAGTTGAGCGCGTATTACCGGGCCGCCAGGCAAGGACAAATTGCTCAGCTCCCACTGATTAATCTCGAATACACGGACTATGCCGTATGGCAGAAGGAGATACTTGCCGGACCAGTCGGGCAGCGGCTCTGGAACTATTGGAAGGAAAAACTCGCAGGCGATCTTCTATCTTTGAACCTGCCAAGAGATCATCCGCGACGGCGGCTCGCGAGTAGTCGGCGTGCATTCTTTAACTTTAGCTTGGACGAGAGTCTAAAGCGCGAGCTTAGGGAAATCGGCAGGCGGCAGTCCGCGACCTTGTATATGACTCTCCTCGCGGCCTTCAAGGTCTTGATTTTCCGTTATACAAATCAGCGGTCACTCTTGCTTGGGACACCTGTGAGTGGTCGAACCCACGCCGATTTCGCCGGCGTTGTCGGTTGTTTTGTGAACACCCTGGTGCTGCGCACAGACGCCTCCGGCAACCAGACGTTTGTCCATTTTCTGAATCAGGTTCGGCAAGTCGTACTGGAGGCCACGGATCACCAGGACTATCCTTTTGATCTAGTCGTGGAGCGGCTTGGGGTAGCCAGGGACGCTTCACGCTCGCCCCTGGTCCAAGTGATGTTTGTCTTTCAAAAAGCACCGCGACTAAATGACGAGCGTTTGACAGCCTTCGCTCTCGGGGAAGCTCCGGTTCTAATACAACTCGACGACGTGGAATTTGAGTCGATCCCTGTACATCGGCAAGTAACACAGTTTGACCTGACTCTAACAATGGCGGAACTGGATCACGGGCTTAGCGCTTCGTTTGAATACAACGCAGATATTTTCGACGAAACCACAATCCAGCGAATGGCCGGACACTTCGAGGCCTTACTCAAAGGAATTGCCGCTGATCCACATGCCGGAATTTCTGATCTCCCGCTCCTGACAAAGAATGAGCGACATCGGTTGCTTGAGGAGTTCAACAACTCCGAAACGAAATCCGAAGAGAACCAAACGCTGGTGGCGGGATTTGGTTCGGCGGTAGCGCGATGGGGTGAAGCAGTGGCGTTGGTGAGTGAAGGGGAGGAGTTGAGCTACGGCGAGTTGAATCGGCGAGCGAATCAGTTTGGGCGGTATTTGCAGCGGCTGGGAGTGGGCCGGGAAGAAGTAGTTGGTTTGCTGATGGACCGTTCAGTGGCGATGGTGGTGGCGCAACTGGGGGTGCTGAAGGCGGGCGCGGCATATTTGCCGTTGGAGGCAGGGACGCCTGGGGAACGTTTGCAGTGGATGTTGGCGGACGCAGGAGTAAAAGTGTTGGTGCGGCAGCGAGGTGTGGGAGCGGAAATAGGAGCGATGGGGCAGCTGAAGGAGGTGGTGTGGGAAGCGGAATGGGAAACCATCAGTGGAGAAGCAGAAGGTGAAGTGGAGAGTGTGGTAGAGGCGGAGAACCTGGCGTATGTGATGTACACGTCAGGGTCAACGGGGCGGCCGAAGGGAGTGATGATCAGACACGGGAGTGTGACGGGGCTGGTGGCGGGGCTGAGAGAACAGATGGGTTTGGGCGCGGGTGAGGTGTGGACGATGTTTCACTCCTACAGCTTTGACTTTTCGGTGTGGGAGTTATGGGGCGCGCTGCTAACTGGCGGGCGGGTGGTGGTGGTGCCGTACTGGGTGAGCCGGACGCCGGAGGAGTTTTGTGAGTTGCTGCGGCGGGAGCGAGTGACCGTCTTGAATCAAACGCCGTCAGCGTTTCGGGAATTGGTGCGAGTCATGGGGGCGGGAGAAGGAGCGAGCGGTTTGGCAGTACGGCTGGTGATCTTTGGGGGCGAAGCGCTGGAGGTGCGAAGTTGGCCGAGTTGGGTGAGAGGAGCAGCGTGGGGAGCAGGGCGAGTGCAGTTGGTGAACATGTATGGGATCACGGAGACGACGGTGCATGTGAGTTGGCACGAAGTTGGGAGCGCGGATGAGGAAGCCGGCGGGAGTGTGATTGGGCGCGGGTTGCCTGGGTGGCAGGTCTATGTGTTGGATGAGCAGGGTGAGTTGGCGCCTGTAGGAGTGGCTGGGGAGATACATGTAGGCGGGCGAGGTTTGGCGCGTGGATATCTAGGGCGAGCGGAGCTGACGGCGGCGCGGTTTATACCCAATCGCTACAGCCGCGAAGGAGGGGGGCGGTTGTACCGGACGGGCGATGTGGGGCGCTACCGCGAGGACGGAGAGTTGGAGTATCTGGGACGCTTGGACCAGCAGGTGAAAGTGCGAGGTTATCGTGTAGA
>JAICGZ010000038.1 GCA_025922875.1 Pyrinomonadaceae bacterium
CCCGCCTTGAGTAAACTCAGGGCTGTCTTTGACAAGAGACTGAAAGGAGGCGCTATGAACACAATATATATTGGCGTTGACTTTCATGCACGACAACAGACGATTTGTTATTTGACAACTGCAACAGGTGAACTCATCACCGCTGAACTTAAGCACGAACCCAAAACGGCGGTGCGGACTTTCTACGAGCAATTCAGCGGCCAGGTGATGTTGCGCTGGCTATTTAATCCTTGAGCAGAGACTTATTACCGCACTATACTTACCGCGCCAGCCGTCCCAAAAACAAAAACACCTCGGAGGAATGTCATGTGTAGTTCGAGGATCAAAGTCCTTCAAGGCTTCAAGATCGGCAACCGTTCCACGATTGTTTTCCCGCTACTTGTATTGTTCACCATCTTAATTGCCCCAGCGGTGGCGAGAGCCCAGAGTTATCCCGGTCAGGTCGTTCGCGAACGTAATCGTGCTATGGATGAGCATGATCGCGCGATCAACCGAATGAAGAACGATGCCAAGGCGGTCAATCAGCGCAGGCGAAATTTGTTTCCGCAAATCAACGAAGACTTTAAGCGTATCCAGGTAATCCATAACGAGATCGTGCGCATGCTTCAGTCCGACAAGGGCCTTAATTACGATCGTTTGGCGGACCTGACTGATGACATGAAAAAACGCAGCACCCGCCTGCGGCAAAATCTCGCGCTCCCTGAACCCGAAAAGTCGGAAGAACAACCAACTCACTCTGAGACAATCGACGATAGTCACATGCAAAAGACAATCGTTGCGCTGCACGATCTTATTGTTAGCTTTGTGGCGAACCCGATCTTTAAGAATCTTGGGGTAGTTGACGCAAAAGTGGTCAATGACGCCGGAGCGAATCTCGATCAGATTATAGATGTCAGTGAGGAGATAAAAAGAGAAGCCAAGATTTTAGGTAAGTCCGCAAGCAAATGATTCGTTAGTCCCTCACAAAGAAAACACAAAAGGCGCAAAGAGAACTCTTTGCGCCTTTGTGGTTTTAAAGAGGGGGCGGTTTGAATCTCGCCCCGAAACCTCAGAACGAATAACGCAGTTGGATTCGTCCCGAGCGGAAGCTGCGGAGTGTGTTGTTCGGTCCTCCGTTAAGCTCCGGTTGGTTGAAGAATGTGTTAAAGACGTCGCCATCGCTGAGACCACCCACGGTAGCAGCATCCCAGGTAAAGATCGGGTGATTGAACACGTTGAAGAAGTCCATACGGATTTCGAACTTATCGCCTTCCCACGGCGTGAACGGCAACCCGATCGCTTTGGTCAAGCTGACGTCAAAACGGTTCAGGGTTGGCGCGCGCAGTGTGTTCCTGCCAACGAGGCCAGTGCGAATCGCAGGATCCACGATAAAGCGAGCATCGTTTAACGCAATGGGTGTGACGAAGTCGTTTGTGCAATAGCCTGTCGGTGAAGCCACGTCGCACAAGTCATTGAAGATGGCCACGGAATTCCGTGGCGCATTCGGGTTGCCGAGGGCGGGACGGTCATTGAAAGCAACGCCATCACCGTTGATGTCGAAGCCATTCAAGTAAGCAGTTTCAACGGCGCCAGACTGAATGCGCCAGATGCCTGACAAAGTGAAGCCGTTTGTAATTCCACGCAACACCCGGTTCTCGCCCACTGATGGAATGTCGTAGAGGAAAGTGAAGTTGGCCGCGTGTGGCACGTGATAACTGGCCACGCTGCGATCAGCTCTTCGTCCTCCAAACGTTCCCAGTAGATCTGAAGCTCGGCTGGTACCGCCCGAGGTTACAAACACCTCGCTGTTCACGTTATCGATCGCCTTCGAATACGTGTAAGCAAACCTGAAAAGCAGCCCACTGCGGAATCCGCGTTCGAGCCGGGTTTGCAACGAGTGATAGTTCGAGTCTCCCGCATTGGTTCGCGGTTGAATCGGACCACGGTTCGGGTGAATGCGCAGCCCGGTTTCAGGGTTAACAGGATTCAGCTCTTCATTGAGGAAGAGATGAAGTCCACGCGAGCCGACATAAGCCACGTCAAAAATCATATCTCCTGGAACCTGACGCTGAATGCCAAAGTTCCAGACATAGGTCTTCGGGTTATGAAGATTCGGCAACACTGTTGATACAGTGGCCAGTGGGTTCGGAGCCGGAGCGACTGTCGGCAATGTGCTGGTGGCGTTGGCAAATCCTCGGCCACCCACCGTGGCGCCGAGGGTCGTGATACCGATGGCATTCGGTGATGTCGCAACGGTATTGCTCAGAATGTTGTTGAAGTAGATGTCGTAGTTGACTGCGAAACCGCCGCGAATTACGGTGCGGTCCTGGCCAAACAACCACCTGCCGAAGTTCGGAGTGTAAGCAAAGCTGAAGCGCGGCGCGAAGTTATTCGTATCACGCTCAACTTCACATCGCGTTAGCAGCGGAACGTCAAAGCCGCAAAACGCCGGAAACGGCGCCGTGTTCTGGGCCACGCCGTACAGCTCATAGCGCAAACCGAGATTGAGTGAAAGATTCGGACGGACACGCCAGGTATCGTTGATGAAGTAAGCCTGGTTGACTACATCAGGAAAATCGACGTTTTCGCCGAATACTTTCGACGCGAAGATTCCACTTGTACCCGAGAAGTTATCGACAAAGTTTCCGAATGCAGGAAACGCTTCTAAGCCCAGCGCTGGATTTGCGGCGCTATTGGTAAACGTGAATGAGCCGCGAGTGTTGATAGGCACAAACTGCTTCGCGCGCTGGACCATTATGTCGAACCCGGTGCGGAAAGTGTGATTACCGACTGTATGCGAGATCGTGTCCTGGAACTGATAGTTATTGAAGATACGGCCTTGCGGGAAAGTCGCATCAGGACCAATACCGGTTACCCCGGAAGCACTGCCGCCAAACAGAATCTGTGGCGGCGCTTCAAGTAGTTCGGGATTGCGGTATTGGAAGAGCACATTGAACCGGCCATAACCAAACCGAAATTCGTTGGTTGTGTTCGGTGAAAAAGTACGTGTCCAGTTAATGTAGGCATTCTGAATCAAGCTGGGCACATCAACTTCAGTTCCCTCAAATTGAAGCGTCCCAAACTGCGGGACCTGGTTAGAGAAGATTTGATCGTCCGCCAGGTAACGAACGGCAACGGCGTCGTTTGAAGTTGGCGTCCAGTCAACGCGGAATAAATACTGAGTATCGTCCACGGGTTGTGAACTCGTTCGCGTAGCCGTACCGAACGGAATAGCCGGCCGGCCGCCACCGAGTGGCACGTTGAAAACGCCGGTAGTTCCGCGCAGATCGCCGATCGTAGCGAGATAACGATCCAGGTTGGGACTGGTACCGGCGGGGAAGAGCGCGCGCAGTTGCGCAACACCTTCCGCCGTGGGCACTACTGGTGACGAGGTCACGCCGCCAGCTCGGAACGGGGACCATTGAATCGTGCCGAAGAAGAACAGCTTGTTCTTTAGGATCGGACCACCGATCGAGAAGCCGTAGTTGTTCTCAATCGTTACCGGTTTCTTGGTCAGACCCAGGCCGGACTTTTCGAATGGTGAAAGCGCGGCGAGCTTGCTCGGAGTGATTACGTCGTAGACGGAACCGTGAAACTCGTTTGTTCCACTGCGTGTGATTACGTTCACCACAGCGCCGCCGGCACGGCCATACTCAGCCGAGTAGTCGCTCTGCAGTACAGTTACTTCGTTGTAACCGTCACGCAATACCGGTTGATAAAACTGGCCGGTGATTGAGTTGTCGTTGTTGTCCAGTCCGTCAATCAACTGATTGTTCGCGCGAGGGCGCAGACCATTAACCGAGAACTCTGTTCCTTGCACAAAGCCGCCCGCCAGAGGACCTGGATCAACTACACCGGGCAGCGTGAAAACGAGGTTAACGGGATTCAAGCCCTGAACGGGAAGTTCAGTGAGCTGGCGGGTTCCGAGTGTGTTAACACGCGCGCCGTCCTGGCTTTGAAGTTCAACCGTTGTCGCCGAGGTGACTGTTACCACCTCAGTTGGATTTCCTACCTCTAATGGGAAGGGTGCTTCGGCAGTTTGAGCAGCTGCGACTACTACTTCTCGAGTGGCGCTTTTAAATCCCGCAACGCTGACTTCGACCCTGTAGGTTCCTGGATCGACAGCGTCGAAACGATAGTTGCCATCTTCCTGTGAAGTCGTTTCGCGTGATACTCCTGTAGCCGTGTTGGTAATTTTGATTGTGGCGGCTGCGATGGCAGCGCCGTTAGGGTCGGTAACAGTGCCGACGATAAAGCCCTTACTGGTTTGGCCCAGCGCGCTGGACACCAATAAGAGCGAAACCAAAATTGTGGTTAAGTATTTCAATTTCGCCATCTGTTGACCTCCGATATTTCGGAAATTGCCTCGAATATCTACTTGGTGTTTTCAAAATGATCTGGGGAGTCTTCGGAGGAGCAACTACTGAGCCAGTGTTTAGGAGTTACTCATCACGTATGAGTTTTTTCAGATTGAGATCACAGCGATCCAAATCTATAAATTTTTCCAAAAACGAAGACTGGTTGTACCTGGGAGGACCATTCAAAATTTTGCATGTTCGAGAAATCGTGAGTGCACGTAATTTTGGATCAATCGTTGATTGAACTCTCCGTGTGATAAGAAATATTTCTCGCGCAAAGGCGCAAAGAAGCGCTTTTAGAAACGCGGTAGCGCTTTGCGCCTTTGCGCGAGAGATCTTCTCGGTATAGAGGCGCCTTAGATGGTCGATCTGGATCGTCAATTCGAGTATTGGAACACGGAAGGGCCACGGAAACCCTTTGGTCACCCCTTGAATCTTCAGCGCTTAAGCCAGTGGTTGTCTTCTGACAGTCGCATCCTCGACTTTGGTTGCGGGTATGGTCGATCTTTGGGAGAGTTGTTCACTTCAGGTTATCGCAACCTGATCGGCTTCGATTTCTCACCAGCCATGATCGCCGATGCCCGCGCGCGATTTCCCGAGATTACATTTCATGAGATTCAATCCGCGACGATTCCATTACCGGACGCAGCCATCGATGGCGCTCTCTTGTTCAGCGTTCTAACGTGCGTGCCGACTGACGATGGACAACGAGCGATCGTTGGAGAACTGCGTCGCGTATTGCGGCCCGGCGGACTGTTGTACATCAGCGATTTATGGTTACAACCGGACGAACGAAATGTGGCGCGATACGCTCGTGATGAAACGAAGTATGGAAAGTATGGTGTATTCGATCTACCTGAGGGCGTCACTGTGCGACACCACGACCGTGAGTGGATCGAAACACTCACAAAAGATTTTCAGACGGTTGCTCTCGATAATATCGAAGTGCTGACGATGAACCGGAATCCTGCACAAGCTTTTCAGTGGTTCGGCTTGAAAACGCGAGTCTCTGGGGTTGTTTTTACGAATGATCCTTAACCACAAAGGCACAGAGGACACAGAGATTGCACAGAGAAGAAGTCCGATCAGGACTTTTCGGGCAAAGCCGCTTGAACGCTTGAACTCTAAACTGCATCACTATCTAACGAGTGGCAGTGATTCTCTTCAGCTTCTTGAGAACTTCCGTCTTTTCGGCAGCAGATGTTTTCGCGACCGCAAGACGTAGAGAAGCCAACAGTTTTCTCAAATCAGTTCGCTGCTTGACCGCATACTGATCGCCGCCCTTGCTGTTCGCCGTCTTGATAACTCCATCGGTGAGCAGCTCATTAAGGTTCTTGAGCGCTTCGGCCGCATGCGCTCCATTCGGATGCAAGCTCAGATACTTGATCGCGGGTGAAAAGACAAAGAAGTGGCAAACCTCATCGCCCTCACAATCGGATGGTTGCGGATTTTCCGCCGCCGCCCACGCAATACGATCAGCGATGGGCAACCTGTGATATTTCGCTTCGAGATCCCAGAGCAATTTGCTGCGCAGGTTGTACCCTCCGCCAAACTCGTTGGGAATAACTGCCGCGGCATGCGCCGTACGCCATTCCTGATACTGCGACTTATCACCGCTGCGCTCGTTGGCAAACGTCTGTGCCCAGTTAGCGAGTGCGAGAAGTTTCAAAAGCTCAAATTCGGCCCGCGTGTTTACATCCTTTGCTTCTTTAATTGAACTCACGGCGAGGTTGTAGATTTCCTGCCGGTCGGCAAAGTCTGTGTTCTCGGCCTTGAGACGGTCCTCGATAATCTGGCGCAGAACGTCTTGCCGCTTCTCAGGCGTGTAGTCAAGCAACAGACCACCAAAGAGCCAGCCTGTGTCCCCGTCCGGCAGATTGACGCGGTACCAGTAATCGGTCTTGCTGCCGATAGTGTCTTGATTTTCTGAACGGGCGATCGCGCTGACCACTGTTCCGAGTTTCAGCCGCCGAATCTCTTCGGCACTAATTTGCGGCGCCGTGCGCGCGCGCATCGCGGAGACAGTTGTGATCTTTGCCTGGGGAGCGTCCAATTTGATCTCGCCCTGTTGGGCCATGAGCGATGGTACTGCGAGTATGGCGAGAGTGAAGAAGATTACTGAGTGACATTTCATAGTGTTGGATTGTTAACGGTCAAAGGCTGCATTATATTCCACTCGCTCTGTCCACGCGCATAAACATTCTCAGGCGGCTGAACGGGAACAATATGCCTCCTCCACCAGACTTGCGAAATACCATCCTTAACACATGGAAAACCAATAATCGCGTCACGATCTTTCTGGTTGAGCATCTGCCCGCGGAACTCCTGGACGCCGCGGTGCCCGGAGCTCCGCGTCGCACCGTCAGGATGCTTACCGGTCATATTCACAACGTGCGCTGTATGTGGATCAAGACGCTCGGCAAAGAGCACGGCATTGTAGTGCCGCGAAGCGTCGATCGGTACAAGGTGAAGCCCAGGGATCTCATCACAGCGCTGGGGCGTAGCAGCACCGGCATATTGAGTCTCTTAAAGTTGGGCCTCGAGCAGGGAGGCAGCATTCCCGCTACGTCGTCTTACGTCTGGCGCAACCTTCCTCTCGACGTTGGGCACGTTCTCGGCTATTTCATCGCGCACGAAGGCCATCATCGAGGACAGATTGTGATGCTTGCACGCCAGATGGGATGTCGCCTGCCGGTGGAGGTCACGGGTGGGCTATGGCAGTGGTCCAAGCGGTCACGGGAAGTCTAGCCACAAAAAAATTCGCAAGAGAATACAAGTGGAGCGCCCACACTCATTCTGTGCCTCTTGTGCCTCTTTGTGGTTAACGATCCAATTTTCTGCACACCTGAACTTCACTGTAAATCCAAAATTTTAGGTCAGACTCTCTAAAATTCTGGAATAGCGACCCTTAGTCCGGATCTAAAACGCGACATCTCGGTCAATTCGTTCTCTGCTCCTTTCCACGTCTGACAGGAATTGCAATTGCTATTGTTGTAACACCGCGCTTTCAGTTTTCTTTCCGTAGTTGCAGTTCATACGAAATTCTGGATCGCTCGGACTCTATTCCAGTCTCTATTAGGAGGACCTCCCATGAAGATCAAACTTGTGCTCGTTTTCTGCACGCTGCTCATGTTCACACTGACGGCTTCAGCGCAAACCAGCCGAGGCACGGTGACCGGAACGGTAACTGATCCCAACGGCGCCGTCATCGCAGGCGCCCAGGTAACGCTTACCAGCGCGCAAACCAAACTTAGTCGTGTTACGACTTCGAATAGTGAAGGGATTTACCGCTTCGAAGCGGTTGACCCTGGAACCTATTCCGTAAAAATCACTTCAGCCGGCTTTGGTGACGTCGAGAGCACCGGTATCGAAGTCAGGGCCAATCAAACGTCAGATGTGCCGGTGAAATTGGCGCCGTCCGGACAGCACGCGACGGTGGACATTACCGCCGACGCAGGCCAATTGATTCAAACCGAGGCTCCCGTCCGCGGCGGCAACATCGACAAAGTGAGAATTACCGAACTGCCTTTCGCTGGTCGCAATCCCGTCGCGCTGGCGCTGACTTTGCCCGGTGTTTCCACTAACCGTTTTGGCTTCGGTGTGGGAACGTTCTCCGTGAACGGCTCACGCGGTCGTTCGAACAACTTTCTGATTGACGGCACCGAGAACAATGACATTTCCGTTGCCGGACAGGGATTCCAGATCACCAACCCTGACGCTGTGCAGGAAGTTTCCGTACAAACGTCAAATTACGACGCCGAGTTTGGCCGTGCGGGCGGCGCTGTTGTAAACACGATCACGAAATCAGGCACTGACGATTTTCATGGCAGTCTCGCCTACCTTTTTGACGTTACGCGCGATGACGCAATCACTAATACCCAGTCGCTGATTGCAGCCATCCGTGACCGAGGCCATCCACCACGCGGCACGGAGCAGTATTACGCCGGCACGCTCGGCGGCCCAGTTCTGTTTCCGCACTTCGGAGAAAGTAATTCACCGTTTTCCTACGATGGACGTCGACGCACCTTCTTCTTTGTTGCGTGGCAGGAACAGTTTCGCAGTTCTTCTACGACGGCCAACCGAACGGTGTTGACGCAGTTGGGACGTACCCAGTTAAGAAATCTTTTTGCTCCGGGAGTTAACCCGAGAGTAGATCTGCTTTTGGACGTGACCAAGAATGTGATCGGTGAGTCGTCGTTGCAGAATATTGACATCGGTGCTCGTCCAGGTTGTCCTGCGCCGTGCAATATTCAGTTTGGCGCCGGAGCTCTGTTTGTTCCGGAAACTTATCGCGAACGCCAGGCGCAATTGCGCATCGACCACATGATCGGCCCAAACGATCAGTTCTCAGCTCGCTACCTGTTTGACGACCAGAAAGATCCGCTCGGTGGAGGCATCACATTCCCGGGCTTTGGGACGGCAAACAACAATACCTATCAGAACCTGCTCTTCACCGAGACCCATACTTTTTCGTCGAGTTGGACCAACGAGGCACGACTCGCATACAACCGTATCCTGATCGATTTCCCGCTCAATCCTTCCGACTCGCTGGGCTTGTCGCTGCCGCGTTTCGATATTTCGACGCTAAGCCCATTTGGTATAGCGACTAACCTTCCACAAGGACGCGTCGCCAACAACTATGTGCTTCAGGACACGGTGAGTCATATCAGGGGTAGCCATACTTTTCGATTTGGATTGGATATCCTTAAACAGCGGTCGCGCCAGTTCGCACCGATCGTCGAGCGCGGCCTCCTGACTTTCCGCTCAGGCGGTGGTTTTACTGCCCTGGGTAATTACATTGACAATTTTGCAGGATCAGGCGGTGGCACGCAGAGAGATTTCGGCAGCCCGCGCTACTATCCTTTCTTAACCCGGCAAGCGTATTTCGCCCAGGATCGCTGGCACGTATCTAATTCTCTGACACTGACACTCGGTGTGCGTTACGAAAACTTTGGAAACGCGATCAATACGCTTCACACCGCGGCTTTCACAGGACTCTTTAACATCGATCCGGTAACCCGAACAGGGCCGTTCAGCCAGCCAAACGAAGCAGAAAATGACAACAACAACTTCGCTCCGACTTTCGGCCTGGCCTATTCGCCGTCTTACCAAAGTGGGTTGATGGGAAGAATATTCGGCGATCGCGAGACCGTGTTCCGCATGGGTTACCAACTCGGATACGACTCGTTCTTTAACAACATCGCTTCGAATGCGGCGACTTCGTCTCCGAATGTCGTGGCGACATCCATTCCCTCAGCCGTCAACGCAACCACACCAAGAGGTCTGCCAAACGTGACTGGTTCACTGCCAACCACACCACGCCCGCTATCACCGCTGGATTCACAGACTCTCGTGGCCCAAAACCTGGTTAATCCTTATTACCAGAAATGGTCGTTTGGATTTCAACGCGCCCTTCAGAATTTTGTGGTTGATGCTTCGTATGTCGGATCAAAAGGAACGAAGCTTTACATGAATGAGGATCTCAATCCGAGCGTCCCGGCCGTAGCGAATGCCTTCAATCCTGGAATCCAACGCAACACGCCGGCGGCGTTCACCGGATCGACGACCTGCACGCCGAATACCGCGGGCTGTTTGATCTCGGGCCGCTGGGACAATCTCCAGGGCTCGCGCTTGATTCGTACCAATGGCGGTTCGTCCAGTTATCACTCAGCACAACTGCTTGTCACGCGTCGTTTCGTCAATGGCTTTGCTCTTACCGGCGCCTACACATGGTCCAAGCTGATCGACAATGCGAGCGAGGTTTTCGGCGTTGCGGACATCAATTCGCCGCAGCAGGCTTCGTTCCCATCAATCTTCGGCGGACAAGCGTTTGAACGCGCGGTCTCTCTCTTCGATCGCCCGCACCGCTTCTCGCTTACCTACGTTTACGCTCTTCCTTTCATGAAAGACCAGCGCGGATTCGTTGGTCACCTCCTCGGTGGCTTTGAGATCTCAGGCGTTACAACTTTCGAAAGCGGCGTGCCGTTAACGGTGGTAAACGGCCAGGATGCAGACTCGATCGGCGGAAACCTCGATCGTCCCGATTTCAATCCGAATGGACAGACTGGTGTTAGAGCGGTTCCGGCAGTGGCTACTGCGTCGGCTAATCCGTGCGGAGTTACAGTCGGGTCGGTGTTTTACACTAATCCTGATGCGGGTGGTGCTTGTATCAACCCTGCCAACGCACAGTACATCGGGATTCTGGCGGGCACTGGACGGCGCGGTAATCTCGGTCGTAACACGCTACGAACGCGCGGCCAGAATAACTGGAACGTCAACCTCCTGAAGCGGATCGCTGTCGGCGAGGCCAAATTCTTTGAGCTCCGAGCGGAGTTCTACAATGTCTTTAATCATCCACAGTACGGGACGGCAAGCGTTAGTCCCTTTTCACCACTGAGCACAGGCGTACCGGCCAATGTCTTCACTTCGGCGGCAGGTCAGTTTCTGCATCCGGAGTTCTCTGACGGCGGCGGGCGCGTCATTCGTTACCAGTTGAAGTTCTCCTTCTGACGGTGGAACATTAAGCCTAACTCTTGCCTGCGAAGCAGGCGTAAGCATATAGCCTGGGGCGCAAGCCCCAGGAAACAATGAAGAAAGAAAGTTTTAGCCCGCGCAGCGGGCGATAGCGGGTTGCACATCCGCGCTGTCGCCCGCTTTCGCGGGCTGAAATTTTCTCAGGCACGTGACCTGGGGTTCCGCTCGCAAAGCCTCGCTCCACCCCAGGCTTTATGCTTACGCCTGCTTCGCAGGCTTATCCTTTGCGGCGGATCGAGTAGAGGCGGCGTTCCGTTCGTATCAACAACCGCTCACCAGCCAATGCTGGTGATGCCTGCGTCATGTCGTCGAGTGCATTCACGTGCGATAACTGAAACTCCTCGCCCGTTGTGACGACAAACGTCTGGCCCTCTTCGCTGAGGCAGAACAATTTGCCATTGTAGGCCCAGGGTGATGTCGTGAAATTCGTTGCCGCTGGATCAATCCGTGTCTTGTAAGTCTGCTTTCCAGTCTTCGCGTCGAAGCGATTCAAGATTCCCGTCTCCGTCAGCGTGTACACTGCACCCTGATAAGCCACGGACGATGGCAGATAAGTTCCACCACGCGGTTGCGACCAGGCCACATACTCGTTTGAAGTCTCTCCTTCTTTTAGAGAAATGTCGCCGGTAGCGCCGGGACGGATCGCGAACAACGGACGGCCTCGACCACCATTGATATAAAGTAAACCTTCATACGCGAAAGGCGTTGGGATCGGCGTCGCCGCCATTCCCTTCATGCGCCACAACTCTTTCCCTGCCAGGTCGTAACTGACGACCTCGTCTGGTCCAACCGCAATAATCTCGGTACGTAGTGCATGCTTCCAAATGAATGGCGTGGACCATCCGGAAAGCTGCGTTGGCGGTGCTTTGTTGCCGAGGTTTCGATTTGTGCGCCAGACCTGTTTGCCTGTTTGCTTGTCAATCGCTGCGATGTATTGCTGTTTCTGGTTATCACTCAGGATAATCAGGAGGTTCCCGGCCAGCGCGGGCGAACTCCCCGTTCCCAAATCGAGGTAAATTGGATTTGCTTCAAGCGGCGTGGTCCAGGCCACGTTGCCTTTCAAGTCAAATGCCCATAACCCGAGGTTCGCGACATAAACGTAAACGAACTTCCCGTCGGTCACGGGAGTCTCCGAGATGAAGCTGTTTTTGCGATGCCGCCCGCCGGGCGGGCGCCCGGTGTGGAACTCCTTCGTCCATTCGACCTTGCCGCTCTCCAGGTTCACGCAGTAGAGCATGTAATGCAGCGTCACCTCGTTCGGCAGTTCAATGTCGCGCTCAGTGACGCGCTTTATTATCTCTTCCATCGGAAGTCCTTGTTTTTGTAACTCCGCGACATATTCGTTGCTGTACTCGGTGCCGGTTTGTGGCGGCTTCGACTTGCCCTCGGTTGTTACCGTGGTGACGTACACCTTTCCGCCAGTCACGATCGGCGACGACCATCCGCGTCCGGGGATCTCCACCGACCATTCGACGTTCTCAGTCTTGGACCAACGTTCGGCGAGTCGCGCGTGGGTTCCCACGGGATTTGATTCCGGTCCGCGAAACTGTGGCCACACCATGTCCTGAGCCTGAGTGGTGATTGAGATCAGCAACACCAGGCCGGCCTGGCGCAAAAAAATGTAGAGGCTGCGATTATTTTGGAGTTTGTTATTCATGTTTTCGCGTGAATTCCGAAGTTGATTGTGTCGGTCGACTAATACGTCAAAGGGTACCCGGCGGGTTTCATTGGAAGTTAGTTCAGAATCATCATGTAAATCATGTCTAATCCTGAAATCCTGTAAAACAATCGTTGGGGCCTGTGCTCGAAAGTTAGTTTCACAGGATTAAAATGATTTGTGTTTTCTCCAGAATGTTCGCGGTGCGTTCAGCGGAAGAAGATACGATATCTCAAACCTTCGCTACCACCCAATGCCGCTGGCTTAATAAATCGCTCGACAAGTATTCCGCCATTAGCTTCGATTACTCGCTGCGATCCGGTATTCGTTGGGTCGGTAGTGATTTCAACAAACTCCAACCCCTCAGCCTTCACCTCCGGCAGGAGCAGCCGAAGCGCGAGCGTGGCGTAACCTCGACGGCGCTTCCACGGAACCACACTGAATCCGATGTGGCCCAGGCAGTGTGGAGGAAGGGCGGTGGTACCCGGTTGCCACCGGAATCCAATGGTTCCGCAGAAGTCACCATCCCACAGCCAGCGGCGATATCCAGGCAGACGTAGCACCACAGATCCGTCAGGAAGTGTAATGGGATCTCCCTTCGCTTCACGGTCGACAAGGCTTGTGAGGAACGCGTCAGCGTCTTTGGCAATCTTCTCGAGTTCTTCGCGAGCGGCCGCTTCGCCCCGGACGTTGTCTGGCGACCAGCCGCGTTCAAGGGCCGAAACGTAGCCGGCGAGATATTTTCTGTTGGGCCAAACGAGTTGCATAACACCTTACCCGCTCACCTTATACGTTATCTTTTAAGGCGTTCTCAATATCGAGACCCCGGCTCCGCTACTGAAGATGCCCGCCACGCACCCGGTCATCAGCGTCGCCAGCGTGGCTGCCAGCAAGGCTCGCAAACCCAAACTCGCGAGGTCGTCACGACGCGAGGGCGCAAGTGCCGCGGTGCCGCCTACAAAGATCGCCACTGCTGCCACGTGTGCGAATCCGCATAACGCGTAACTAAGGATCACGACGGTTCGGGGATCGAGGAAACGTGGAGCTTGACCGGTTTAGCTCGGTCTCTGTCCTAATGCTCTGTTACACCATAACTTCTCTGAAGGCTGCTAGGAACTGCTTCATCTCTGCACTGGTTCCAATCGTGACGCGCATGAAAGTTGGCAGAGCAGGGAAGAGGCGCCCGACTTAGACGCCGCGAGTGCGTAATGCGTCGATGATTGGTCTAACCTCGCGGCGTAGATCGATCATGATGAAGTTTGCATGCGACGGGATGTAGCGGTAACCGAGGGCGTCAAGTTCCGCGCAGACGCTCTTTTTCACTTCGTTGTTTAGCTTACGACCGCGAGCGATGTGGTCGGGATCCTTCAAGCTCGCACGCGCTGCGACGAGCGCCATGATATTCACACTGTCCCAGATTTGATGAGCCTTCAGCATCCCGATATTTGCGCGTTGCGTGATGCCGTAACCGCAGCGCAGACCAGCCATGCCGTAGATTTTTGAAAACGTGCGGATAACAATCAGGTTTGGATACTGCCTGACGAGCGGGATCACACTTTCATAGTCTTTGCTTTCGACGTAGTGGTGATAGGCTTCGTCAACCAAAACGATCGTCGCCGGCGAAACCTTTGCGAGAAAGTCTGCCATCTCGGTTCTGGAAGTGAGGCTGGCAGTCGGATTGTTTGGATTGCAGATATAAATAAGGCCTGCGACATTCGCGGCCGCGATCATTTTCTTCAGATCGTGACTGTAGTCCGGCGTGAGATCGATCTTCACAACTTCCGCACCCGCGACGCCGGCATGGCGAGATATGGCTTCGAAAGTCGGATTCGCGACAACGATCTTTTTATCGCGGTTGGTAAAAGCAGCAGCGCAAAGTTTCAAGATCTCTCCCGAGCCATCGCCTAGAATTACCTGGTCCACCGAAACGCTGTGCAGTCGTGCCAACTCATCAGCCAACAGGTCCGCATGCTCATCGGGATATCGCCACGCGAGACTGAAACCGTCCGTCATTGCTTTCAAAGCAGCCGGCGATGGTCCGTAAGGGTTTTCGTTTGAGCTGAGACGCACGACAGTTGCGATAGAGGAACTCGCCGCAGGCAGCCACGACGCCTTTGCCTCGGGCAGTCCCAGCGCGGCATACCCCGCACTAAGACCCATTAATTTGGAAAAATCGCGACGAGACAGATTTAGGTTGGTCATGGTGTGTTCCTCACTCGAATAATTGGTGAGAATAGTTGCGGCTCATTCTCCGGTCAATAGTGCATAATGTCGACACGTGATCGAGAGCGAACATGAATTGCGAGCGCCGCGTAGCGACGAGGAGTGGTCCACCTTCCATGCTATTCGCCGCAAGGTGCTTTTTGAAAATCGCGGTAAGGGTGAGAGCTACATCGAAAATCATCCTGACGATTTTAAAGCGGGCCATCATCCCCTCATCCTTCTCTACAAAAGTGATGTCATTGGCGTAATCCGAGTTGAGGTTTGTGAAACAGCAGCGTGGTTTCGAAGAGTAGCTATTCGAGCAGATCTACAGGGAATGGGCCATGGTCGAGTTTTGCTTCGACTTGCTGAAGCTTTTGCGAGAGCCGAAGGTTGTAAGGACGTGAGATCCAACGCGGCTGTCGAGGCGGTTGGCTTTTATGAATCTTGTGGTTACTCGCGTGACCTCTCTGTGCCTGGACCGCCTAACAGCGTGAGAGTCTGGAAATCATTGCGTTAGAACAACGATTCAACTAATTTTGCGGCCGTGCGTATTTGGGTGACATTTGCATGAGGTAACCATGAGACGTTTAATCTTAATGGTGCTTGTTGGATCGGTTTTCTTATTCGCCGCCTGCTCGTACACGACGGATTTCGTCGTAGTTAACGAGTCGGATGGTCCCATTACCATTCGTTACCAGGTGAAGGATTACCCCGGACCGTTTTCTCCGCCTGTAACTCCGGCTGTAGTCCCCGCTTCTCAATTGAGTGAAGATGGTCAGCAATGGAATCCCGTCCAGTTCGAGCTTGATGAAGCGAGTCGTTCAGTCACCACGCGTTTGTCACCTGGTCAAGCGCTCCGCATTGCCAGCATGAATCATTACAGCGGACACGATCATCCCAATGACGTATACAAATTCCAGATACGCACGATCACTGTGTCAGGAACACGCGGCGAACTAAACCTGACAGGCGAACAGGCTCGCACGTCATTCACGAAAGTCGCCAGGACTCTATACACGCTTACATACGAGTAAAAATACTGTCCGAAATCTTTACCTCTGCGAAGCAACTCAACCCGCTGCCATCGAATCTGTTGAACCAACAGAACAAACGGTCTAACCGGGCTCCCCGCCAGCAAACTGAAAGTTCAGCCGCGCCATCGTTAACTATGGTCCATACGCGCCGGCCCCCGCCGTCGCAAATCCTTACTACCTCCGGCCCCGGTGTTCAAGATCCCCGAGGAAGTAGCCGTCGAAGAGTTTGTGGATTATCACAAGCATCGGTTGCCGCTGCCGAAATCGGGGCAGGCCGTCGCAATGGACACGCGTTGGGGTAACGCAGAGATCTCCCGTTCGCAGCGTGAGGCCATTCTGCAAATCGGGTTTACAACCGCGGAGGTGAACGAACGTACTGATGTTTAATTCAACACCTTTACGACTCTACTCGTCCGCTACGAGCGTGGCGCCTTTATTGCCAGAGGTGATGATTTTCCAGGTGAGGGATGCGGTCGTGGCGGTGACCTGGTCGGCCCGGAAGACGATGTGGTTGCGCTCGTCATTGTGCGTCAGCGCGACGTAACAATTACCGGCGATGGCGGGAACCCCAAAAATGGTGTAGCCGGTAGTTGGGATGGAGACAACGGAGTCGAGGGAGGCACAAGGGCCGGCGGAGATAACGCCGCGCTGACCAATGTTGTTAGCGATGAATTTGTTATTAGTAAAATAAAAATCGCCATCGCTGACGTCCCGGTAGGTGCGCAGGGAAAAATCGTAGCCGCGACGGGTCGGGTCATTCGCCACCAGCGTTGCGCCATGATGATCAGAGGTGAGGATTTTCCAGGTGATGGACGCGCCCGCGGAGGTGACCTCGTCAGCGCGGAAGACGATGTGGTTCCGCTCGTCGTTGTGCGTCAGCGCGACATAACAGTTGCCGGCGACGGCGGGAACACCGAAAATGGTGTAGCCGGTGGTCGGGATCGAGTTAACGGAGTCGACGGAGGTGCAGGGGCCGACGGAGATGACCCCGCGCTGACCGACGTTGTTGGCGAGGAATTTCTTATTAGCGAAGTAAAAATCGCCACCGGTAAAGGTCTGGTAGCTGCCCGCGGAAAAGTCATAGCCTTGACGCTGTGCAGACGCTGTTTCCACTATGCTAACCACTATCGCAATTACTAAGCTGACGTTTAATAAAAGCCTGATTAGATAGCTTTTCATTTCATTCTCCTTCGTTGTTCCTTACACAACTTATATGGCAATGGCCTCGCTTTTTGTTTCCCGGCGATGGGTAAAGCTTAGACCGGTAGGAGCCGTTTTGATTTCGAAGGTTCAGAGTTCAGCTTTTAGGCTGCTGTTTTGAGGCGCAAGCTAAAGCTTGAAGCGGGCTTGCCCGAAAAGTCGGATTTCTCTGTGCAACCTCTGTGTGCTCTGTGTCTTGTATGTTTTACGAATGATCCTTAACCACATACAAGGCACAGAGGACACAGAGATTGCACAGAGAAGAAGTCCATTTTTGCTCTCGGCCGCGGCTTCGCCGCCTGATGTGAGGCGCGGCTATGCCGCGCCGTGAAAGTTTTAATGAAGTTGGGGCTAGGCCCCTGGTTCGGCCTTTGGCCCATAAACTCGGGCAAAGCCCGAACCAGGGGCACAGCCCAACGTCAAATTCAAGCTGAACGGCGCGGCATAGCCGCGCCTCACATCAGGCGGCGAAGCCGCGGCCGAGGCCCAAAATGGACTTTTCGGGCGAGGCCCAAAATGGACTTTTCGGGCGAGGCCCAAAATGGACTTTTCGGGCGAAGCCGCTTGAACTCTAAAGTACGCGCCATTACTCAGCGGGGAACAAACTCGAGCGTGTTGATTGCGCGGTCTGGTTCGGCGAATCCCTCAACCCACTTCCTGGATCCCTTCGTGGGGTACTTCTCACCGAAAGCCGCCGTTACTGCATCGCGAATGCGCGCGCTGCGAACCGGCTTGCCTCGAACAGGGATTTCGCGTTCACCCACCTGGATCATCCCACTCGGTTCCTTACGAAAAGCGCGGAACCATCCGGTCGGTTTGTCGTTCCAGGAGCGCGCAAAGACTCTCCCTTCGACGACCACAACCCACACACCTGTGTAGCGGTGTTCATCCCCGGCGCGCACGCCCAGTATCTTCGCCTTGCTTAGCGCCTCGACGACATCATCTTTAAAGGCGGCGTTTTTTGACATCGTTCTTTAGTAGTTAACGATACCACTTTTAGTCTAATGCGGAAATTTGGTCTATTGACTGCGGTCCAAAATCGAACTAGCATACGCGCGGTAAAACTCACTCCCGCGTCCTGCGCGACTCCTCCCGATACGCTCGCGTCACTCGAATAAAGGCCGCTAAGAAAACTGGAAGTGCGTACGTGTCACTTGTTTTCTGCAACAGAACAACAGGTCATGGACAAGTACGCACTGGAGGAATCCTCTCATGAACTTTAGAGCGGCAATAAGCACCGGATTCTTTGCGGGCGCTGCATTAGCCGGTGTGACTGTAATTCAACTAGGTACCAATAATGCAGCGAACCAAACTGAGCCCACCGAAGTTCCTGTTGTAGTGAAGCCATTTAGAGCTGCGAAAGGTGAACTCACTGCTGCTCTACGGTGCGACACTCCTTACGTGATACCACCAGGGACGTTGCAAAAGTTTTCTTGCACATTCAAGAACGGCACGAACAAGGAAATAGTAGCAGCGGCTATCGAGTATTCAGTCATACTTGAATCCGACGGTAAGAGAGTTACAGATACGCGAGTACATGCTCTGGTCACATCATTCGATAAGAACCTGAGTGGACCAGGTAAGTTAATACCACCGGGGGGCGAATCCATCGTTGGACCACCCGGTCCCATGTTCTACGCCAACTCAGTGATTAAAGGAGTAGAGGTAAAGGTTGACTATTTGGAATTCGTGGATAACACCACACTCGCTGACAGTGACAACGGCTCTAAGATAATCGCGAACGTTCGAGCCGGCGCCGCTAAATATAAAAGTTGGCTGGTCAGGAAATACAAGGAAGCAGGAGAGTCGCTAGAAGCATTGTCAGCGTTACTTCGAGAAGACCCGCCTGGCGCGTCTGAACTACACCGAGACGCCGTCGAAGAAGATGGGGTACGAGCTTATCGAACCCTGCTTCGGCGCGTACTTGAAACTCAAGGCGCTGAAGAAGTCCGAAGAATTTTAAGCAAGTAAACTCTTACAAACAGGTCTCAGCCCTTATCAGGAGGCCCCTCATGCTTAGGTCAATTGCCATAGTTTTCTGCATTCTCACCTTTTGCGTACTGGTCCGAAATCAAACTCTTACAAATTGCGATAGGTTTCGGTCGTGCGTCGTTAACTCGTTGAGTGACGGGGCGGGCACTTATGTCGACTACTCCTACTATCAGTGTGGAGGTTTTTGTTGTGGAGGTGGATTCAACTCGTGTTTGAACGGTGGTTCAGGAACCTGTCCGAGTTACGGCTGTGAGAGCAGGTGCAACGGAATTGCGCCCAATTACACAAGCTTCACCCACACCTATTTTGATTGTCAGGATGCGCTGCATATCGATACTACGAGTTGTTCCGGATGTGCGGCTGCATCGCCAACACCTACTCCTACGCCGGCGCCTTGTTACCCTTGCCCGGGAGACCCGGAATACAGCTCTTTTAGCTACGATATGTGCTTTCCCGACTATCATTGGAGTTGCAAGCAGTGCAAGTGTATTCGGAATTCCCCTGTTCTGGTTGATGTAGCTGGAAACGGATTTAACCTGACGAGCGCTCTCAACGGAGTATTTTTTGATTTCAACAACGAAGGGCTTGAACCCATTGGTTGGACCGCATTCGGTTCGGACGATGCGTTTCTAGTGCTCGACCGTAACGGCAATGGCACAATCGATGATGGAACGGAGTTATTTGGCAATCGAACGCCACAGCCTGCCTCGAGTAGCCCGCACGGGTTTTGGGCTCTCGCCGAGTATGATAAACCTTCAAGTGGCGGCAATGGCGACGGTCTCATTGACAGCCGAGATGCTGTGTTTGCGTCCTTGCGGCTCTGGCAGGATGTAAACCATGATGGAGTCTCACAATCGGTGGAACTGCGGGGCCTCGCTGAATTTGAGATAGAGAATGTTGATCTCTCATTTAAAGAAGCAAGGCGAAGGGATGCGCATGGGAACGAGTTCAGGTACAGGTCCAAACTAGGCGGCAATAACGTTGCACGCTATGCATGGGATGTGTTCCTCACCTCCTGGTGATGACAAGCCGCAGTAGAAAGCGACGCGTAGAAGTTAACGATCGAATGCAGTCAGGTTACGTGTACTTCTGTACCGAACCAATCGGCAAGAACTTTCATCCTGATTTTCAACCTGAACTTACACCGCAAGAGATGCTCGAGTTGGGAGTGTTCGGCGGGAAGTATATGACCGACTGCGCAGGGGAATTCCCGGCTTCGTGGTTTCGCAGGGCGAAGCTGTCTCCTAAACGCCGCGATCCCAAACTTAACTATTTCCGCGTCAATGCATCGGTGCCGCTTTCCGTGTGGCGAAAAAACGGCTGGATCTATCACGAAGATCCGCGTGGTTGGTTTCAATGGTATTGCCGCTACTACATGGGCCGCAGGTGTCCCGATGATGAACGGCAAATCAAACGCTGGCGTGCAATGCGCCGTCACATCGCACAGATAAAGAAGCACTGTCCGCGAGGTGAAGTCGAGTGCCGGCCAAAACAGCGACAGGCGTTATTACACTGGGCTTACGACTCACGAAAGATCTAAGACTCACTCATCTTCATAATCTTTGACAGGCGAAAGAAGATTTCTCACGCAAAGGCGCAAAGACGCAAAGCGCTACCGCGTTTCTAAGGAGCTTTCTTTTGCCTTTGCGTCTTGGCGCGAGAAGTATTTCTTCCACCAGCGCGCCTTAGTTCTCTAAGACGTCGGCTAGAGTCGTGAAGTACCAGTTCCCGTTTTCGAACTGAGCACCTATAACAATTTGCTTTTCACTGAGCTCACCCTGCTCGCACAGTTTTGCGTTCCCATAAACGTTGTAGAGTTCGGCGCCATCTTTAGTTGTTTTCTCTACATTCGTTACTGTGAAAGTCAAAATTCTCACACTCGTACGCGCCTCATCGCCCTTGCGAAACGCTTCCACGAATTCTGTCAGGCTCTGACCTTTAAAGATTCGCTCCAGCGTCGTTTTAGAAAAAAGGCTGTAGAGCTTTTCATAGTCTTGTGTTCGCTGATATTCAACGTACTGCTTTAGTCTTTCTGTGAGTTGTGCGCGCAATGGTTCAGGTATGGCAGCGAACACATTTTTATCAACCGCCTGGCCGTATGCGCAGTTCGCAATGAAGAGTATTGTAAGCACGCACCTCCAGAAGTAAGTTTTATAACAACGAATTGCGGAAATAGCTCTCACCTAAAGCGACCTCCCTAACCTTGTTTATCAATCCCTATTCAAACGGACTTATCTTAAATTGCAACTACGCAACAAATCTAGCGGCGGCCTGATCCATGTCTACAATTGCACAGCAGGGTGCTTTAAAGGCGAGGCTGCGTACGCGGGTGGTCCAAACAGCACCAGCACTAATAGGAATGTCAACGTTCAGTATCGCACAAGCGGTAGCGACAGCTTCGCCGGCCAGGATACGGCAAAACTTTCCGGTGCGCTGACTACGGCGATGAATAACTGGAACACCGCTCCAACTGAACGGCCGAATGTTTTTGCTACAACGGGTGAGGCCCAGGGTATATTTGAAATACCGACAAGCCGGGAGAGTCGAATCATTCAAACTCATACCGGTATCCCGAACGATCCGATGTGGAAATACAACGGCATTGATCCGAAAACGTTCTTTCGAGAGCTCCGTAGCGCCACTGGCAAACGCCTTTAGGTTTATCCACAGATTATTGCTCTCGGAAAAATATTTCTCGCGCAAAGACGCAAAGAGGCAAAGACGCAAGAAGGCCTATAGAAACGCGGTAGCGCTTTGCGTCTTTGCGCGAAAGATCTTCTCGGGATAGATAACTTTCAGGGAATCTCCTCGCTTAGTCTCACCTCACCCGCCTGAACATGATAAATAGATTTTGCAACCAGTGGCTGAAGAGCATACGATTACGCTTCGATTGACGAAGTGTTTGCCACTAATCTATCTCCAGCACCGAGGAAGCAGGATGAAACGTGCATTAACTTTCGCAGTCATGACGACGTTGTTGGTGCTTTCTGGCTGTAGTACTGCAAAGAAGGCGGCGCGCAGTCCGGAGACAGATGCCTTGCTTCGCGCTGCAACTGCCGGAAACGCGGATACCATCCGGACACTCTTAGCGTCTCCGAATACGGACGTGAATGGGGTTGACGAACACGGAAATACGCCACTGATCCAGGCATCGAGATTCGGACATGATGATGTAGTGACGGCTTTGTTAGTCGCCAAGGCTGATGTCAATGCGAGGAATGATGAGGGAAAGACGGCCTTAATGGTGGCGGCTGAAGGCGGACACGAGGAAACAGTTCTACTCCTCACGCAGGCAGGCGCCTCGAAATGACTGTCTGTCTCAGGGTAATCATGATTCTTCTCGTTGTGCCGCCGTGTCTACTGACTCAAGACAACGACAATTGGCCTCCACTTAGCTATCTAAGAAACGATTACAAAGCCGTTTCTGCTGTCGCTCACATTCGCATTCAGCAGGCTGAGATCACTGGCCGCGTTGGCGGTTATGAGAACTGGAAGATCAATGCCGTAGTGCTCGAGTCGTTCAAGGGAAAGTTTAAGAAGGGTGACGTGATCGAGTATTTTCATGGAGCTGAAGCCGGTCTCAAACGAGAATATTTCACGGGGGAAAAGATCGTTTTCCTGCTAGCCGAACGTGATCGAGATCGGAAGCTCCGTTATTCCGTCCTGGAAAACTCGACCCTGCCATACACAAACGACAGCGTGAGAAAACTGCGATTAATTAGAAAAAACCGTAAGCGGTGAATTAGACAAGGATTCAGGGTATACACGATTAATGGCTTTTGCTTCTGATGAAAAGTTTGGTTTACTTTCAGTATTCTCATTCCGGTGACCCCCGGCCGAGTTGATTCAAACCTTCACTTCAAGGAGAAAGATTATGGGAAGTTCAGACCCCGTACTAAGCCTCTTAAAGGATTTCAGTTACAACGTTGTTCGCTTGCCCCGAGCTAATATTCGGCCCCTGCAACTCTTTGAAAAGCAGGATAACGATTTAGTATTTTTGGGTGAGATTCCGAAACTGTTCAAAGCTGGAGCGAACGCTCCTTTACCTGCCATAGGAGATGACGAGCAAGCTGCTTTTATAAATGGCCAACGCTCGCGAGATTTGAATCTCAGCGTGGGACTCTCAATCCTCTCCGGAATTATCGGCGCCCTCGGTGGAGGTACCCTTGGCTTGAACGTCGGCTATAAGAAAGCAAGCACCCTCTCGTTTGTGTTTGACGACGTGAAAGTGAATCAAATCGATAGACTCGATTTGAGCCGGTTCTTAAACAATGCCACAGTCGACGAAGCTGTAGGACCTCCGGCAAAGCTCGTTGACGCCGATAAGATCTATGTTGTGACCAGCACAATCAAAAGCAAGAAGTTCACCACAGAGGCCAAGAAGTCTGACGGCACTTCGGTAGGGGTCGATGTTCCGGTGATTCAGAATGCAATGAGTGGGAAAGTTGCCGTGAAAACGGAAGGGAGTAGCCAATCGACGGTCACTTACGAAGGGAACATCCCATTAATATTCGGCTTCCAGGCTATTCGCCTGATCTTTGAGAACGGTCGTTTTGTTGAAGGTAAGCCGGTAGGTCCGACTGATGCCGGCATGAAGGCGGTTGGAGAGGGTGAAGAACCAGAGATGTTAACTACAGACAGTCCTTTCACTCCGGTCTACATTGAGCCGGATGTCTGAGAGGTATATTGGAATGACGAAAGGGTGAACTTCTTCTCTGTGCAACCTCTGTGTTCTCTGTGTCTCTATGGTTCATTATTGCTCGGAAAAACAACCACAGACACAGAGAACACAGAGGTTGCACAGAGAAGAGCGCGCACATCTACTTTTCGGGCAAAGCCCCCCTGCTCTTATTCCTCGAGAAGTACAAGGAGTTTTATGGCAAATTGGGCGCTGATCATCGGGATCAATCAATACTGGGAACCCTCGCGAAACCTGAAGGGCGCCGTCAATGACGCGATGCGGATGTTGCAATGGCTTGTGAATTCGAATGAATGTCGCGTTCCTACGGAGAACATCTTTCTATTGACTCGACCAGCCCCAGCACAGATTCCCCAGGGAGTTAGGCATCGTGATGCTGTTGCCGATGAACTGCTTCAGATCATTCCAGAACTTGGAACTATCAGCGATCGGCAGGAGGTGGATCGCTTCTTTTTCTACTTTTCCGGTCACGGGATAACTAATCTTGAAAGTGTAAGCAGCGGCGATGAACAATGTCTCGTGATGGCCGATTTTACCCCGACCCTCACCAATAAGGCGGTGAAGTTCAATTCAATCAAAGACTTCTTCAAAGCCACCAGATTCCAGGAACAGTTCTTCTTTATCGATGCTTGTCGCAATCTGCTTCAATGGTCTTACAAATTTGAGACTGGCTCCACGACAGTAAAACGAGAAATTGATATCAAGCGGGATCCCGTAGAGCAGTTCATTCTCTATTCAACGGCGCCGCGGAGTAAGGCTTGGGAAGGCTTACTTGAACCAACAGATAAACCAGGCGAAGAAAAGGGAGCGTTCACTGGAGCTTTATTGGAGGGGTTGGATGGTGATGGGGCGGCAAAGGTCTACGACAGCAACAGCGATGAGTATCTGGTACGGAAAGAATCTCTGTTCGATTATGTGATAGAAAAAGTCGAAGCTCGTAATATCTGGATCGTCAAGGACCCGGTTCACCCGATCAAACAACGCCCGCGTAAGGATGGAGAGCATTCCAAAAACCCGGTGTTGGCGATGATTCCTCCTGCATCTGTCCAACCGGAACGGCTTGAACTATTCGTTGAGCCGAACAATGTCTGGCCAATCGCGCAACTCAAAATCGACAACGAAACCCACGAATTTCAAAAAGTTTTTAGTCCGCCTCTCGAAGGAGCTCCTTTGCCTTTACCTCCACTGCCCCCGATGAAATACACGGTGCATGCTTCGGCGCCTAATTACATCCTGGGAGGAAAAAATCCAAAGCGACGATCGTTTCCGTTGTATGAGCCTAAGAAGGTTTCCGTACAGTTGATTCCCGTCGTGTCGTCGAGTATTCCTGCGGACGAACCAGATTTAACTCTGACAAGTGAATCGCAAAAGTCAACAATCACCGGAGGAGGAGGTGCGCTAGCTATGGCGACCTCCATAGATGATGACGCGTCACCGGGTAGCGATTTGAGCTTTAAGTCTATTGAGGAGCCCTCCGCTACAACAGCAACCGTCTCCGAAACTTCTTCATCGACCCTTACCACGGAAGAAACATGCAGCGATCTCGGAACCTTAGTTGTCGAATCCGACGACCCACTAGCATCTTTGGAGATCAGCGATAACACGTGTGAACTTTTGAAATTGGGGCACGGCCGCCTGGAAAGTACGAGCCTGGCTCCGGGGTTTTACCGTGCACGCTTGATCGCGCCCGAAGGTGAGCACGTCGAGGAGCTGATAGAGCTCGTACCCGGGGAGAAAGAAACCGTACGCTTGGATGGACCACCGTCAGCTTCCAGCCGGCTGCTGGAAGACGTAATAAAGAAGGCCGGATTTCTCGAAGCCGAAGACAACCACACCTGGGACATTTCTAAGGCCGCCGGGCCTATATCCTCAGTTCGGCTATCGACAATACTGTCACTCGCCGCAGTTGCCGCTAATCAGAACCAGGATTGGGGCAGTAGACTGCGGACTCTGCAACTGACCCCGTTCAATCAGGCGACCGATGCCGATAGACCAGCAGGTTTACAAATAGTGTCGGGCATTGAGACCCTCCAGGGACAAGAATCAGTAGATTATTTATCCGCAGTCAGTGTGAGGTTATGGGAACAGGGCGCCGAAATCCCGGAAGAGAAAACTAAGCTGACACCACTGTCGTCGATTCCGGGTCTTGCTGAATTTTCCACTATCTCCCGCTCGGGTCCACACTGGCTTTCAGTTGAGATCCCCAACGAAGTGTCCGCCGTGTTCTCGTTATATTTGCCGCCACAATGGATAACGTTGTTGGTTTTCCATCGTGATTTGGAAGGACGTACTCAAATTTTTCAATATGTCCTTGACAAGCAACCTGCTGTTGTCTCAGATCCACAGTCGGTACGAAGATGCGAGCTGATCCAACGTTTTTGTATGAATGGCCGTTTTAAGAATGCTTACGATTTTGCCAAAGAGCAGTTGGATAGTGAGACCATCGACGCTATCGCATGCTGCGTAGGTGGATATCTTGCACTTATGGTCCACGATCTCGAACGGCTTGAAACGGCCATAAGAAAGTTGAATGAAAGATGTCCGGATCTCACCGACACCTTCGTTTTGACTGGCGGCTATCATGAATTGACCGATCAAAAGGATAAGGCGCGTATTGCCTATGGTAGAGCTCTCGATGGAGGTATACCGGTTTTCGCCAATGGTCTTTCGCGACTTCATGCCGGAGTGATTCGTACCAACGTGGTTCACCCGCGCGCAATGCTGCTTAGAAAACTTTTGAATCGTCGCCTGCGAGGGCTGCTGTGGTCTGTATGCAGCGGGCCTGAGAGCCTGTCATCTAAGGGCTTATTTGAAGAGACAATTCTAAACTCGAAAGAGGATCATGTCGAATCAGCCGCTGCGACACCTTGAGTGTGTACGAGAACAAAAGCAGCGCCTAATAGCTCGCGTCTGTGTTCACGCACCCTGCATCGCGTCCTGCACAAGTTTTTACTGGGACGACAAACTCTAACAACCCATGACGAAACTACTTTCGTTTATCATCCTAATTCTAATGCTCTTGAACTCGTCTTTGTCCCACGAACAACTGCCTTATCGCAATGCGCGCTTGCCGGTGGACCAGCGTGTTGCAGATCTGCTGAGCCGGATGACGCTTGAAGAAAAGATCGCTCAGACCGAATCGATGTGGGTCAGAGATCAATACAAGTCGTTAGCCGACGAGAAGGGCAACTTTTCTCCCGATCAAAAGACGCAGGAACTTCTCAAACTCGGTCTGGGCCAGATGTCAGGTGTCAGCCAGGCGGCGAGTGATTCCGAGAAAGCTACTCCTCCTTACTTCGGCAAGGGCCCGCGAGCGACCGCGGTATTCACCAACGCGGTTCAGAAATATGTGATCGAAAACAGCCGCCTCGGCATTCCCGTAACCTTTCACGAAGAGGCGCTGCATGGCCTCGCTTCGCCAGGCGCGACGAGTTTCCCGCAGGCAATTGCGCTTGGCGGTACGTGGGACGTCGATCTTGTTCGCGAAATCTTTTCGGTCGCGGCGCTCGAAGGACGAACGCGTGGCGCGCACCAGGTGTTGTCGCCCGTGCTCGATCTTGCGCGCGATCCACGTTGGGGCAGGATGGAAGAAACTTATGGAGAAGATCCTTACCTCACTGCACGATTGGGTGTCGCCGCTGTTCAGGGATTCCAGGGAACTGGTCCGACGGTTGATAAGCGGCATGTCGTAGCTACGCTCAAGCACTTTGCCGCGCATGGACAACCGGAAAGCGGCACCAACGTTGGACCGGGAAACTTTTCTGAGCGGCTTTTACGCGAGGTGTTCTTTTATCCCTTCGAAGTCGCGGTGAAGGAAGCGAAAGTGATGAGCGTCATGCCTTCTTACAATGAAATCGACGGCGTGCCATCACATGCGAACAAGTGGCTGCTGCAAAACATCCTTCGTGAAGAATGGGGATTCGATGGGCTGGTTGTCTCCGATTATTTTGGAATCAATGAGTTGATGACGCGCCACAACGTCGCGGCAAATCAGGCCGTGGCAGCCAGACGCGCACTTGAAGCAGGCGTCGACATGGAATTGCCGCACACCCAGTGCAACAACACCTTGTTACAGCAGATCAAGGATGGTTTGGTGCCTGAAGCAACGCTCGACAAGGCAGTCGCTCGCATCTTGAAGGTAAAGTTTCTACTCGGACTGTTTGAAGATCCCTACGTCAATCCGGACGAAGCAGAAAGAGTAAGCGAGACGAAGGAAAGCAGTAAGCTTGCGTTGAGAGCGGCGCACGAAGCAATCACGTTGCTGAAGAATGAGAATAACTTGTTACCGCTCGATCGAAATAAGATTCGCTCGATTGCGGTTATTGGACCAAACGCCGGATACGTCGAGCTTGGCGAATACAGTGGTGGGCCAACGCGGAAGATCAGCATTCTGCAGGGAATTAAAGACAAGGTCGGAAACGGGATAAAAGTGAATTACGCCGAAGGCTGCAAGATCACGACGAGTGAGCAGCCGAGTTGGTTTAAGGACGATGTGCGGCTGAGTAATCCTGCCGACGACGACAAACGCATTGCCGAAGCAGTGAAGGCTGCGCAAGCCTCGGACGTGGCCGTTGTCGTAGTAGGAGACAACGTCGAAACCACGAGAGAAGGTTGGTCGGAGAGCCATCTCGGCGATCGTGATAGTTTGGATCTGCTCGGAAGACAAAACGATCTTGTGAAGGCGATTGTCGAAACAGGGAAGCCGGTGATCGTCGTTCTGATTGGCGGGCGCGCGCTTTCGATCAACTACATTGCTGAGAAGGTGCCGGCAATTCTTGAAGGTTGGTACCTCGGTCAGGAGACCGGCGCCGCCGTCGCGGATGTGTTGTTTGGTGATTACAACCCGGCCGGCAAACTCCCGATTACAATACCGCGCAACGTTGGACAGGTTCCGAATTATTATTACCAAAAGCCAACGGGCAGACGCGGTTATCTCTTTAGTAACAAAGATCCGCTCTTTGCTTTTGGTCATGGCCTGAGTTACACGACTTTCAAATACGCGAACCTACGCGTCAGCCCGGACAAGACTGGTCCACAGGGCCAGGCGACAGTAACGGTCGAAGTAACCAATACGGGAAAGATGGCAGGCGATGAAATCGTGCAGATGTATATTCGCGACGAGGTGAGTTCTCTAACGCGTCCGATCAAGGAACTGAAAGGTTTCACTCGTATCCATCTCGCACCGGGAGAGACTAAGACCGTCCAGTTTCCGATCACGCCGGAGAAGTTGTCGTTTCTTAATGAAGACATGAAGCGCGTGGTTGAACCCGGAACGTTCAGCATCATGGTTGGACCAAGCTCGCGTAGCGAACAACTGTTGACCGTGAAACTCGAGATCTTGCAAAAGTAGGTCGCGCGCAAAGGCGCAAAGCGCTGCCGCGTTTCTAAGACTTTTCTTTGCGCCTGTGCGCGGAGAGATCGTCGCTTGAACTCTTGAACTCTTGAACTCTAACTGAATGACGCTTCTTCTCGGCATAGACCTTTCCACCACTGGAGCCAAAGCGCTGCTCATCGATGATGAAGGACGCGTGGTAAGCAGCGCGACCACGCCGCTCACTTTGTCCACGCCTCATCCGCTTTGGTCGGAGCAGCAACCACAAGACTGGTGGAACGCAACCACAAACAGCATCCTGGAAGCACTTGCCATCGCGGACGCTTCCGGCGACAGCGTCGGCGCGATCGGCCTGACCGGACAGATGCATGGCCTCGTGTTGCTGGATGATCGTGGAAACGTTCTTCGGCCCGCCATCTTGTGGAACGATCAAAGGTGCGGCGTCGAGTGTGACGAGATTCGCGCGCGAGTGGGTCGCGAAAAACTCGTGCAGATTACGGGCAACGATGCGTTGACGGGCTTCACTGCGCCAAAGATTTTGTGGGTCGAGAAGCATGAACCGAAAGTCTACAGCCGTGTTCGACACGTCCTGCTTCCCAAAGACTACATTCGTTACAAGCTCACCGGCGCACTTGCGATGGACAAAGCCGATGGATCCGGCACGATGCTCTTTGACCTTCGTAAGCGTACCTGGTCGCCCGACATACTCAGCGCTCTTAACATCTCCGCCGACTGGTTGCCACAGACATTTGAAGGACACGAGACAACAAGCGAAGTGAATGCAGAGGCTGCTGCCGCGACTGGTCTACGCAAAGGAACTCCCGTGGTCGCGGGCGGAGGCGATCAGGCGGCGCAAGCAACAGGGGTTGGAGTCGTTCGTCCCGGCACGATGGCAGTGACACTCGGAACTTCCGGTGTTGTGTTTGCTGCAACCGAGTCGCCGTTGATCGAGCCGCAAGGAAGGCTGCACGCTTTTTGTCATGCTGTCGCCGGTCGCTGGCATTTGATGGGGGTAATGCTTAGCGCGGCAGGCAGTCTTCAGTGGTATCGAGATCAGTTGGCGTGCGATCGAGACTTTGGCGCGTTAGTTAGCGATGCGTCACAAGTTCCGGCGGGAAGCGAGGGGCTTATTTTCTTACCCTACTTGTCCGGCGAACGCACGCCTCATCCAGATCCGCTGGCGCGCGGCGCATGGATCGGCTTGACTGTGCGGCACACTCAAGCTCACTTAACTCGTTCGGTACTCGAGGGAGTAGCGTTTGGTGTGAAGGATATGTTTTGCCTGATGAGAGATGTTGGGCTTGGTCCAATCGAGCAGGTGCGTATATCCGGTGGCGGCGCGAAGAGTCCCTTGTGGCGACAAATTCTCGCGGACATACTCGAAGCAGAACTCGTTACCGTTAACACAACTGAAGGCGCCGCCTTCGGCGCCGCATTACTCGCAGGCGTCGGCGCGGGCATTTGGCCCGACGTTGATACTGCGTGTGCGAAAACGATCTTCGTTCAAGATCGCGTCTCACCAAATAAAGAGACTTTCAAA
>JAICGZ010000039.1 GCA_025922875.1 Pyrinomonadaceae bacterium
CCGACAACATCCACTTGTGTCCCGTCGCGCATAAGGCGTCGATCTTCATACGCTTCACATCGATCTCGAATGCGCCTGCCGCCTGGCTGGCATTAACAACGAGAGCGTGGCGTCCCTTGATGCTCGACAGTTCCTCGAGATTGGATCGGAAGCCGTTTGAATACTGAACGTAGCTCATCGCAAGAATCCCGGTGCGCATGTTCATTGCCGCACGCAGATCCTCGACGCGCGCCACCCCTTCAACCGACTTGACGAGGTGAACCGGGATTCGGCGATGCATCCACGGAATCGTCGTGGTCGGAAACTCGAGATCGCAGGAGATCACTTCGCCATGCTTCTCGAGCGCATCGACAATGAGATTTATTCCAGACGAAGTATTAATAACAAACCCAATCTCTTCCGGTTCGGCATTGATAAAAGCAGCCACTCGCGCGCGCACTTCTTCGCGGCGCGCAAGCCAGTCGTCCCAGTGAACGTCGCCGTCGTTCATCATCTGTTCGTAATAAAACGCCCCGGCTTTCGCGGTTGACTCGGCGAGCGGACCAGCCGCTGCGGTGTTGAGATACACGCTCTTCGTCGTGACTGGAAATCGCGCTCGAACATCTTCCCAATTGATCATATCGATTCTTTGTAGGTCTCGAGGTTCTGCTGGATCTTTTGCAGCAACTGTGACTTTAGCGTGTTTGATTGAAGTTTTTCGGGAGGCACAGGTTGCCATTTTCCCGGAATGAGGATCTGGGAGTCGATAAAGGCGTCAATTGCTTCCTGCAAACCGTCAGTCCTGATTTTACCTTTCATAGCGATCACTTCTTCGATGATCCACGTCACCGCGTCGCCGGTAATTCGATGTCGATGATTGATCACCGCCGACCTCTCCTGCAGCGTTTTCAATACCAGGTCGAATGGTCCACCCAAGGCTGCCACCAGTCGCAGGTAAGATTCCTGAAATGCCTGCACCTGTGACGCTCGCGCAGGCGTGAGCTTCAGATCTCTTTTTCCCACATACGATGCTGCCATGATACGGCAGAAAATTTCCTCCGGCATGTAAGCGCCGGTGTCATCCACGCGACTGATCGTCTGCGCGACATAATAAGCCGGTAATAGTCGCAGAAGATTACGAATCAAAAAAACCGGGCTATGAGTAAAACCATCAGGAAGTTTTTCGATTCCCTTGCCGACTTTGCGATCTTCAAAGTAGCTCAAACTTCGATCAAAATCCCTGATCTCTTTTTGCGCATTATTCACCAGGTACTGGATCTGCTCCGGAGTAAAACCAATCCTCCAAAGCATGCGCTGCTCTCTTTCCCTTGCGAAAGCATTGTCGAACACGCGCAAACAGGCGGCGTTCTTGAATTTGTTCAGGTTCTCTTTCTCACCCGACTCGATGAAAGCCATCGCTTGCGCAAAGACCTGGACCAGCGTTCTGGCCCAGCCACGTTGTTCCGCGAGTGAAGCCGAATAACGATCTACATCCTTGAACCGGTATTTGTCGTGCTTGGCGGCAAACTGCCGGATCGAACCGTAATCAAGCACAGCGCCGCTCGCCAGCATGTTGTCGCCGTCCCACGAGAGCCAGTTAAAGATGTACTCTTCTTCGAGCAACGCGGCGAATTTGGCGTAGGAACGCGCGAAGTAATCGAGCGCGGTTGAGTAGCGTCCTTCCGTGCCGGAAGGAATCTGCCAGAAACCGTTTTCGACTTCGCGATCGATGAAGTAGTCGACTGAAGCTTTAAGCTCCTGGTGGCGTGCCTGTTTGAGATAGCGAAAGATGTGTGCGGGTCTGATCAGATTGGGAGCACTTCTGACGCCGATCGCGGTGGTATCCGGAAAACCGATCACGGCGAGGCAACGTTCGGTTGGAATTCCCTGCCGGTAAAAGATCTCAGACATGACGGCACTGCCGAGCATCTCGTCGAGATCCGCAAGACCGGACGAGTAACCATAACTTCCGTCGCCGGTCGCCACCAGTCCGTCTGCGTGCTGTGCACCGGGGCTTAGTATGGTGGCGCCGGTGCCGCGACTCGATATGTCGAAAATTAGACCATCGCTTTTGATATAGCCATTCCAGATGCTTCTGCCGTCGCCGGAAGTTTTGCCCTGTCGATTGCGATGCTGAGTTTGCAGGTAGCGTGTGGCCATGAAAGGGTGAGGCTTGATTGTTTCAGGCGGATATTTCTTGCCTCGTTGCAGATCGTATTCGTTAATGATCTGTAGTGAGAAGGTGTTGAGAATAACTTGTTCGAGATCCTTATTGACGCTGGCAGGGTGGTCTGCCGGGATGAGGCCCATCTCTTTCGCGAGAGGAAAATTGAAATAGACGACACGACCATGCTGACGGTAACGAGCCTGATAGTCAACATAACCATCCGGGCTGACGTTCCGCCATGGATGCCTGCCATCTACTTCGCTGAACTTCTCATACATATTGGGCCGCAGAAAGGCACATGAAACACATATGACAAGCCGCCGACCATTCTATCGGTTTTCGAACGGTTCGCATACAAATCATTTTTGCGAACTTTTTGCGCATTCGCTTGACACGTAAAAATCCTGGTCCTACTCTCTACTCGGAGAACCTCATGATATACATTCAGATACCAAAAGCTAACAATGCCGTAGGCTTTCTCGCATTAGCCAGGAGCGGGACCTCAGTCTTGTGCCTGCCTGAAAACACCTATGGCGTCTCATCCAAACACTTGACACTGCTTAGACGAAAGCGCATTCCTTTCAAGAAATTGGAAAGCAACACGGTTCGTCTGCCAAAACCCTCACGACCTCACTATGACAAAATATGAAATTTACTTGCCACTGAAATACAACGACGGCACTGGCATCGAGCCTGAAGATCTCGAGGAAATCCAACAGCAGTTAATTGCAGTGTTTGGCGCAATAACCGTCAGTTCACCGTCTGCTCCATTTCAAGGCACATGGAAATACCGCGGTGTCGAGTTCGTTGATGACATTATTCGGATCGAGATTATTACTAAGGCTGATTTGGGATTGAATCAGTTCTTCAAGAATTTCAAGCGGCAATTAAAAAGAAATCTTCGTCAACTCGATATCCTAATCACGGTTCAGGACATTCACACAATCTGAGCCACAAAAAGGCGCAAAAAGGCACAAAATGTAACTACTTGCGAAGAGTCGTGGTGCTCGTTTTCCTTTTTGTGCTTCCTGTGCCTTTTCGTGGCTTGATCTTCTTTGTGCTTTTTCGTGGCGCGAACCAGAGGCTGGTTAGAGGAGGGAGATCTATGTCGGAGCCGTTGACGATAGTCGTGTCGTGGCCGCCGTAGATTTCGGCGTCAGTGTTGATGATGAGGTCGTACTCGCCCTCGCTGAGAAGGTTGACGCGATAGGCCTTCTTGGGCACGGCGGAGAAGTTGCACACACAGATGAGTTCGCGGCTGGTGTCGCTTGAGCGGCGAATGAAGGCGAGGATGTTCTCCATGGCGTTGTCGACGTCGATCCATTCAAAACCCGCGGCCTCGCCATCAGCCTCCCAGAGCGCATTTTCTGGTCCATATACTCGATTGAGATCGCGAACCAACTTCTGCACCCCAACATGCAACGAGTCTTCCAACAGATGCCAATCCAAACTCTTCGTTTCGGTCCACTCGCTTAACTGCCCAAACTCGCCTCCCATGAACAACAACTTCTTCCCCGGATGCGCCCACATGTACGCAAAGAGAGCGCGCAGATTCGCAAACTTCTGTTCAGTTGTGCCCGGCATCTTATTCAGCAGCGAACCCTTCATGTGGACCACTTCGTCGTGCGAAAACGGCAGGATGAAGTTCTCACTCCACGCATAGACCAAACCAAACGTCAGCGCGTTGTGATTCCCGGCGCGAAAGAGCGGATCGGTTTGGAAATACTTGAGCGTGTCGTGCATCCAGCCCATGTTCCACTTGAAATCGAACCCCAGGCCGCCGGCGTAGATCGGATGACTCACGGCGGGCCACGCAGTTGACTCTTCCGCGATCATCATTGTTCCCGGAACAGCGCGATGAGTTACTTCGTTCAACTCTTTCAAAAACGCAATTGCTTCCAGATTCTCGCGCCCGCCAAACTGGTTCGGAACCCACTCACCTTCCTTGCGGCTGTAGTCGAGATAAAGCATCGAAGCCACCGCATCGACGCGCAACCCGTCGATGTGAAACTCCTTAAACCAGTAGAGTGCATTCGCAATCAGAAAATTGCGCACCTCGTTTCGGCCGTAATTGAAGATGTACGTGCCCCAATCCGGATGTTCGCCTTTGCGTGGATCGAGATGCTCGTACAAGGCCGAACCATCAAAACGCGCGAGGGCCCAGGCGTCTTTGGGAAAGTGGGCCGGTACCCAATCCATGATCACGCCGATGCCGCGCTGGTGCAGGTAATCAATCAGGTAACGCAGATCGTCAGGCTCACCGTAACGGGCCGATGGCGCGTAGTAATAAGTGACTTGATAACCCCAGGATGGTCCATAAGGATGTTCTTTGAGTGGCATAAACTCCACGTGAGTGAAACCCATTTCACTGACGTAGTTGGCCAGAGGCTCAGCCATTTCACGATAAGTGAAAGGACGATTCTCGTCTTCCACGTTGCGCCGCCACGAGCCGAAGTGCACTTCATAAATTGTAAGCGGCTGGCGGAAGTGTTCCCGGTCCGTGCGGTCCTCGATCCACTTAGCGTCGCGAAACTTGTACTTCGAGGAATAGACGATCGATGAGGTGTTTGGAGGCACTTCCGTATGTTGCGCATACGGATCTGCTTTCAAAAACGGCGGCCCGTGCTCTGTCTGTATTTCAAACTTATACAGCAGACCCTCGGTGAGTTTGGGAATGAACAGTTCCCAGACGCCCGAGTTTCCCATCGGTCGCATCCGGTGCACACGTCCGTCCCAACTGTTGAAGTCACCGACCACACTGACGCCCGCGGCGTCAGGCGCCCAAACAGCAAATGCGACGCCTTTAGTGCGACCTATCTTGGTGACGTGCGCGCCGAGTTTCTTATAGATCTCCTCGTGGCGACCTTCGCCAAAGAGATGAAGATCGATCTCGCCAAGCAGCGGCGGAAACTCTGTGTTGTTTTTTTTAACCAATTCGGTTCTCTACAACTGTCAGGATCAGTTCCCGCAAAGGCGCAAAGTAGCAAAGATCTGATTTGAGGTTCTTCTCTTTGCTCCTCTGCGCCTTTACGGGAAACTACTCTGCAAGACGTAAAAAGATATCGGCTCCATTTCCCTTTTCCGGCTCGTTACTCTTCGCCTGGGCCATTAACTCCAGAAAACTTTTTTGCGGAGGTTCGAAGCCCAATTGACTTTGCAAGTCCATCACACGCGCCGCGTAGCGCATCACCTGAATCGTCTCAATACCGGCGAGATCAGAAAAAAACCAGCCGCAACTTGTAAACATCAGGAGCGCGCTTCGTTGCATCTCCAGCAACTTCAAAACACGTGACTCCTCTATCGGAGGCATTGCGTGCCTTTCAAAAAATTCATCACGCGCGCGATGTTCGTCCAGAATTACTGCGATGTAGTCGTTTCGCGCCGTCCAGGGGTCACGCAACAACTCGCTCCCGAGATTTTCAAACTTGAAAGCCGTGTCATCACGAAGAAAATTCAGCGCCTCGCGCAACGGTTCGCGCCATGACTGGTTCCAGCCAGGCTTGCCACCTGTGTGACAACCGCAATCTCGCGACCAGCGACCCACTCCATGCACGCAACTCCACGAACTACCTTCCCCGTTCGGTCCGTTATCGATCTTCACTTCAAGTTCCGGCGGATGCCGATCGAGATACTCACCGTAGTTCGTGATCCAAAAACCAGCTTTTTTCGCCTCGACTTCCAGCGCGTGGCTCAAACAAAGATCGCCAAACTTGAAGTGGTGGCCATAGGTTTCACCATCCGTCGCGACATTGACCAGATTCCCCGCAGCGGCGGCGCGGATGAATTGTTCCACCAGTTCTCGACTCGATCTCAGCGCATTTTCGAAAGCGATTGCTTGAGCGAGTGGTCCATTGTAGAAAAAGACGGCCAACGAACGATTCGTTCCGTCCGGATGTCGAAAAAGATACGTCTCAGAGCTATTGACTTTAGTCCTGGCCTGGTTCGGCGACAGAATGACATAACGCATGCCGTGATCGATAAGTAATGCGAGCACGTCGTCGTTGGCGGCAGTCTCAGGTAACCAAAGCGCTTCCGCCTTGCGACCAAAACGATAGCGAAAATCTGCCAGGCCCCAGACAATCTGCGTCACGCGATCGCGGGCATTGCAGAGCGGCAGAATCGCGTGTCCGTAAGCCTGCGCAATAGCATTCCCATGACCACTGCGATGAGCCGCACTCTCTTTATCGGCGACTAAAATGTTTTCGTAAGTATCGGGATGATGGCGTTCGAGCCACGTCAGTAACGTAGGGCCGAAGTTGAAGCTGATGTGCGGGTAGTTGACAACGTTTGGAGCGTAGCACTCGGCGTGAATGCGTTCGTTCCAATCATGGTAGGGCGCCGCATTCGGTTCCGGTTCAACTTCGCCCGTCCATGGGTTCTCACGCGGAGGTTGATAAAAATGGCCGTGGATTACAAGAGCAGTCATACTTTTTGACAGGATTAACAGAATTTACAGCATTAATCCTGTCAAACGAAATGCTAAATGCGCGGCGCCCAGCAGACCCGCGTTATCGCCACACTCCGCTCGCGCAATCGTGACTTGCTGAGCCGTCGCACGAAATGCTCGCTCGCCCACTTGCCGGTACATCTCCGGAGCAAACAATTCCCAACCATTTACTGCTCCACCACTCACGACAATAACTTGCGGATCGATCAAATTCATCAGGTTCGCCAAACTAATTCCCAGATACATGCCAAACTGTTTAAAAACGGTGAGCGCCAGTTCATCGCCATTTCGTCCCGCTTCGTACACCTTCACCGCACTCAAGTCCTCAGTCTTCAACACGGAATCAGGAAACGATGACAACTTTTCTCGAGTCATACGCACGATCGCGGTCGCCGAAGCAAACAACTCCAGACAGCCTGTGTTGCCACACTTGCATTTCAACCCGCTGAACGGATCTACAGTCGTATGTCCGATCTCACCCGCCGACCCATGCGCGCCACGCCACAATTTGCCATCGAGAATGATACCTCCACCCACACCCGTACCAAGCGTCACGCTAATCACATCACTACAGCCGCGCGCCGCGCCCAACCACATCTCTCCCACGGCGGCGGCGTTCGCATCGTTCTCGAGCAAGACGGGCCAACCCAGCCGTTGCTCCAGTACTGCTTTCAATTCGAAGTTGACTAACGAAGGAAGGTTTGGCGCCTGCACTACAACAGTCTTCTCGCTGTCGACGGCGCCCGGCACCATTATGGAAGCGGCCAGGATCGAGCGTTGCTCGCTATCCCACTTTTGCGCGGCGCGTACCAGAGCATCAACGACACCTTGAGGAGAATCTCCTTTCGGGGTCTCCTGCTTCAGTTGTTGAAGAATCTTGCCTGTATCGTCGACGAGAGCTACTCGTAGGTGTGTGCCTCCTAAATCGACAGCAAACACAACCCGTGGCCTGACATCATTCGCTGAATCGCTCATGAGCGTCGCTGATCGCCTATACCGCAATCTGCCTAATCAGCTCCCTCTGCAACGATCGTGCTGGGTTGCGGTTCAGCTTCACTTAGCCCCGCCCAGCCGGTCCGATTGAGATTCCAAATCATCAATGTACCAGCGGTTACCGCGACCACAACAAAGGAGACGACCCTGATCCAGCGCCCAAAGATGATCTCGCCGATACCAAATAACGTTGAGTAAACCAGCATGATCCCGAGGAGCCAATTAAGGATGTTTGGTCCAATCTCACCAGTTCGTTCCGGGAGACCTGCTTCGCGTGCCACTGGACGCCACCACGTGCCGGCGGGATGAACACTCCGATAGAAACTGACTAATTTTTCCATTGGCTCCGGTGCAGTCGCAAAAGTCGCAACCAACCACACAACTGTAGTAATGCCGACCGTGACCAGGATTTGCTGGGCAAAACCTCTTGGAGTTGCAGCGTCGAAGATTTCAAACTGGCGCAGACTCAGTGAAACCACCAGAGCGGAAGCCATCGCCGCAACTTCGGACCAGGCATTCACGCGCCACCAATACCAGCGCAGGATGTAAACCAATCCCGTTCCGGCTCCAAGCGCGAGCACCAGTTCCCAGCCAGTTGTGATTCGATTCATGTAGTAGGTCACAACTATCGACAGCAAAACAATAATCAACGTCGCCACACGCGAAGCAAAGACATAATGTTTTTCGCTTGCCTCACGTTTGACGAAGCGACGGTAAAAATCGTTAACGATATAGCTCGCGCCCCAGTTCATTTGCGTCGCGATCGTGCTCATGTAAGCAGCCCCAAACGATGCCAGCAGCAAACCGCGAAAACCTACAGGCAAGTAGTCATTCATCACCTGAACGTAACCAAAGGCGGGATCAGGTTTGCCGGTTTCCGGGTTGGGAGTTGTGCCGTTGTAAAGAACGAGCGAACAAAGTGCCACGATGATCCATGGCCACGGACGCAACGCGTAATGTGCAATGTTGAACCAGAGCGTCGCGATTAATCCATGTTTCTCGTTTTTTGCAGAGAAGATACGCTGCGCAATATACCCGCCTCCGCCCGGCTCTGCGCCCGGATACCAGGAGGCCCACCAATTCACGCCCAGATAGACGGCCAGAGTTAACACTGGCAACATCCACATCGCTGATCCATCGGGAAGTAAACTTATCGCTCCGTCTGGACCAAAAGGTTCAGTGGAACCTACGGGCGTGACTCCGGCGAGCCGTGACTTTAAACTGGCGAGCCCGCCAACAGCCTGAACTGCGAATACAGCGAGTGCGATCGAGCCGACCATGGCAATGACAAACTGCACTGCGTCAGTTACAACCACTCCCCAAAAGCCCGAGAGTATCGAGTATATAAATGTTATCCCCAGGCACAGAGCGAGTGCCTGCCATTTCGCCAGGCCCAACGTTCCACTCAAAACTTTGGCCATACCGAGGTTCACCCAACCCATAATGATCAGGTTGATTGGCAGACCCAGGTAGAGCGCACGAAACCCACGGAGGAATGCCGCCGGCTTACCCGAGTAGCGTAGCTCAACGAACTCCACGTCGGTCATTACCCGCGCTCTTCGCCACAGCCGCGCGAAAAAGAAGACGGTAAGCATGCCGCTCGCGAGCAATGACCACCAAAGCCAGTTTCCAGCGACTCCGTTCCGCGCAACCATTTCCGTTACGGCCAGCGGAGTGTCGGCGGCGAATGTTGTCGCGACCATCGAAGTCCCGGCAAGCCACCAGGGCATTGAACGATCAGAAAGAAAGTACTCTTCGGTGGATCGGCCTGCTCGTTTCGCGTAGTACAAGCCAATGAGCAACGACATGACGAAATAGGCCGCAATGATCAACCAGTCGATTGTAACCAGCTTCACGGTGTTCTTTCTCCAGTCTTCGGACCAAAGTAGAAGAGCACACTGCTATTGTGTGAACCAGCAGGCAGGTAACTCAGAAACGGTTGTTATCTCAAGCTATGAATGCTTTTCTGTCAAGTCTTCAAGCCATAAAGAAGCACAAAAGGCACGAAATGACTTAGTTGATTTTGTGCTTCTTGTGGCGGAACCTACTTCACCGTTACCATGCCCCGGCTATGGGGACGGATCCGTTAGTCACCGGTCTCGCAATCATCGGCATAGTGATTGTCGTATCGGCGCTGCTGTCAGGCCTGATCGACAAGACTGGTCTACCGCAAGTCGCCGTTTTCATTTGTATCGGCGCGGCGCTTGGCCCAGCCGGACTCGGCATCTTCGACATGACCCTCGAGTCGCCGATTCTGCGTGTTGTAGCCACGCTGAGTTTGACCCTCGTTCTATTCACCGATGCCGTATCCCTCAACACCTCTGAAGTAAAACGACATGCGGGTCTGGCTTTTCGCATGCTTGGTCCGGGAACGATCCTGTGCGCAGCGCTCACTGCTCTGGCCGCATGGTGGCTGCTGCAAATTCCCGCCGCGCTTGCGGCCATTCTGGGTGCTGCCCTCGCTTCAACCGACCCGGTGCTGCTGCGCGGGCTGCTGCGTCGTCGCGATATCTCGTCCGAGACTCGTCAGGCTTTGCAGCTCGAAAGTGGGCTCAACGACGTAGTGTTACTTCCCATCGTGGTTGTAGCGATCGCTTTGACTAATCATCACGCGGGCGGATTTGGGAAGCTTGGCCTGGGACTTTTTGTTCTCGGGCCGGGCGCCGGAATCGCTGTCGGCTTGATCGGCGTTGCGGCCCTCGACTTGATCCGCAAACGTATTGGTGTGCGACGCGATTACGAATCGCTTTACTCACTCGGCGTGGCTTTTACTGCGTATGCCGCCGCGGAAGCGGTACACGGTAGCGGTTTCCTGGCGGCGTTTGCGGCCGGGTTAACGATTGCCGCACTTGACGTGGAACTTTGCGACTGCTTCATCGAGTATGGCGGCGTTACCGCCGAAATGTTGTTACTGTTTACGTTTGTGATCTTTGGCAGTTCGTTGATCTGGAGTGGGTTCTCAGGGCTGGACGCGCCAACCTTGATCTTTGTTGCGATCGCGGTACTGGTGCGAGTGCCAGTTTACCTGCTGACACTGCTCGGCTCAAATGTGAACCGTCGCGGCCGGTTAATAATCGCGTGGTTTGGACCAAGCGGTCTCAGCTCATTGCTGCTCGTATTGTTGCCTGTTTTTGCGGGAGTGCCCGGCAGCGACAGGCTGTTCCGGATCTGTGCTCTCATTGTTCTGATATCAGTGGTGCTTCACGGCGGCACGCCAATGTTACTGGCACGCATTGCTCGCAAACGTGAATCGGAAGTGGAGCCGCCAACGCCTGAGCCGCCTGAGCGCTTGCAAGAGCCGCGGTCGCTTCCCGTCATTGAGCCTTCGCAGCCGGTTGGTACTCAGATTGTCACACTCGAAGAATTGGACCGTTTACAGAGATCGGGCGAGGAAGTGATCGTCCTCGACGTTCGTACGGAACGAAGCCGCGACACAAGCGACTCTCAGGCTGAAGGATCAGTGCGCATCGTGCCCGAAAATGTAGTAGCACAGGCTCGTGAGCTTCGTCTTCCGAAGGAGGCATGGCTCATCGCCTACTGCGCTTGACCAAACGAAGCTACCAGCGCCCGTGTGGCGCAGGAACTTCGACAAGCAGGATGGACAAAAGCACGAGCGCTGCTGGGTGGTTGGGAGGCGTGGCAGAACGCAAACCTGCGGGTGGAGCCGCTGGATACAGTGGCAAAATGAAAATCCTGATCGTAATTCTCATGATCGCGCCACTCTTCTCTGTGCCGCCTCTGTGTCCTCTGTGTCTCTGTAGTTCACTATCGCTCGAAAAAACAACCACAGACACACAGAGGACACAGAGGCGGCACAGAGAAGAAGTTCACCAGCCCGCTTTTTGTTCAAATCCAATTGGACCTTCAATGCAAACTCAAGACAGACCGCGAGCTCGTGAGCTTGGAATCATAGTTGGCGTACTTCCGACCGGAACACTCAACGCGATCACGGACGTTCCGGGAGTGATGGTCGGCCACACGACACTGATCCGTGGTGACAACGTTCGCACCGGCGTCACTGCCATTCTTCCCCACGGCGGCAACTTGTTCCAGGAGAAAGTGCCGGGCGCGGTGTTTGTCGGCAACGGCTTTGGCAAACTTGCCGGTTCAACTCAGGTCAACGAGCTGGGAGAGATCGAGACGCCGGTACTCTTGACCTCTACCTTGAGCGTTCCTCGCGTCGCCGACTTCCTCATCGATTACATGTTGTCGCTACCGGAAAACGACAAGGTCCAGTCAATCAACCCCCTCGTGGCTGAGACCAACGATGGCTATCTCAACGATATTCGTGGCCGCCACGTCTCTCGTGACGATGTTTTCGCAGCAATCAAAGGCGCAAAAGGTGGCGCGGTCGCTGAAGGGTCGGTAGGAGCCGGCACCGGGACGGTCGCATTTGGGTTTAAGGGAGGCATCGGTACGGCATCCCGCAAACTGCCGCAGCGGCTGGGCGGTTTCACCGTCGGAGTGTTAGTCCAGTCAAACTTCGGCGGAGTTTTAACCATCAATGGCGCCCCAGTTGGCCAGGAACTCGGCCGCTATTATTTAAAGGATGAACTCACCGAACGAACGACCCCGGATGGCTCAATAATCATCGTGATTGCGACCGACGCCCCGCTCGACGCGAGGAACCTGAACCGCCTCGCCGCGCGTGCGATCATGGGCCTTGCCAGAACCGGGGCCGCCGGCAGTAACGGTAGTGGAGATTACGCCATCGCGTTTTCGACAGCCGCCGACGTGCGTATCAAGACTGTAGACCAAAACCAGCGACACTTGCCCCGCAACCTGAAGACACTCGCAAACGACGCCACCTCTCCGCTCTTCCTCGCCGCCATAGAGGCCACTGAGGAGGCAATCTACAACTCGCTGTTTAGGGCCACCACGACCACCGGAAGAGGAAGGACCGTTGAAGCACTGCCGTTGGACCGTACAGTCGAGATCCTGCGCAAGCATGGTCTAATTGTGCCGACACGGTAGCCGCACTATCACAACATGTTCACGGTGGTCTAACCTTTTCATACGCACTGGAAAACTGTTTGACACTCGAATTAACGCTGCATAGAATCCTAAACGAACCCCCACAGTTAAACTCATCTTGAAGGGAGTCGGAACGTGATGGCGACGACGAAACTTAATGTGCGTGTCAACCGAAAACGACCGGAGTCGATGACACGGCAGATCCGGGAGCAACTGGATGCACTCATTGATGCAGGAGCGTTAGCTGCGGGAAGCCTTCTGCCGAGCGAACGCGAACTCGCAAACACACTAAACGTCGCGCGCAATGTTGTGCGCGGAGCTTACGAACAACTGATGGAAGCAGGAAAGCTGAGAAGCGAAGGCCGCAAGGGAAGATCGGTACGGTCCAGCAGCAGTGGCGGCAAGAAGAGATCAGCAACCAAGAGGTCCAAGAGTTCCAAGGGTTCCAAGAAGACGAGCAAGACGCGTAAGAAATAAGCGCTGTTCCTGCTCATATGATTCCCCCTTTTTAATACCGCTTTACTCACGCTATCGATTTATTCACTGGCCATCGGGGTTTCTTTGCCGAGCGCGATGATCTCATTCCGAATGGCTTTTCGCTCGGCCAGCAGCCTGACAAAGAAACGCCTGCGCACCAGAAAGAAGGTCAACACACGCACCCCCGCCACTGATCTGTCCAGTTCTTCGAAGAAAACAATGGCAATGTAACCAGCGAACGGAATAACGATCAGCGCCAGAATGGCGGCTATCCAACCGAAATACAGATACGCAAGAACGGCCAGGACGATCCAGGTCAACGGGAACAGCAGCATGGCTGAAATGATCTTGACCGTCGAGATTACGTCCTCCGAGTGTCGAGAGATTCTGGTAGCCAGGAAACCGCCGAGTTTGTAAGCAGGATAATGCGCAACAGTGCCGATAGCTGCTGGTCCAAGCATCAACAGGAATAGAATTGATCGCTTCACGATACTCGCGAACACCCTCAGCGTGGAGCCGGGTGGCGACAACTCCTCGGGATCGACGCCCGCCTGTTTCAACTCTTCTTCGAAACGAATCATTCTTAGCTCGAGCTTGCGCAGACGTTCCGGTTGGCATGCCTGTACAACTGAATAGGCCTTGATGAACCTCTGTTGTAAGCGCAACTCGTCTTTCAAACTGTCACTAAGGCCCTCGTACGGCTCGGATGAAAAGATTCGTTCGGCGCGCGCTGTTGTCTGCAACTCTTCCTCGTGCTTCGCGTCGAGGATCACGTTACGAAGTGCTTTTTCGATTTTGCCGGACAGCTTGCGTACAGCGTCTCGTGGTGGTGTGCCGTCAGGTTCAAGGGTGACGGGCTCAACGTCGATCGGAACTCCGAAGTAAAGAAGTGCGTCACTACGAAATCTGGTTTTCGACGTGTAGTAGAGACCGGCGGGAACGATCTTCAAATTCGAGACTTCACCAGTTGCGACTGCGGCAAGAGAGATGCGTGCGGCACCGGTCTTAATCGGTTGCAAGCCCGGTTTATCGTGCGAGATACCTTCCGGACAGATCCCGATCGTTCCGCCTCGGGCCAGGAGTTTCCGCGCTGCGACAAAAGTTTCCTGGTTCTTCATGAGGTCCTGGCCCTCGTCTTGTTTCCGGTAAACGGGTAGTGAGTCGAGTGCTTTAACCAGGTAACCGATGACTGGCATGTGAAACAGCGGCGCTTTGGCGAGAAACGAAACGCGTCGCGGTGCGAGACAAAGCAGGAACACCGGATCGACCAGGGCATTTGGATGATTGAGTACGAAAATGACTGGCGTTTCGCGCGGGACGTGTTCGAGACCGGTAACCTCAATACGCTGGAAATAGATTCTCAGCGCCAGCCTTACGAGGGCTACAATGATGCGACGAATCATGTGGTTTGAAAGAATGTCTCGCGCAAAGACGCAAAGACGCAAAGAAGGCGCAACGAGAGGAATATAATTTCTTTCTTTGCGTCCTTCTCTGCGTCTTTGCCCCTTTGCGCGAAAAATGTTCTAACCAGTTGAATTTGAGAGTATGAATCCATGCTCATCTGTGGCTCATTTTAGCGGTTGGTGCAATAATACTCGCGCTTTCCCAATTGATTCAAAATTCATTTGCTCGAGGAAGATCCATGAAGCGTTCTGTTGCTGTCATTACCGTTCTGTTGGTTGGTCTATGCTCGCTGGCCGCGGCCCAAAATCGTACTTACACGATCGAAGACCTGCTCAAAGTCCGCCGTGTCGCAGATCCACAGCTCTCGCCTGACGGGAAGCGCGTTGCTTTCACTATTGGCGACGTCAACTTCGATGCAAATCGAGTCGTGAACCACATTTACGTGATGTCCGTCGACGGCGGCGAGATGAAGCAGTTAACCACTGGCGATCGTGCGACGACGCCGCGCTGGTCACCCGATGGAAAAAAGATTGCATACGTCACGGGCGGACAGGTCTGGGTAATGGATGCAGACGGCGATGACAAAAAGCAGATCACCAAGATTTCAACCGGCGCCGCCTTCCCGGTCTGGTCACCCGATGGAAAGTGGATCGCCTTCAGGTCGGACGTCTATCCCGATTGCAAGAACGACGAATGCAATAAGGAGCGCGACGAGCACGCCGCGAAGAGCAAAGTTAAAGCGCACATTGTCACACGACTGCTTTACAAACACTGGGATGAGTGGCGCGACGTAAAACGCACGCACGTGTTTGTGATGCCGAGTCACGGGGGAACAGCTCAAGATGTAACACCAGGTGACTTCGACTCACCGCCTTATGCCGCGGATTCGGGCGTCGATTATGCATTCTCTCCCGACTCGTCAGAGATTGCTTACTTGCGTAACCCGGATAAGGTCGAAGCGATTTCAACCAACAGCGATATCTTTGTGAGGCCTCTTGCTGGTGGACCCGCAAAGAACATCACCATCCGCAATCGTGGCTATGATGTTGGTCCAATCTACACGCGGGATGGAAAGTTCATCTTGTACCGTTCGCAGGCAACCGCTGGTTTTGAAGCAGATCGCTGGCGTTTGATGGCCTACAACCGCGCCACCGGTACGAGCGTTGAGCTAACAAAGGGATTTGATCTACAGGTTAATCACCTGGTGGTTTCGCCTGATGGCGAATTTATCTATTTCACCGCAGGCGACCGGGGCAAAAGTCCGATCTTTCGTATTCCCTTCACCGGCGGTGTGCCGGAGAAGATCGTCGCGGAGGTTTTTGCCACGGATGTTCGGATTTCACCTGACGGCAAAACGCTTGTCTTTGCCTCCAGTTCGATGTCGTCACCGGCGGAGATCTACACAGCGAACGCCGACGGCACTGATTTGACAGCATTGACGTCCGTGAATTCGAATTTGATGAGCAGCGCGAATCTGAAGCCAGCGGAAGAGGTTGAATGGACGGGAGCAGCCGGCAAGAAGATCCACGGCTTTATTGTGAAGCCGACGAATTTCGATGCGAGTAAGAAGTATCCTCTCCTCGTGCTGATTCACGGTGGACCACAGAGCGCGTGGAATGACAACTGGGGCTATCGCTGGAACCCGCAAGTGTTCGCGAATGCGGGTTACGTTGTGTTTGCACCGAATCCACGCGGATCGACAGGCTATGGTCAACAGTTTGTGAATGAGATTAGTGGCGACTGGGCCGGGAAGGTTTTCATCGACCTCATGAATGGAGTCGCTGACGTTCTACGCCGCAATTCGTTCATTGACAGAAATCGTATCGGAGCAGCCGGCGCAAGTTATGGCGGCTACATGGTCAACTGGATTCTCGGACATAACAACGATCCGCGTTTCCGGTTCAAGGTGCTCGTCTCGCATGACGGTGTTTACAACCTCGAAAGCATGTACGCCACAACGGAAGAACTATGGTTCCCGGAGTGGGAGTTTAAGGGAACGCCATGGACCAACCCTGCGATGTACAGCCGCTGGTCGCCACACAAGTTCGTACAGAACTTCAATACGCCAATACTAATCATCCATGGTGAATTGGATTATCGCGTGCCGATTGGCGAAGGGATGCAACTGTTCACGGCGGTGCAGCGCAAGGGGGTTGACTCGAAAATACTGATATTTCCGGACGAGGGCCACTGGGTCCTGAAACCACAAAACTCGCACCTTTGGTTCAACACCGTCCTCGATTGGCTGGACAAATATCTGCAACCAACCTCGGCCACAGAGTCACAACGAACCACAAAAAGCACGAACAATAAATGAAGGCCTTTGTGCCTCGTTATTCAGGTCGTTCCGGTGGTGGGGCTACGGCGACGAAGTCTTCCGCAAAACGTCGCCCGTAGTCGTCGAGTAATTCGTTGACTCGCTCCAGGCGTGAGGCGCGAACGATCAAGCCCGCATGGTGTCGCTTCTTTACGCGATACACGATCTCTTCGTCACTGTAACGGGACGTGTCGGGTTCCTCTTGCTTCGCCAGTGACAATATTATTCCCGCATATTCCTTGCGCACCGGAGTGATCTTCGCCGGCGCCTTACCGTCGGCGATCTCTAACCTGGCCCACTCTCGCCACAGATTGATACCCGATGCTGCCTCTAGTACGTCAGCGATATAAGCACCACCGACTCGCGCTGCGATCTCGAGAAAATAAAACTTTCCATCACTCTCACTCTTGATGAACTCCGCATGCGTGGCCCCACGCTCCAATCCCAGCGCCTGAATCAATTTCCTGTTCGTGCTCAAGAGTGCTTTCTCGTCTGCCGAGCCTCGCGCAATCGTCCGCGAAATATAAGCGCCGCCCTGATGTGCGACTTGCATCGGTGGACGTCCGTATTGATTCGCTCCGGCGAAAACAATCCTGCCGTCGTTGACGACAGAATCGACGTGAAAGACCTCACCCGGAATGAAACGCGCCAGCAGGTAGTAAGACGCACGTTCACGCAAGTTCGGACGTTCGTTCATCTCATCAATCGCGCGCCACACCTCTTCGGCTGCTGTTACTTTGCGAATTCCAATGGCGGAAACATCAGAACGCGGCTTGATGATCCATGGTCCAGGCACGCGTTTCATGAACTCATCAACTTCCTCAGCGTTGATTAATGGCACGAATTCCGGAACGTTAACGCCTGCTCGCTGGCTGTAGACGGCCATCGATAGCTTGTCGCGAAAGACCTTGGCGCCGGAACTGCTCAAGCCCGGCAAGCACAAGTGCTCGCGCATCAGAGCAGCTGTCACAACATCAAACTCCTCGAGCGCAATCACTCGATCTATCTTTCTCTTCCGCGCGAGAAAGGCCAATAGGTCGATGAATAGCGCTGGCCCCGCGTCGTTGGGCACTGCGATCAGATCGTCGAGACTCTCGCGAGGCCAGTCTTCCCGGAGCATCTTCTCTTTCGTGATCAAAACGACGTGGCAGCCGTGCTCTTTGCATTCACGAAGGAACTCAGCGCCCTTAAAATAAGTCGCGAGACAGACAATATTGAGGGACATTTCGTTTCTCTTTTCGGATCAGGCTTATTAGAATCACATCTTGAAAATTCTGTATCCTGTAAATCCTGTGAAACACATGATAATCAAAGGACCCTATCCAGAAGTTTCCATTCCAAACACCGCGCTTACGCCTTTTGTTTTGCATCGTGCAAAAGAGCTCGCTAACAAGCCTGCCCTGATTGATGGACCAACCGGCCGGACGCTCACTTACGCGCAACTGGCTGATTCGATCAGCATTGTGGCGCACAACCTTTCGCAGCGCGGTTTCAAGAAAGGCGACGTGTTTGGCATCCTGAGCCCAAACTGTCCCGAGTATGCCATTGCCTTTCATGCGATTGCGACTCTGGGCGGGATCGTTACTACAATCAACCCGCTTTATACGAAGCATGAAATTGCGCATCAACTCAAAGACTCAGGCGCTCGGTTCCTCGTTACCGTGCCTGCGTGCGCAGAAAAGGCAGGGGAAGTACAAAAAGCGGGCATTGAAGAACTTTTTGTATTCGGATCAGCCGAAGGCGCCACTTCCTTTGACTCGCTTTTAGTCGACAATGGTCGGGCCGAGCAGGTCGAGATCGATCCACTTGAAGATCTCGTCGCCCTTCCCTATTCGAGTGGTACTACGGGACTGCCCAAGGGCGTTATGCTCACGCACCACAATCTCGTTGCCAACATCCGCCAGATGGAAGGGCTTCGCTATTTTTCCGAGGCCGATACTTTGATCTGCGTGCTGCCACTGTTTCACATCTACGGCCTGGTCGTTGTTTTGAACATGGGCCTTTATAGCGGCTCGACGATCGTAACGATGCCGCGCTTTGACTTGGAGTCGTTCCTGAAAGCAGTTCAGGATTACGAAGTGACTCTTGCACACCTGGTGCCGCCGATTGTGCTGGGCCTGAGTAAGCACCCAGTCGTTGACAACTACAAACTACCTAAGCTGAAGACCATCTTCTCCGGCGCTGCGCCGTTAGGCGAAGAACTGACGCGCGCGTGCATGGAGCGCATCGGATGTATCATCCGGCAGGGTTACGGAATGACCGAGACCAGTCCGGTTACTCATTCATCGCCGGCGCCGCCGCAGGTCACTAAGTTTGGCTCGGTTGGCGTTGCGGCGCCAAACACCGAGTGCAAGATTATCGATCTGGAAACTGGCGAACCTCTCGGTCCGGGACAGAGAGGTGAGGTTTGCGTGCGCGGTCCGCAAGTTATGAAAGGCTATCTCAACCGGCCGGATGCGACCGCCGAAACAATCGATCCTGAAGGCTGGCTTCATACGGGCGACATTGGTTACGCCGACGAAGACGGACACTTCTATATCGTCGATCGCGCGAAGGAGTTGATCAAATACAAGGGTTTCCAGGTTCCACCCGCGGAACTGGAAGCCGTGTTGCTGAGTCATCCAGCGGTCGCGGACGCCGCCGTAATTCCGTACCCCGACGATGAAGCAGGCGAGGTACCCAAAGGAATCATTGTGTTGCGGCAACCGGCTGAAGCCGAAGAGATTCTTCAATTCGTGGCGGAAAGAGTGGCGCCCCACAAACGTATCCGGTATATCGAATTTGCCGAGAAGATACCTAAGTCGCCGTCAGGAAAGATTCTTCGTCGCGTCCTCGTGGAGATGGAGAAAGGTAAACTTGCCGCCACATAATTTCCCGCACAGGCGCAAAGATCCAACGCAAACAGGAATTCGGATCATCTTTGCGCCTTTGCGGGAAAAAATCTCGCAATAGGGAAAGGCTGGCTTGACAGTGTTACAGCCCGCAGACTAGAGTCCGAAAACCAACTGATTCGCGGCTGAATCAGCACTCCACGTGGTCAATACGAAATCGAGGAGGTAATGACATGCACTTTCGTCGTTTACATTTGGCTCTCGCAATTCTTCTAGTGACGGGGCTGCCGCTCTCCGCGCACGCTCAAAAAGAAGCCTGGACTGAATGGGAAACAATCAATCCTGAAGGTGAAGAATTCACCGTCTCAATGCCGAAAAACCCGACGACGGAAACAACTACATTCCCGTATCACAAGATGGAACTGAACGCCCGGTTATACCTGGCAACATCGTCCACCGGACCGGTTCTCGCTATTGCCTCATTAAGCGGCATCAAATCGAACCCTGCACAATACACCGAGTTCGCAAGGTTCAATTCCTACATGGACGCATTCAAGAATTTTTTCCCGGCAAAGATTCGCTCGAAAGAAACTCCCACCAAGCTGGTTCTGGTGAGTAGCCGTCCGTTTCATGGTCACACCGGCAGATCCTACAAGCTGACAATCGGCGATCTCAGTGGATCGGTAAACGCCTTTGTCACCAGGAAACGTTTCTACGCAATCGTTGCGCTCAATAACAAAAAGGACGAAGCCCTCGAGGAAAAATTTCTCAGCTCGTTTGTATTGCCTGAGCGACAGATTGAAAAACCAAAAACGGCTGCTGCTGCAAACACTGAGCAGGTGCTTCCAGAAGACCCAAATCAGAAGCCGGATCCTAACGCGCAAAATCGAGTCCCGCCGCAGGGTGAGACTGCCCAGCCCGGAACAGAAGGCAACACCGAGGCCGGCGCGGCTACTGGCACACCCGCTGGCCCAACAAACGTCGCGCCCGCCACTCAACAGCCGCCCACGGCGGGACAGCCAAACGCCAAGAAAGGACCAATCTCAGGTGGCATGTTGAATGCTAAAGCCATTTACTTGCCCCTGCCGGAGGTTCCTGCCGGCGAAGCAACTGGTGTAGTGTTAGTTGCGGTTGTGGTCGATGAACAGGGAGCGGTGGTTGATGCACGTGCCGTCTCTGGTCCACAGCATCTGCACGCTGCCGCGGTCAATGCAGCTCGTTTGGCAAGGTTTTCGCCGACGCTGTTGATGGGAGAACCGGTTAGGGTTACTGGTACGCTGAGTTATAACTTCGTTAAGTCAAATTAAGGAATTATCAGCCACAGATCAGCACTGATGAACTCCGTGTCATCCGTGTGGATCTGTGGCCTGATTCGCGATTCGCGTGGAGCTTCAATGTCAATAGCCGCTTTGTGTCCCGCCTGGTCCATACCTGGTTACCTTGAAGTTAACAACGACCACCTGACTGTTAACGGCGTAGACACGCTGGAGTTAATAAAACAATTCAACTCGCCGCTTTTTGTCTTTTCTGAAAATCGCATACGCGACAACATCAGCCGTTTACAACTCGCTGCCGAGGCCGTGGATCGCCCGATCAAGTTTTGCTACGCATCGAAGGCAAACTCCAACATGGCGATCCTGAGGGTAGTGCTCGATTCAGGCATCGACATCGAAGTCAACAGCGGTGGCGAACTCTTTAAGGCTCTGCGAGTCGGTTTCCAGCCGGAGCAAATTATCTTCAACGGCACCAGCAAATGCGACGACGAGATTGACGACGCGGTGCGCGCTGGAATTTACGCCATCAACGTCGATTCGATTTACGAGATCGAACTGGTGGAACAATCGGTGGAACGTTTGCGAGCTCAGGGAGAAGAAGTTCCCGTCGCCCGCATCACTTTGCGTCTCGTACCCGAAATCGGAACGCGCTCGCACCTCGGATTACAAACCGCGCTGCTGACTTCGAAGTTTGGTATCTCATCATCTGAAGTGCTGGCTGCATTTCGTCGCGGGCTGGAGAGGCCGGACTTAGTCAAGGTATGCGGGATTCACATTCACGTCGGCTCACAGACTCCCGACGTTGAGCCTTTCGCTGAGGCGTTCAAGAGTATGTGGGAGCACCTGGTTACAATTCATCGTGAAACCGGGCACACACTCGAACACATCAATCTCGGCGGCGGCATTCCCGTGAACTACCTGCGCGATCGTTCGCAGGCAGATCAACTTCCGGAACACGAGCGCGACATGTTGGGTGCAGAGCTCGAGCCTGCCGCAGTGCTCACCGAAGCGTTGCGAGTCGCTCGTGAATCGGCTCGTGCAGCAAATGCCGAACACTTGTTGGACCAGGTGACAATCTTGCTGGAACCAGGGCGCAGCATCATTGCTGACGCCGGTTTAGTGCTGACGACCGTGCGCAATATCAAGAGCCGTCCCGAAACCGGCGACGTCTGGCTGTTGACCGATGCGGGTTACAACATCATGCTCTCGATGAATAACTACAAGTGGTACTACCACTTGATCTCCGCCTCGCGCGCCGGTGCGCCATACGATCGAGACTACAAAGTTGCTGGTCCCCTCTGTGATTCGGGCGACGTCTATTTCGACATCGAACGCGAAGGACGTTTGCCTGACTATCGCAAGCTTCCTGAGAACGTTGGTCCAGGTGAGGTGCTCGCACTCCTCAACTGCGGTGCTTATTCTCTCGCGCAAATGTTTCACTACAACGGCAGGCCCTTGCCTGCCGCCGTCTTGATCCGCAAAGACGGTACTGCCGACCTGATTCGACGTCGCGATACCTACGAAGATCTGATCGCGAACGACGCCGGATATTAATCCACAGATATCTTGTGGATAAACACCAATGCGCACTGAGCACACACAACTCATCCGCGGGCTCGGATTGATCGCTGCAATCTCAGTCAACGTCGCCAACATCATCGGCACCGGCGTGTTTCTTAAAGCACGTGTCATGACGTGCAACGTCGGCACACCGGGCAAAGCGCTGATAGTGTGGGTTATCGCCGGAGTTGTTTCATTGGCAGGCGCATTGACTTATGCGGAACTGCTCGCAATGATGCCGCGCGCCGCCGGCGAGTACGGCATCATGCGCGATGCTTACGGCCGGACATCCGGTTTTATCTACGGCTGGACTCAATTCCTGATCGCACGTACAGCATCCGCAGCCGCACTAGCTGTCGGCTTTGCCATCTTTCTCAATGACCTGCTGCACGGAGCTCTCAGTCATACGTACTTTCAATACACACTTCCCGGCGGTCACGTTCTGTCGTTTGGCCGACTGCAACTAGTCGCTCTTAGTGCAATCATCGTCACCACGATAATCAATTGTGCAGCCGTGCGTGTCAGTGGTGGTGTGGCAAGCATTCTCACCGGCCTGAAAATCGTCCTGTTGCTGGGTGTCGGCTTCGGCGCGTTCTTCTACACTGATGGCAATTGGGGCAATCTTGCTTTAGCGAATACAGGCGGCACTTGTGACGGAGTGGCGATAACAACCGGCGGCATGGCCGGATTTGCCGCCGCGATGATCGGTGCGCTTTGGGCTTACGATGGCTGGAACAACATCACTTTTTTAGCCGGCGAAGTGAAGAATCCAGGGCGCAATCTTCCACTCGCTTTGATCGGTGGTGGTCTCGTTGTGATGAGTCTCTACCTCTTCGTTAATCTGAGTTACTTTCACGTGCTGACACCGACAGAGGTTGCAAGTGTCCCGGCATCTTCATCCGTCGCGGCTGAGGTAGTGAGAAGGTTGCTCGGGTCTGTTGCGGTAACGCTGATGGCCGCGGCGATGATGACTTCATCCTTCGGGGCACTGCACGCATCGATTCTGGCCACCGCTCGCATCCCGTATGCTCTGGCGAAGGATGGTTTGATAATTAAGAGTCTGGCCCACGTATCGCCGCGCACTCACGTGCCGATTCGATCCCTAATCGTTCAGTGCTTTTGGGCGTGTGTGCTGGCACTCTCAGGTTCATTTGACACGCTCACTGATTACGCTATCTTTGCTCTGACACTTTTCTATGTACTGGTGGCTGGATCTGTTTTTATCTTCCGCCGTCGCCAACCAGATGCTGAGCGGCCATATCGCACGTGGGGTTATCCGGTGGTACCGATTGTGTTTTTGGTAGCTTCGACCTGGCTCATCTTCATGACGATTATCAACTCTCCTCGCCAATCAGCCATCGGCCTCGGATTGATTATGCTCGGATTACCTGTTTACTGGTTGCTACTGAGACGCAAAGGCGATGTGCCACAAGATTGATTTCTTGTGCTGTGCCTTCGTGGCTCAATTACGCTCGACCTGGAACAGTGCCGCTTGTTTTCCTTCGCTTGTTGCCAACAACGCTTTGCCGTCCAAACGGTAGGCGATTGCTTCCCCTTGCTTGCGCTTACCGAGGTCGAACCCGGTCATTCGTTGTTTCCAGATGTCGTCGAAGTTGGAAGCATTCGCCGGCAGCACTAACTCGTAACCCTGAAAATAGTCACAAAGCGCGACGCGGCGCCCGTCAGGAGAGATGCCGCCTCCGGTGATCACTCCACCAAAAAGACTCGGCACTCTTATCTCGCCGATTCGTCTCATCGTCATCAACTTGCCTGGAGTCAACGGCGCTGCTGCTTCGTAAACGACCGGATTCGCGATCGGAACTTTAGTGACGATGTAGAGGTGGCCGCTCAACGGGTGCACGAGCAGCGCCTCAGCATCGTGCTTGCCGTCCGGATATCGCAGGCGGATGGACTCTGCTGGTTCAGTTACTCCGGGCCGGCTCCTGGTTGACTTCGTGTTATTCAGGATTGGTTCCGCGACACGATACACAACGATCTCGGAACGCGCCTGATCGTTGTCGCCAATGTCGCCGATGTACAGATACGACCTGTTGGGCTGTGGGCCTGGTCCAATGGAGATGTCTTCCCAATCACGCGCCTCTGCGCCTGTCACACGAAACGCGCCAAGCGAATCACCGCGACTGTCAAAGGCATAGATGAATGGTCCATCGCCGGAGTCATTATGAGTCCAGTAAGCGCCCGGCTTCGATCGAGAAGCTACCAGGCCACTGCTCTCCGTGATCGACCGGTCTTTTATCGTGGCGATCTGTTGGGGCGGGCCATAGGGTTGAGGCGCGCGCTGAGTCGCGGAGGACGTTGTCCACAGAAGGGAAAAACAGGTTCCCGCAAAGGCGCAAAGGAGCAAAGAAAGGGTGCCTAACTTTGCACCTTTGCGCCTTTGCGGGAAAATCCTGTAATTGATACTTAGCTCCTCTGGGCTAACGCCGCCCGCGCGACTTCTTTATCGTCAAAGTGAAACGTCTCGCGGCCGATGATCTGATAGTCTTCATGACCTTTGCCCGCGATCAAAACCAGGTCGCCAACTTGCGCTTCGGAGATAGCCTCGTGAATGGCCTCAGTCCGATCGGCAATCTTCCGGTAGGGCTTCCCGGTTTTCCGAATTCCCTCTTCAACGTCGCACAAAATCTGCTCCGGGTCTTCAGTGCGCGGATTGTCCGAAGTGAGAATCACAACATCGCTCAAACTCCCGGCCGCTTCGCCCATCGGAGCACGCTTCGAGCGATCCCGATCTCCGCCACAACCAAAGACGGTGATTATCTTTCCCTTCACAACCTCGCGTGCCGTGCGCAACACATTTAACAGCGCATCATCACTATGCGCGTAATCAACTACAACGGAAAAATCTCCCTCATGCGCGACTCTCTCAAAACGACCAGGCGCTCCAGTGCATTTCTCCAGCGCTGCGGTTACAACATCGAGATCGTAACCGAGCGCCAATCCACTAGCGACCGCGGCCAGTGTGTTGTAGATGTGCGGTGGACCAACCAACGGTGAATGAAAATCGCGATCGCCCGCGGGCGTGGAGAGTCTAAAACGCATGCCACTCAACGAAAACTGAGGATCGCGAGCAGTAACCTCCGCATCAGCTTTGACCGCGTATCGAACGATGCGTAGACCCTCATTCTCCAGCGACGTCGCCAACTCCACACCATAAGGATCATCGACATTGATCACTGAGGTACGTGGTCGCGTTCCCAAACGACCATCAAACAGTCGCCGCTTGGCGTACCAGTAGTTGTCCATTGTCTTGTGATAGTCGAGGTGGTCGCGCGTGAGATTCGTGAAAACAGCAACTGCGTATTCGAGTTCGTCACAACGATGAAAATCCATCGCCTGCGAGGAACATTCCATCACTGCCGTGCGACATCCGATCTCGACTGCGCGTCGCAGCAACCGTTGCATGTCGGGAGCTTCGGGCGTGGTGCGATCTGCTTTGAAGCGTTCCTTTCCGAGGCGGTATTCAACCGTTCCGGTCATCGCCACCGGCTCGCCTGCTTCTTCGGGAATTGAAGCGATCAAGTAAGCGGTGGTTGTTTTGCCGTTCGTTCCGGTGATGCCGGCGAGTTGAAGTTCGCGAGATGGATGATGTTGCACTTCCGCGGCAGCGAGCGCCATCGCGCAACGAACGTCAGCTACCTGAAGCCATGCACCCGTGAAATCTTCCGGTGCTGGACGTTCCGACAACACTCCGGCAGCGCCCTGGGCCATGACCTGCGGCACAAACTTGTGCGCATCAAACAACGCTCCCGTAACGGCGGCGAATAGAGTTCCCTCGCTTACGCGACGTGAATCGTGACTGACGTCCGTGATTACAATGGTTTCGTCGCCTGTGAGTTTAGCGTTGGTTATAGCAGCAAGGCGCTTAATTGTTATAGGTTCAGACATATCTCAAAAATTGTCTCGCGCAAAGCCGCAAAGACGCAAAGGAAGAATTCTTTGCGACCTTTGCGCCTTTGCGCGAAATCGTTTTATGGATTCGTGCCCGCCGGCTTAATTACAATCGCGGGAATACTCTGATCGCGCACCAGTTGATTGAACGCCGGTACATCCGTCCGCATGATCTGCGCTAACTTCTGTAACTGCGCATCGATTTGCGTAACGAGTTCATCGTAAACCGCGTACGACTGCGCCGTCGGTGCAGCTTCAGCACTCCCAACAACACCGCCGAGTGCCGCCAGTTTATTATTGAGCCGGATCGGATAATTTAAAGGATCCTGATTGCTCTGATTCTTAGTTTGGTAGAGCGTCTCCTCAATCGCAGTCAGGTTTTTATTCAACGCAGTGCCCGCATCGTTGACGACTTTGAAGTTCGGCTGACCCGCGACGCGTTTCAGCAGATCCTCTACTTGCCTGCGCACATCGCGGATCTGAATGATTGCATTATGCGTTTCGGTCAGCTTATCGCGAATCTTCAAACCCAGCTCGAGTTGTTTCGCGTAATCCGCGGGTGTAGTCGTCAAACGCGGATCAGATTTGATCTCGAAGTTCTGAGTTAAAGCTTTACCGTCGACGGTGAGTTTTACCTGGTATGTTCCGGGCGCCATCTTTGGACCACGAGTTTCTCCCGCCCAAAGGATCAATCCCGGAAAGCGCACCGCGTCCGGATATCTCGTGTCCCACACAAAACGATTGAGTCCAACTTCCATGGGCACTTGCGGCGCTGCTGCACCTCCGCCGAAACCTCCACCCTCAGGTGACGGTGTCGGAGCGGCTTCAGCCTCACCTGGTTTCCGAATGCGCGCGGTGAACTTTCGAATCGACTTGCCCGTCGAATCGAGAAACTCAAGTTCGAGAGCATTCGTTGGTTTAGACTTCAACGAATAGTAGACGACGACTCCGTTCGGAGGATTTCTGCCAACCGTCGCCGTTGCTGGAAGCGGGAAACCGCCGCCGCCAGGCATGCGATAATTGTCCTTTGGTTTGAATAGTCGTGTTTCCGTAACGGCATTCAGACCACCAGCATCCATCATTTGATGCAGTAGCGGCAGGTCATCGAGAATCCAGAACGATCGGCCCTGCGTCGCGACAACCAACTCCTTTTCACGTTTCTGAATAGCCAGATCGGTAATGGGTACGACGGGCAGGTTGAGCTGCAACGACTGCCAGCGATCGCCGTTATCAAATGAGACATACATTCCTGTTTCGGTCCCGGCGTAAAGCAGTCCGCGCTTATTTGGATCTTCACGAATCACGCGCGTAAAGGCAGTGTCGGGAATTCCATTTGTGATCTTCTTCCACGTCTTGCCATAGTCGCTGGTCCTGTAAAGATACGGTCTGTTGTCGTCCCACTTGTACATGGTGCCAGCGACATAAAGCGTTGCCGGATCGTGTGGCGACGCATCAATTGAGTTGATCTGAATCCACTCCGGCATGATGCTGCCCGGCGGCGTGACGTTGGACCAGTTGCTTCCTCCATCACGCGAGATGTGAATCAGCCCATCGTCGCTTCCTGTCCAGATCGTACCAGCCTGAACGGGCGATTCCATCGCCGCAAAGATCGTTGCGTAGTACTCGACACTGGTATTGTCTTTGGTTATCGGCCCACCCGACGCTCCCTGCTTTGTTTTGTCGTTTCGTGTCAGATCCGGACTGATGACTTGCCAACTATTACCCTCGTCCGTCGACTTGAATAAAACGTTAGCTGCGGCATAGAGCGTGTTTGGATCGTGTGCCGAGAAAATTATCGGGAAGTTCCATTGGAACCGGTACTTCAAAACGTCAGCGCCGGCGCCCATCGGGTTGTTTGGATAGGGACTGATATTACGTTCCTGACCGGTGCGGTGATCGTATCGTGTCGTCAGTCCGCCGTAAGAGCCCGCGTAAACGATATTCGAATCTTTTGGAGATGGCGCGATCCAGCCTGACTCGCCGCCGCCAACGTCATACCAATCGCGGGTGCCGATACTGTTTCCGGTGGTGCGACTTGCAATGCGCACGGTGGAGTTGTCCTGCTGCGCGCCGTACACGTTGTAAGGAAAATCGTTGTCGAGAGCGACGCGATAAAACTGTGCGGTCGGCTGATCCTGCTCGGTCCAACTCCTGCCGCCGTTGAAAGAAACATTCGCGCCACCATCGTTGCTTTGAATCATCCGGTTTGGATCGTCCGGAGCGATCCAAAGATCGTGGTTATCGCCGTGTGGAACAGAGATGGTGTTGTAAGTGCGGCCGCCGTCGTTGGATCTGAAGAAGCCTACGTTCAAAACGTAAACGCTATCAACATTCTTCGGATCCGCGTAAATGCGCGTGTAGTACCATGCGCGCTGTCGCAGCCGTCGCTCTTCATTCACTTTGGTCCATGTCTGTCCACCGTTGTCTGAACGAAAGACTCCGCCATCCTCAGCTTCCACAATGGCCCATACTCGTTCCGGATTTGCAGGCGAGACCGCAATGCCTACTTTGCCGATCATTCCTCGTGGCAAACCGGGATTTTTCGTCAACTCGATCCACGTATCTCCGCCATCGGTAGATTTGAAAATGCCGCCGCCTGGACCACCACTCTCGAGCGTCCAGGGCTTACGATAAACTTCCCAGAAGCCCGCATAGATCGTGTTGGGATTGCCGGGATCGAGAATGAGATCGATCGCGCCCGCTTTGTTCCCTCGACTCAGCACCTTTTCCCAGGTTTTGCCACCGTCTTTAGAACGAAAAACTCCGCGCTGCTCGTTCGGTCCCCAAACATGGCCCAATGCAGCAACGTAAACCAGGTCAGGATTCTTTGGGTGCACCCGGATGCGCGGAATCTGTCGCGTGTCTTCGAGACCGATGTGCTTCCATGTCTTACCGGCGTCGTTCGATTTATAAACACCGTCGCCATGTGAGACGTTGCCGCGAATCGGCGACTCGCCCATGCCTACGTAAACTACGTTAGGATCGGAATCGGAAATTCCGATCGCGCCGACCGAGCCCGTGCCGAATACCGACCCATCGCTGACTGAATCCCAGTTGATGCCGCCGTCTGTCGTTTTCCAAACACCGCCGCCGGTCGCGCCGTAGTAATAAACATTCGGCTGCGAAGGAACACCGGCAACCGCTGCCGAACGGCCGCCGCGATATGGACCGATGCTCCGGTATTGCAACGCCTTGAGCAGGTCCGGTTGTTTCGGCGGTACCGCGGGAGTTTGGGCGTGAACCGGTGTCGCGGAAAGAGTAAGCGCAAAGGCGAGGCAGAGAATGATGCTCGTACGAGACGCACGTAACGCCTTGAACATTTGATGGGCTCCTTTACTTTGTCACGGATTGACGATGGCTTGCGATTGCGGATTTTAACACATCTGAACAACCGGTTAACTGAAGGTCAGTTTTACAGCCTGTAATTCTATCTACACCTCTTCTCGGAGCGGGCGGTTCATTAACTCCGCGACTGCATCGCGCGCCGGCTTGCCCTCGTAAAGCACCGCATTCACTTCATTCGTGATTGGCATTTCAAGACCAGCGCGGTCTGCGAGTTTCTTTACCGCGCGCGCAGTGTTGATACCTTCCGCCACTTCGTTCAACTCAGCCGTGATCTCCTCGAGCGTTCTACCCTTCCCGAGTTCCTCGCCAACGAAGCGATTACGTGAAAGACTTCCGGTACACGTCAGCACCAGGTCTCCGAGTCCCGCGAGTCCCATCAACGTTTCCATCTGCGCGCCTTCACGCCGGGCCAGACGCGTGATCTCCGCGAGGCCGCGTGTAATGAGTGCAGCAACACTGTTCGAGCCGAAGCCCAGCCCCGCTGCCATTCCCGCCGCAATCGCCATCACATTCTTCACCGAACCGCCGAGCTCTGTGCCAACGATGTCTGGATTGGTGTAGATGCGCAGATGCTCAAAACTCAGATCATTCTGAACCGTGCGAGCCGCCGAACTGTCTTTGCTGGCCGCAACTATTGCTGTTGGATGTCCTTCGACCACTTCCTTTGCGAACGATGGTCCCGAG
>JAICGZ010000040.1 GCA_025922875.1 Pyrinomonadaceae bacterium
CCCCTTAGGGCGGAGGAGATCATGCGAGTCAATTTGCGAAATCTGTGTTTTGCCTTAATTGCGGTTGCAGTCACTTTCACTTCCGTTCGTGCTCAGAGTCAGAGTCCGGAAGACAAGACGCTGGCGCCCTATTTCGTGGTCCAGGGAGACCCGAGCGTCGATCAGCTGCCGCTCAAGGACACACAGGTCGAAATATCAGTCGCAGGTGTAATTGCCGATGTGAAAGTTCGGCAGATCTATCGTAACGAAGGTTCGCGTCCCATCAATGCTTCCTATGTCTTTCCGGCCTCGACGCGTGCAGCGGTCTACGCCATGCGCATGCAGATAGGTAACGACATCATCGTCGCCAAAATCAAAGAACGCGAGCAGGCAAAGAAGGATTTTGAACAGGCAAAAGAAGAAGGGAAGAGCGCATCGCTCCTGGAGCAGCAGCGGCCGAACGTGTTTTCAATGAGTTTGGCCAACATCATGCCGCAGGAGCAGGTGGAGATTGAACTGCGCTATACGGAACTCCTGATTCCGACCGACAGTGTTTATGAAGTCGTATTTCCGACGGTTGTTGGACCACGTTACGCATCACCAAACAACCCGGCAAAAAAGGAAGACGGCTTTGTTCAAACTCCGTATCAACATCAAGGTCAACCGCCGGCTAGTTCGCTACACATTTCCGCCAAGATCTTTGCGGGCGTACCTGTTTACGATCTGTCGTGTCCGTCGCACCAGGTGTTTCCCAAGTGGTGGAATCAAGGGAATGTGGAGTTGAAGCTTGACGATGCGAATCCTTTCCAGGGTAATCGAGATTTCGTGCTGCGTTACCGCCTCGGCGGAGATCAGATCACGTCCGGTTTACTTCTGTTCCAGGGTCAAAATGAAAACTTTTTTCTCTACATGGCCCAACCTCCCAAACAGGTGGCTGTCCAGGACATACCACCGCGTGAGTACATCTTCGTAGTCGACGTTTCAGGCTCGATGGAAGGTTATCCTTTGAACACTTCCAAGCGCCTTTTGAAAGATTTGATCGGAAAGCTGCGCCCAACGGATTTGTTCAACGTGGTCCTGTTTGCCGGAGACGCAAACGTCCTCTCGCCACAATCATTACAGGCAAATCACCAGAATATCGCCAGGGCGATTAGTCTGCTGGAACAGCAGCGCGGAGGCGGTGGAACTGAATTGCTTCCAGCTATTCAGCAGGCGATGAGTCTTCCGCTACGGGATGGGATTTCTCGCAGCATCGTGCTGGTCACTGACGGTTTTATTTCGGGCGAGCAAGGTGTCTTCGATCACATTCGCGCCAATCTGAATCAGTGCAATGTGTTTGCGTTTGGTATTGGCACGGCAGTAAATCGTTACCTCATCGAAGGCGTCGCGAAGGCCGGCATGGGTGAACCGTTTATCGTCACCGAGGAAGCCGAAGCGGACAACGTCGCGGCGAAGTTTCGCGAGTACATTCAAACGCCGGTGTTGACTGACATTCAGGTTCGCTCCATTGGTTTCGACGCGTACGACCTGAATCCGGTTAAGTTTCCGGACCTGTTTGCGCAGCGGCCGATAATCCTGTTTGGCAAATGGCGTGGTCCAGTTACAGGAACTATCGAACTCACTGGTAAGACAGGCCAGGGCGACTTCGTCAGTCGTTACGACGTCGGCGGCAGCCAGCCTGACGAAGGCAATAGCGCTTTGCGTTATCTTTGGGCACGCACGCGAATTGCCGAGTTGTCCGATTACGGTTCTTCAGCGGAAGAGAACGTCAGCGAGATCACTGCGCTCGGTTTGCAGTACAACCTGCTGACTCGATACACGTCGTTCATCGCGGTACGTGAAGTAGTAACCAATCCGACCGGATCGGCACAGGACGTGAATCAACCATTACCGCTTCCGTTGAGAGTGAGCGACCTGGCCGTGGGCAGTGGAACTGCGGTGGGCAGTGAACCCGAGCTCGTCTGGTTGGTGCTCGGCTCGCTTCTCCTGGCGACGATCATGGTCCTGCGACGGAGAAGGTGGTTTGTATGAGTCGCAGGACGATCTGGGGCGCACAGTTAACGAGCGTTTTGCTGTGCGCTCTGGGACTGAAGTTTTACTACTCGACGGCGACTCCGGATGAGCTGCGTTGGATACTCGCTCCGACGACTTTGTTGGTGGAATTATTGAGTAGCAAGTCGTTTGAGTTTGAATCGTTGACTGGTTACATGAGCAGCGATCGCATGTTTGTGATCGCTGCTCCGTGCGCGGGAGTCAATTTTCTGATCACGTCGTTTGTACTGCTCAACCTGAGGCGTCTATGGCGCGATGGATTGCAAACGGTTAGATGGCGCTACATTCCCGTTGCTGCTGTTTTGGCTTACGCGGCAACGCTTGTGGCTAACACGATGCGAATTTGGATTGCGCTTCATCCGGTGAAAGTTAGCTGGCTGACGGCGAACCAGTTGCACCGGCTGGAGGGAATTCTCGTCTATTTCGGATTTCTGTTATTGCTATTCATGCTGACGGAGCGATCGTATTCGATCAAACGCTTCCTCTTACCATTGTTAATCTATTACGCGATGACACTCGGCATCCCGCTGGCTAGTGGTAACTGGCAACAGAGCGCCACGTTCTGGGAACACTCTGCTTTTGTGTTGGTGTTACCGTTGATTTTGACAGGGTTAGCAGGATTGACAAGATTTGCAGGATATCTTGGGCATCCGGCGAAATCCTGTAATCCTGTTTAAGCGTAGCGGCGGACCATCTGAGTGCAGAAGTCAGCGTACTCTTCAATATTTCGCGGGGCACTGGTGTGGTGAGCGTTAATGCCTTTCGACTCCGGCGTGAAGCAGAATGTAAGCGTCACGTCGAAAGGTTCGAGGGCCTTGATCATTCGATCGAACCATGCTTCATAACCTGTTCGTTCCGTGTCTGACCAGCTGAGACCTGTACGCAGGTATTTCACTCCTAAACGCTGCAACCACTGGACCGCATTGTCCAGCCGGTGATCTTCGAAATGAAACCACTGGCAAATTCCGAGCGCCGGAGAGTAGTCGCCAAACTGCCACAAAGCGCGCTTGGGATTTCCATGTTCATCCAGCAAGCCCATGTGGAAGTGACGATAGTACGAGGAGCCTTCGGCTTCACGATGGCGTGTGGTGGCGGGCCATGCCTGCGGCAGATCGTAGAGGCTGTACCAGTGAATACGTGGCACTTGCCCGATCAGCAACTCAGCCGATCGTCGCAAACCAAACTCCTGAATCTCTTCGGCGCCGAAAGTTGACGCACCGACTTCCGAGATCCAGATGGGCAGCTCCGTTACGTTACGGATCTCCTGGAGCTTGTCCGGCCATTCGTTGATGGTCCAATGATTCCAGTCAAGCGGAAAACCATGTACCGCCACGACGTCAAGGGAATCCAACACGCCTTTGGATTCCATGTTCCGAATGAACTGCGGATCGATCGGAGAAATGCCTCCCAAGACTCGCAACAGTCGCGCGTTCTCTGATCGAACTCCCTCGGCGGCGAGCTTCGCCATCGCGGCAAACTTGTTCCAGCCGGGATCGATTTCAAAATCCCAGTGGGACTTGTTATTAGGCTCGTTCCAGAACATCACGGCTTCGATCATTGCGTGATCTCCCGCAGCTCTTTGGTGTAATTCACCGGAGCCGTCAGCTCAGTCCAGCGGCAAATGAAAACCTCGTCTTCAGGATGGCCCAGGATCTCAAATCCTGCACTCCGCAACATCGCTTCAAAACAAGCGCGATTGGGAATCCACCAATTTGTCGGATCGTTTGCAAATCGCTTTTCGACAAAATACATGCGTGGGAAATTCCCATCTTCGAACACTTCGTTTTCCCAGAAGTGAAAGTCGGGTGGAACGTCCAGGCTCTCCTTCGAACCACGAAGCAGCGATTGCGCGACCAATAGATCACGAACGACGTGCTCGTGAAGCAGTTCGAGTGCGAGGAGCGGGTGTCGCAAGTGGTACAAGACGCCCATGAAGAGCACGAGATCGAAACGCTCATTGAGTTCGCCGACGCGATAGACGGAAAGGTTGCGAAACTCGATGTCCGCGCCGCTCACCTTTGCCGCAAAACGAGCCTGCGCCAAATATTTTTCATCGGTGTCGATGGCGACCACGCGTTCAGCGCCGCGTTGCTTCATCTGGATTGAGTAAAAGCCGGCGTTGCAGCCAATGTCGAGAACGGACTTGCCACGCAAATCGTCAGGGATCGCGGTGGAGAACCGCTGCCATTTAATCGCCGGATAGTCTCCAAGAAAATGATCGGGAGCCGTTTTCACGCCGCCGAGATCGAGGTTGTGAAACCATTGGCCCAGTTCCTCCACCCGGCGGCGGATATCTTCGGTAGTCATCATTTCTTCGAGCGCGCTCATTCTTTATCGTGCCTGATTGAATACGATTGCGTTCGCTAATTTCAGCCCTCGTGGTTACTTGTTAACGCCGAAGGCGTTCGCTAAATTCAGCCCAGGGTTGGAGCTTGCGACAACCCTGGGATCAGAAAATTAAAGAAATCAAAAAACGCTGAAAGCGTTAGGCCTGTGCGGTATTAACTCTTTCAGAGTTTAAAATCATATGTTCGTTAACTAACCCAGGGTTGTTCCAACCCTGGGCTGGATCTAGCGAACGCCTTCGGCATTATAAAAACCGTGGGGGCTGGAATCAGCGAACGTTCCCGGCGTTAATTCGTCCTGCTTGCCCAACACGCGCATTGCTTCGCGATAGCCATTGAGTGTGCCGACGTCGACATACACTTCACCGGCCGCAACTGAAAAAGCTTCACCGCCTTCGGCCAGGAACGCATTGATGAGTGTTCCGATGTATTCGTCGCGACGTTCGCGTTTGCGCCACAACGCATACAACTGATGCAGGATCGAGCCCGGCATCTTGAATGCTCCCCACACCCACGACGAACTCGCATCCGTCTGCTTTACTTCGATTCGCACTACGCGACCATGTTCGTCCGCAACCACAGCATCGAAGAACTCCGGCCTCTCGACCGGGAACACCAGGAACGAAAGTCGATCGTCAGGAAGCGCACAAAAACCATCTTCCGGAAACCAGATCGTGTCGGGTAGACCAATAACCACAACCTCATCACGTTCGATAAACGGCACGGCGCGAAAGATCGCATCACACAACCCGGCCGGTTTCGGTTGCACCGTGTAGCACAGGGTTGTTGGTCCAATCTCGCCACCGAAATATTCAAAGATGTCAGACTTGCCCGGTGAGACCACAAAACAAATCTTTGTAGCTCCGCCTTTGATCATTCGTTCGACCAGATACTCGCTAACCGCGCGCGGGCGTTCGTTTCCGTTCTCGATGCGACTGCCCACGGGCAACAGTTCTTTCGAGAACGCGAGTGGTTGAATGCGGCTGCCAATGCCTGCCGCCGGCACAATTCCCCACATAATGCTAAACCTCTGCAACCATTTGCCGTTGATAAAAACTTTCGATCGCGGGCATTCCTCGCACTGAACTGAAGACCTTCTCCAGTTCCGCGGCTCGATGTGCTGCCGTGTGCGATTCGAGCACTCGTTGACGACCCGCTTTAGCGATGCTCGACAGTTCGGCTTCCGACAGTTTCATCGCCGCCATCACGTCGTCAGTATTGCGCGCGACGATAATTTCAACTCCAGGCTGAAAAAATGTTTCCAGTCCGGCCCACTCGTCCGACACGATCGCCACGCCGCACGCAGCCGCTTCGAAGAGGCGGCCGGACGGGCAGTAGCCCATTCGCGCCATCGCGGCGCGCGTGACGTTCAGCGTCAATGGCGAAGAGCAAAAGAACGCCGCGTGTGCTGAAGGTGGGACGTGTTGGACATACCAGATATTTTGCTGCCAGGGAAAATCGATCGGGTACTTCGATCCGCCAACAATGAACCGCCGATCAGGTGATCTATCCGCGACTTGAATGAACAAACGATCGACGAGCGGTTGCCGATCGGGAGCATAGGTGCCGAGATAAGAAAGATCCGCGCCGTATCGAGAGAGTGCAGGTGCGGGATGATGAACGTCAGGGTCAACACTGCCGAACAGCGGGACCACACGACGAGCGCCGAGTTGATCCTGCAGAGCAGTTAGTGCGGCGCCGCCCGCGTAACTGAGCACCAGATCAAAGTCGGCAAGTTTGCGCGGACCGATGTAAGCGAGTGGCTCGCCGTTTTGCAGTGCTTCGAGTGTGACTGGAGTGTCGAGATCGTAGAACACTCGCAGGTTCACGTTCGATGAAACGACGAGCTCAGTGGCTTCTATGCCATCGGGACAATACGACGTCACCATCGCGACGTCAGACTCTGCGACGACCTCGCGAGCCATTGCTTTGATTTCGTGCCAATCGCGATAGAGATGAAGTTCGACTCCCGGGAGTTCGATCAGATCGCGATGAGCAGCGTAGTAGGGCACATCACGTTCGAAGAAGGCGATGCGATGACCGCGCGCCGCGAGGGCCTTGAACAGTCCACGGAGCAAGGTTGCGTGGCCGTTGCCCCACGATGAACTGATTGTTAGACCGAAGAAAACGATCTTCATAGGCCACAAAAAGGCACAAAAGTCACAAAAGATCAGCCAGGTCGCACTGATTGTTTATCGTCAGCAATCGAGCGGCGCCGTTATCGATCGCGATGACGCTGACTGAACACGGTGAAATCTCGATGCGTTGCAGCAAGTCGATGGGAGTCGCAGTGAAGTAACCCACGGCGGCTTTGATTACGTCTGCGTGCGAAACGATCGCTACACGCGCGTTGTTGTGTTGCGATGAAAGTTTATCCAACTCGGTGACAGCTCTGGTTTGTACTTCGAGAAACGACTCGCCGCCGGGAATTCTGGTAACACTACGAACGCTGTTGAAGCGGCGCCAAACTTCATCGCCCGAGAGCGTGTCGAATGACTTGCCGGTCCAGTCTCCGAAATCTATTTCGTCAAACGCAGGATTCTTCCTGATCTCGAGGTTCATACTGCGAGCGATTGTTTCCGCGGTGTCCAGCGCTCGTTCCAATGGACTGCTGTAGATTGCGTTAAGTGTTATTCCGCGAAACCGATCAGCAAGTCGCTGCGCTTGTGATTTTCCTGTTTCGTTCAGACAGACGCCGGGCGTTCGGCCCCACAGTGTCTGGCCTAACTCGTTACACGATGCGTGCCTGATTAGAAAGAAAGTGGTCACGCGATTGCCCCCGCGGGTTCGGCATTGAGCGGCGTCGCCGTCGCTGTTTGCATCACTTCGGCAACGTAGCCCTCGAGCTCTATCGCTCTTTGTTCGGATGTATGGCTTGCGAGCACGCGCACTCGTGCACGCTCGCCGATCGCGCGTCGCTCGTTCTCATCGATCTCCTTCAGGTGATGCAACACCTGATCTGCAGACGACGCGGTCAGGATCTCTTTTTCGAGTTCAAAGAAAGTTTCGAGGCCCGCCCAGTAATCGCTGATGATGGGCGTTCCGCACGCCGCCGCCTCAAAGATGCGGACGCTCGGCGAGTAACCGGCGTTACGCATGTCAGCGCGCGTAAGATTCAATGTGAACTTTTGCGAATTGTAGAAACGGCGATGAGCGGCCGGCGCAAGGTGTTCGATTCTTTCGACGTTGACAGGCCACGCAAATTCATTGGGATACATTGAACCTGCGACGACTGTCTTCAGGTCGCGCGATCGCCTGGCGGGCTCAATGAGTAATTCGTCGAGCGATGGCTGGCGATCGACGCTGTACGTGCCCATGTAACCCAGGTCCCACTTCGGCTTGCACTCCTCGGAAAAATAGATCTTTGGATCTACCGAGCAATACAAGGTGCGAGCCATTGGCGATCCCAGTTCGCGTTCGATCTTCCTGAGCACCGGGCCACCGGTGAATGACAGGTAAAGATCGTAGCTACGGACCAAACGCTCGTTCACATACTCAGCATCGCCTGATGCGAGTTTGGCGAGCGTTACCGGCGTATCGATGTCGTAAAATGCTTTGACCCCGCGACACGTTCGCATCACCCATTCACCAACCGCGACGCCATCCGGAACATACGAACCAACGATACAAAGGTCTGCGTTCGACACCTTCCGCGCGAATCTCTTTTTCAACTCCGCGAGCGATTTATAGAGTTGTGTTATGCCGTACGGCGGGTTCGGCAGGTCGCGATGTTCGGCGTACCACGGCATGTTGCGCTCGAGAAAAGATACATTGTGTCCGCGCGCGCTGAGAGCGCGCACGAGCGCGCGAAAAGTCGTTGCATGTCCATTGCCCCACGAGGAGGTAATCGAAAGACCGAAGATAACGATGTCCAAAGGTTTAGTCATGTACGAGAATAAACGTCCTTGTTTTTTCACGGAGTTTTTCCCGCAAGGGCGCTAAGGGGCAAAGTAAGTTCTGATTCTCTTTGCACCTTTGCGCCTTTGCGGGAGAACTGCTTGTTAGCATCCAGCAAATGTTGAAGCTGCAACGCGCGGTGTTGATAAGTGTGCTCGGCGAGCACGCGTCGTCGCGCCGCTTCACCGATCTGTTTTGCCTTTGCGTCGTCCAACGCATGTAGGTGTTGGACCACGTCATCCGCATCATGCGCCACGAGCACTTCGCGATCCGGCGTGAGAAACGTCTCAATCCCTTCCCACGCATCGGTAATCAAACATGCGCCCGATCCCGCAGCTTCAAAAATGCGAGTCGGCGGTGAAAAACCGTAGTTCGCCATGCTGTCGCGGTTCACGTTGAGAACAGCACGTGACGAGCAATTGAATGCGTTGTGATCGCGCGTATAAACGTGACCGACGTAGTTCACGTTTGCTGGCATTGACTTGTCCTCCCAACCACTGCCGCCGAGCATGAATCGATGACTGGGAAGTCTTTCCGCAGCTGCAAAAAAGAATTCGTCAATACGCGCCTCGCGATCCGGCAGTCGATTCGCCAGCAACCCGAGATCGCACGCGAATCGATCCTCTGGTGGAACCGGATGATGCGTGTGCGCGTCGAGCGCATTGTAGATGGGCACGCATGCACGCGCGCCCAGCGCCTCGTAACTCTTCACGACGGGTTCGCCACCGCCATAAGTGAGAATCAGATCGTAAAGCGGTATTAGGTCTTTGAATAAATCCCTCGCGTCGGCTTTTACGCGATCGAGAGTCGCGGGTGCATCAACATCCCAGAAGACTGCGAGTGTGTGTCGATCTTTGATGTCGAGAATTGCTGATTCAAGCAGTCGATCGTAGACACCCACACCGCTGGTTTTCACGAGCATGTCCGCACCGCGTGCACGTTTCACTGCGCTCAAGACGTCGTCTTCACTGCCGGCAGGGTAGACGACGACACGCGCCCAATCCGGATCGGGTATGTCTCGATGTCTCTGTCGATCGTAAGCGTCAGGTTCGTAGAACGTGATCTGGTGGCCCAGGCGATGCAGCGCTCGTATGATGCCGCGGTAATAAGTGGCGGCCCCGTTCCAGTAAGCCGAAACCAGGCTCGAGCCAAAGAATGCGATGTTCATGCTGTCTTTCATACCGCTGCCGCTGTATTGAATTGTGTACCTCCTAGCTACTCACTGCCGCTAGTTGTTTAGTCTCCTTCGCCAATTGCGCAGAGATGCCAAGCAGTTCATCGACACGATGCGCGCACGTGTGCTTTTGCTCGATTGTCGCAAGGCCGTTTCTGGTCAACTCCTCAGCAAGCGAGGGCTTGTTCAACACCTCCCGAAGGATCTGTTTCATCTCGTTTCCGTCGGCAGCGATCAGAAAATCACGGCCGGACGTGAATAGTTTTTCTGTGTCTTGCCACGGCGAGCAGAGCAGTGGAATACCGCAGGCCAAAGCTTCGAACGGGCGAATCGTCGGAATTCCGGGAAGCTCTTCGACGTATGGCCGCCGCGGAATGTGCAATGTCACGCGCGCGGTGGCGAAGACTTCAGGCACTTTGTAATTCGGCAACCAACCGCGATAGCGAATGCCGGCGCGCGTGAGTGCCTCGATTGCGTGATCCGGATAGCGAACGCCATACACTTCCGCATTCAACTGAAGATCTTTTACCGGTTGAAATAAGAACTCCTGTAACTCGGCGGAACGTTCGTCATCTCCCCAATTACCGATCCAGACGAGATCCAGCGTACGTGAGATTTCCGGGTGCGGATGAAACACACGCACGTCAGCCGCCTCGTGCCAGGTCCATGCTCGTTTGGACCAACCATTGCGCAAGTACTTGTCCGTGAGCACTTGCCCATACGCAAGCACGCCGTCGTAATCTTTCAAGCTAAACGGAAGACTCCGGTGTCCGGCGACACGATGGTGCGTGTCGTGAAAGAGCAGTAGAAAGTCGCCTTTCACGCGGCGGTACTCGCCGATGCGCTCGATCAACTCGGTCTCGTTCCATTCATGAACGATCACGAGATCGGAGCCGTCAAGCGCACGATCGAGATCCAGGTGATCGTAGCGGTGGCTCGAGAGGTGCGGATAAGCATTCTTAAAATCAACTACCGGGCCCTCACCGTACTCCGCGATCAGGTTTTGAACACTCCATGAATTACGAGGTTCGTAAATCTCGACTTCATGACCGCGCGCGAGAAGTTCTGAGGCAACGCCACGAAGAAAGTGCGCATTCCCGTGGTTCCAATCCGAGATCAGTGATTGGTAAAAGAGCACTATGCGCATTGGGCAAACTCTTCCTCAGCCTGAGCGATCTTCGAATCAACCAACTCCGAATATGCTGCAAAATAGTTTTGACCCATGCGGGCACTCGTAAACTCAAGTGCCCGTTCACGTGCTTGCCGGGACATCTTGCGGCGGTGCTGTTCGTCTTTCATTAACTCCAGCAAAGCGGTCTTCAATGCCTGGCTATCGTTTGGATCGACAAAGACCGCCGCATCACTCCATATCTCACGCAGCGACTCGATGTCGCCCAGCACCAAAGCGCAACCTGACAACGCGGCCTCCAGCGGCGTATAACCAAACGGCTCATAGAGCGCCGGAAGCGCATACACCGGTGCTGCCGCAAACCACGATTGAAGCTCCGGCTCCGAGAGCGAACCCAACCATTTGCATCGCTGGGCAATGGAGTTGTTTTGCAATGGCTGCTGCGGATGCTGAAAATCGCCGGCTACAAAAACCGGCCACGGTAATTCAGGCGCAATCTCCGCCATTCGATCGATATTCTTGGCCGCGTCCCACAAACGACCAGCGGATAAGACAAACTGTTCCTTTGCTGCGGGTTTGAAGTGTTCAGGATTGCGACCGTTAGCGATTACACGAGCGTTGCCGTTCACACCGTAATGAGTACTCAACGCGCGCAGCATTGTCGCGCTTGGTGCGACAACGAGATCTGCGGCGTGTAATCCGTTCGTTACTTCATCTTTGTAGCGCTGCCACTCCACCGGCGGCGTATCGCCGTGCACAGCTTGCCACCAGGAAAAAACGCACGAGTGTCCGACGACTAATGTCGGATTTTTCCATGGAAGTTTTGCGTGTGTGTAACCGTTGAGATGAATTACGTCCGGGCGGAGCCGGTTCTCGAGGTGCAACAACCAATCGCCCGCGCGCTTAACGTCGAGCCAGCAGTTCGGCATCCATTCGAGTTTGTAATCGCTCTTGAAGAGATTGAGATTCGGAATGCTTTGCGCGTCTTTGCGTTGAGCGGACGTTAGGGCCGGACCCATAGTCGCAAGCAGTACTTCGACGTTGTACGGTTGCAGGGCGCGGGTTAACTCGAGCGCGTAAGTCCAGACACCGCCAACGGTGTCGGCAGTCATCAGAATCCGTCGTGGAGTTTGATTGGTCATAAGTTTTAGTCACAGGATGTGTAAATCCGATCGATAAGCTCGGCTATCTCTACAAACCGCTCAGCCTTCGGATTGAAACTTCCATCCGACGCGAGTTGCTTGATCCATTCAACCGTCACCAGCCCGCCCCATTGCCATTTCGAATCTTCCGGACTGCTCAACGTTTCAGTTCGCGTGCGATCGAAGCGTTGGGCAACGAAGTCATAAAAAGAACCATTAACATTGCGCAGCGCTGCGCCGCCCTCAGTGCCGTAAAACGCGATTTCAATCTCCGCGTCGCTGCCCATGTGAAGGTTCCAACAACAACTCAGACTGATCACTGTGTCGTCCGCGGTCTCGATCGTCGCGACGGCGTAATCTTCAATCTCCTGGCTGCCCTTGTTCATTAACTTTCCACTGGCGAACAATGAGCTCTGCACTTGAGCGACACGCGGAAATCCGAGCGGTCGCAGAGCCAAATCGAGCAGGTGTGGTCCAAGATCCAGGACGCAGCCGCCGCCCGAAAGCACGTAGTCGTAAAACCATGCCTTGTCCGGTCCATAACCGTTATGGAACCTCGCATCGACGGCAAAGATTTTCCCGAGTGCGCCACTCTCAACCAGTTTGCTAACGGCTTGCATTGCCGGTATCGCGCCATAACACAGATCAACTCCGAGCAGAGAGTCTGCGTTACGCGCAGCCTCGACTATCCTGCGCGTCTCAAAAGCGTTTCGCCCGAGTGGCTTCTGGCAAAACACCGCTATTCCGTGTTCGAATGCAGCGATCGCTTGTTCGGCGTGAAATCGATTGGGTGTAGCGATGACAACTCCGTCGAGGTCGTGATGAAGCAGCTCCTCAAAAGAAGAGAAGAGAACTGTGTCTGGGGAGACTTTGTGTCCTTCCTCTGCCGCGCTTGCCTGCGGGTCATGAAGCGCTGCGATTTCGGCAACTCCAGCTTCAACCACTGACGCCAGGCGATTTCGCCCAATCCAACCGAGTCCGACAAATCCGAGGCGCGGTTTGTACGGAACTGCATCGATATGTAACGCCGAACTGCTCATAAACTAATCAGCGCCTTGATAAAGCCTTCAGGCGAACTCTCCATCGTTTCAAACGCTTGCGGCAGTTGCTCGATCCTGAACGTATGGGTGTAAAGCGGTTGCGGATCCATGCGACCGTTTTGCACCGCAGCAATTGCTTCCCGCATGCCCTCGACATACACCAGCGGATCTCTTTCGTGCGCGTTTATGACGTCAAGACCGCGCCAGTTCCAAAGCTGCATGTTCACCTGTCTCGGGCCATCCTGGTGATAACCCGCGATCACGAGGCGTCCTCGCTCGCTCGTAAGTTCGCTTGCGACATCCAGTGATTCCTGCGTGCCAACCGCTTCGATTACACACTCACAACCTCGACCGCGAGTTAATTCTCTGATCGCTTCTTGTGCATACTCGATCTCAATAGTTGTTGCCGCGCCAAACTGTTCGGCCAACCGGAGTGAGGAACGTCTGCGCGAAAGCGCCAACACGCGCGCACCTGCTCGAGCAGCCAGTTGAGTTAACAGCGTGCCCAGGAAACCGATGCCAACAATTGCCACCGTTTGGCCGGGCAGGATCCCCGCGCGCTTGAATATGTTCATCGCGCAACCGAGTGGTTCGGCCGGGAATGGCAATGCGTCTAATGAAGCGGGTAGGTGGACCACTTCAGACGCGCGCGCGAAGTCGTACTCCGCAAACGCATGCGACGACAGCAGTGCCACTCGCTCTCCGGTAGTGAAGTCAGTGACGTCAGCGCCCGTTGCATCGATACTGCCCCACGCCTCATGACCGGGCGCGCCGGGCTCGAGTGGATAGTTAAACCATGGCTTTCCTTCCCACAGCGGAAGGTTGGACGCACACACACCACATCCTTCAATTCGTACGCGGACTTCGCCTGGTCCCGGTTCGCGGAATTCAATTTCCTGCACGCGGAATTCACGCGGGGCGGAGATGACTGCCGCACGCCCAACCAGGACGCGCGGCACTGACGATGTTTTCAGTTGTGCTACTGACTGCATTTGTAAGTTGCTGTGGAAGGTTTTTCCCGCAAAGTCGCAAAGGTGTAAAGAAAGAGTTTAGTTAGCTTTGCACCTTTGCGTCTTTGCGGGAAATTCCTTCAAAGTTTTGCCGCATGAACCGCGGTATTTGTTAACTGAGTTACGCCCAGTGAGTCTCCGGAGAAATGTGCGCTTTCGTTGAGGAGCCATTCATACAAACGCCTGACTCCCTCGTTCACTCCAACTTTCGGTGTCCAACCGGTAAGCCCGCTAAACTTACTTGTGTCCGTAACGTAGTAGCGTTGATCCGCCGCTCGCCAATCCTCGAAAGTGATCGAAAGATCCACACCGTTAAGTTCCGCCAGCAAATCGAGAAGTTCCAGCAGACTGATGCTGTTTGCCGGACCACCGCCGATGTTGAAAGCATTCCCGGAGAGCTTTTTCATGTGTTGCTGCGCCAGCAGAAATGCATCCACTAGATCCTCGATAAACAGAACGTCACGCACTTGCCTGCCATCTCCGTAAATCGTGATTGGTTGACCGGTGATCGTTTGAATAATGAAATGTGCGACCCAGCCTTGATCTTCGTTGCCATGCTGGTGCGGTCCGTAAATGCAGCTCATGCGAAAGACGAGCGCCGGCATTCGATACGTGCGCGCGTAATCGACAACGTACTGGTCAGCCGCGCCTTTCGAGCAACCGTAAGGACTGTGAAAATCGAGCGGCCTGTTCTCCGCAATGCCGCGCTCGCGAATCGATGAATCCACCGGCGCATAGCGAGTCGACTGCTTAGTAAAATCGACATCGGCAAGATTGCCGTAAACTTTGTTTGTCGAAGTAAAAACGAGAGGTGGTGGATTGTCTGTGGTCCGAATCGCTTCGAGCAGATTCAACGTACCACCCGCATTAATCTCAAAGTCTTCTCTCGGATCGACCAGGCTCGAGGTCACCGCCACCTGCGCAGCAAAGTGAAAAACCTGAGACGCATCTTTTACGGCTTGCTTAAGGACTGAAAAATTGCGTACGTCGGGCACTTCGATATCGACCATGTCGCCGTGAGTTTCAATGAGCCACTGAAGATTCTTTTCGACACCCATACGCGAGAGGTTGTCGAGCAAGCGCACGCGGTGCCCGGCAGAAAGAAGCCGGTGCGCAAGGTTTGAACCGATGAAACCGGCGCCGCCTGTGATCAGAATTGGTTTTAACTTTCCGTTTTTGTGAGCTGGTATGTGAGTTACCGCATGTAGATTCCTGCGGCGGCCGTTCTCATTAGTCGCACTACTTTTCCCCTTGGTCATATAAAGACCCCCTTGTCGAAAGCTGGGCGATGGACATTTTCTATTTAAGAATTACTGCCTGGGGTGAGGAAAGTACATTGGGATGATCGTGATATCCGTACGGCAGCGTACTTGAATCTGATAAAAGTAAAGACCGTGAAGAATTTGTTAATAAGTTGCCGAAGGAGGTTTGATTTCGTCTTGTTGCGCGGCAATGATCGCGTAGCAGCTACATGCCTTCGCTTCGAGACCTTGACGATCGAGAATTCTTATTCGTCCACGAACTGATTGAATCACTTCCTGCAATTGATTTGCTGCCTCGGTGACGGTAGCCCGGCGCGTTCCAAGCAGACGCGCGAGCAGTTCCTGGGTGATACGCAGCTCCGTAGTCTCCGTTCGATCATCGATCATCAGAAGCAGTCGCGCTAATCGCGCTTGTGGCGTGTGATAACGGTGACACGCGGCGAGTTGAGCACTCTGCGCCGATAGAGCATTCGCATACGTAAGAATCAACTCACGCATACGACTGCTTCGTTTTGCCTCTTTTTTGAGGACCGCGGCAGGCAGGCGCAAGGCTTTTCCTTCAGCGAGTATCAAAGCCTGGCTGGTCGAATGCTTCGCGCCCATGAGAATCGGAGCGCCTACCATTCCTTCATTTCCGATCAAACCCACTTCCACTGTCGCTTTCGCTTCAACCGAGCTGATCAAAACGACGATGCAATCGAGTGGAAAGTAAACGTAGTGCATCTCTTCCGCGCTCTCGTACACAGTTTCTTTAGCGAAGAGCGTGAGAATTTCCAGTTGCGGTATGAGGCGTGAGCGATCACGTTCAGGAAGCGATGCTAACAAGCGATTCTCTTGCCAACGATTTTCGCTGCTCTCGCGCACCACTCCTCCGGCAGAAGCAACCACCCAGACTCGGAAGCGGGTAATGTACGCTTGCAGCTATTTACGTTCCGTTCGCTCGCGTACCGTGCGAAGAATTCAAGAGATTCGAAATGATTTAACCGTAAGTGATCGGGATCATTCAGCTCGTAATGATCGACCGTGAAGGAACTCAATGGATGCAGGCAATGCGGCGCGGCGATTTTGCGGCGGCGTGGAATATCAGCGATGCACAGCTTCTTACGCGCCACACTCGGGATCAAAAGAAGCTTCCACGTCACTTTCAAAACTTCTGGGATGGCAGCTCGCTGCGGGGTAAGCGTGTGCTTGTGCGTTGCTATCACGGTCTCGGCGACACGATTCAGTTCATCAGATATGCCGCGCTGTTAAAAGAAGTGGCGGCAGAGGTAATTGTTTGGGCGCAACCATCGTTGATCCCTTTACTGCAAACAGTTAAAGGCGTTGACCAGATTCGTCCGTTGAACGACGGAGTTCCGGACGTGGAATACGACGTTGATGTGGAAATTGGCGAACTGCCTCATGTGTTTCGGACGACTCTCTCGAACATACCTGCTGAGCCCTATATTTTTGTTGAACCCGCGGTGCTGCGAGATGAAGGACGTTTTCGAGTCGGGTTGATCTGGGAGTCTGGCGAATGGGACACGCGACGCTCAGCACCTTTTCCGGAGATCCAACGCTTGGGGGGGTTATCAGGCATCGATTGGCACATTTTGCAGCGCGACCCGTGGTGTGCAGGTTGGGATGGGAAGTTGGGCACGATCTCCGGTGGTGATAATCCGTTGGACGATGCGCGAGTCATGCGGGCGCTTGATTTGGTGATCTCCGTTGACACGATGACCGCGCACCTCGCCGGCGCTGTTGGTCAAAAAACCTGGACGCTGCTTCCGTTCGAGGCCGACTGGCGCTGGATGGTCGACCGCGACGACAGCCCCTGGTATCCAACAATGCGTTTGTTCCGGCAGAGGGAAGAGGGGCGTTGGGATGTGGTAATCGGTGAAGTAGTGCGGGAGCTGAGGTTGTTATTGTAGGGGCGGCCCTCCGTGGCCGCCCCACCATCGAAATTCGCACCGAGGGGCGGCCCTCCGTGGCCGCCCCGACAAACCAAACTAGTAATAAATATTCACGCCGGGTTGAGTTGAGGTCACCACTCCGTTGTTTACGTTTAGCGTGTATGCAACTCCGCCGGTACCGGTCCAGGTGGAGAAGTTGAAGGTTCCGCCTTGCGGGACTTTGTAGACCCCGATGTTTAGATAGGTCAGAGGAGTTCGTTCCGCCAGGACCTGTGCCGGTCCGGGCGCCTGAAGGAAATAAGCCGCGCCGGAGCCTGCCATCGTAGCCGCGCCATTCGGCGTGACGAGCATAGCGGTCCTTTCGTCTATTCCGATTCCTCGAGGTTGCGTCGACCAACCGTTGTTTACGATACGAGCCAGGAAGACGAGTGATCTTCCCATTCGATCGCGCGTCACAAAATGCGAATCGTAAAGCTTGTTTACACCAAGTGCCGACTGAAACAGGTCTCGATCAATCGTGACGTAACGATGGAAAGGATTGGCCAGCGTCTGAGTCGAAGTCGCCGAGCCGAGTTCTCCGGTGTAAATGAATTGGCTGAGCACGGCCAAACCTGCGCTCGTTCCCCCAACTGGCGCGAGCTTCGAGTTGAGCAGAAAATTCACACCCGTTTGCACCGCTGTTCCACGCCACAAATTCACGTACGTTGACTGATCGCCACCGGCAATCCACAGTGCCTCGGCGTTTTGTATCTGACCGCTGACATACGCGGAATTTGCGCCGGCCACCGAGGTGATAATGATTGTTTCAACCGAATCCATCTGTGGACAGAGTTCCTGGATGTAAGGATTATAGGCGTCTGTACCCGTGGTCCTGATCACAACGAAGTCGCCTCCGCCCGCACGCTGGCACATCCATTGAAATGCTGCATCAACGTCCGTCCCTCCTCCCATTAAGACGAGTCCGGGCGTGAGCGTTGCCGCTGGTTGCGCATCAGCAGGGTTACCCACAACGAACGCGGTGAATCCAGTCTTCGATTTTTGGGCGTAGAGCGCCGGCGCAAGCATGCAGATGACGGTTAACAGGCGTACGAAAGCTGCGACGAAGGAACGGGTGAGCATGAGAATCCTCCTTGAATTGTAGAGAGCTAGCATTCGCACTTATACCACAAGCTTCACTGGATTGGCAGGATTTGCGGGATACATCTAGACTATCGACGATGAACATTCCGCGTTACTTAGTGTTGGTTCTCATTGCACTGTTGCCTTTGTCGATTCGATCGCAAACCAAACCTGACAAAGATTATCTCGTTTACGTCTTATCGGAAGCAGCCGACAAGATCGCTTTGGTTCGCTTCGGTCCAGACGGCATACGTGTAGATCGACAACTCGACACCGGAGACATGCCGGTGGACATTGATGGTCCACACGGCATTGTTATCTCTCCCGATCGGAAGTTTTATTACGTATCTATCGCACACGGCCGGCCGTTTGGAACTGTCTTGAAGTATTCCACGAAAGATGACTCGTTAGTTGGGAAGACGACTCTCAGTTACTTTCCTGCAACGTTAGACATCACACCCGACGCCAGCTTTCTTTTTGTAGTGAACTTCAATTTGCATGGCGACATGGCCCCGTCGACAGTTTCAGTCGTGTCGACACAAACGATGACCGAAGTGGCGCGGATAAAAACCTGCACGATGCCGCACGGCTCGCGTCTGAATTCGCAGGGCACGAAGCAGTACTCGGCCTGCATGATGGACGACATGCTGGTCGAGATCGACACGCGTTCCTTGAAGGCGTCGCGACATTTCATCGTAACGAAGAACCACGAGAAGGGATTGAATGGACCACCGCAGGCCCGTTCAACTCACTCGATGCACAGCGCCGCCGGTCATGGCTCTGAGCCGCCGAAGCCCGGTGACACTTCATGCTTGCCCACGTGGGCTGAGCCTTCGGCCGATGGATCTTCGATTTATGTGGCCTGCAATGGCTCGAGTGAGATTGTCGAAATCAATGCTATTAGCTGGCAACTAGTTCGTCGCATTGCGGCACGCGCTGGTGTTTACAATCTCGAAGCCACGCACGATGGTTCGCGTCTGATCGCTACGAACAAACGAGATCAATCTGTCTCGATCTATGAGTTGAAGAGCGGAAAAGAACTAGCGCGACTGCCGGCTAAACGAAAAGTGCTGCACGGTGTGGTTGTCTCACCCGATGATCGTTATGCGTTCATAACAGTAGAAGGCGTAGGTTCAGACCCAGGAACAGTCGAGGTTATCGATCTCACCGCGCTGAAAACAGTTGCGACTCTTGACGTCGGCCAGGGCGCCGCGGGTATCGATTTCTACAAAACAGAAGCGCCACAAAAAGGCACAAAAAGCACAAAATGAGTTATGTGCTTTTTGTGGCTCTATTTACCGGGTGCTGTCGTGGTCCCTTTATCGATCTTTTCTCCGAGTTTCACTATCCACAGACCCGAGTTGATGTCGTTGAAATAGATCAGCCCATTATGCGGTTGCGCGCCCCATGTGAGAGGCATGTTCGCGCGAAATCCCTCCGGATCGCCGGTCCAGATTCGCGCAATCTCTCGACCTTGCCGGTAAAGCTCGCCACGAAGCTCGCCTGACACATCGACAACGCGTCCACCGCCACTGTAGTACCCCACGTACATCACGTCGTTCTCTACCCAAACGTTGTGTGCACCGCCTTCGGGCACCGTGTACTCCGCAACTTTACGCGGATGATTGATATCCGAGACGTCGACAACGTGAAAGATGCCGCGCACCGGTATCCGCTTGGGCGACCTGATGTCGAAAATCGCTGGAAAGACTTCGTCGCCGATAAAGACGTAGTTGCCGTAGCGATAGACCGAATGTGTACCGGCCAGCCAGCCGTTGCCATACAGTTCGTTGTGATTGAAACGCAGTTGACTAACAAGTTGCGGACGCTCGGGACTTCCGCCTTTCAATCCGGCGCCGACATCGAGAATCACCAGGCCGTCACGCCAGTAAGCGAGGTATGCAAGTCCATCTTTGATGTAAAGATCGTGAATGTAACGTCCGGCTATTGTTTCGCCTTCCTTCGTGCGGACCATGCCCGCAAACTGATTCTCGGTCTGCCAGCGTGCTACTTCTTTGGGGTTCTTAACGTCTTTGAAATCGATCACGCGCATCGAGCCGGTGGCGTCGTCGGTGAGATACACATAATGGTCGTGAACGAACGCGCTATGAACGCCGCCAGTGACAGTTGCCGTGTATTCCGAAATCAGTTTCGGGTGAGCGGGGTCAGAGGTGTCGTAAAAAGCGATTCCATTTTTTCGACTCGATGCTTGTTCGCGTGAGATCACGAGAATCTTGCCGTCGGCTGTCGTCATGATGTCGTTGATGAGGCGTGCATCGACTTTGATCGTATCGGTCAGTTTCGGTTGTTTGGGATCGGAAATGTCATACACCAGGAAGCGGTCGTGAATCGTCGAGTAGTAGGCATAGTTGCCGATGATCCACTGTTCCGCGCCCTGGAATTCCTTCATCGGCACGCGGCCGACAACTTCAATTTCTCGTTCGAGATTTCGTGGCGTCACAACGATCGAAGCACTCGCGGAGACGTTTCCGCTCGTCGCCGTGACGATGTAAGTTCCGGGTTGTTCAGCGACAAAGCCGCCGTCCGGATCGATGGTCGCACCGCTGCCACTGATGGACCATCGAGGGTTGAAATCGGTGTTCGGATCGGGCCGGGCGGTGAAGTGGACCACATCGCCGGTGCGTGCGGACTTCGCGCCTGCTGTTACGGTCAGGCTGCGTAGATTGTTGTTGACAACGGTGATGGTGCTGGTAAAGCTTGCTGGTCCCGAGGTGGCGGTGATGGTAGCCTTGCCTGGTCCAACGCCCGTCACTACGCCGCCTGCATCAATCGTCGCGACTTGCGTGTTATCCGAAGTCCAGTTGATGGGCACGCCCGTACGTGGATCGCCATTGAAGTCACGTGTGATTGCATTGAGCTGTACGCTGCCGCCAACGACGAGTGGAAGATGGAGAGGAAGGATCACGAGAGTCTTCACGCCGGGATGCTTCACCATGAAAGTGGTCAAGCCTGTCTTGCCTCCGACGATTGCGCCAACAGTGACTTCACCAGGTCCGAATAGCTTCACGTTTCCGTCGTCGTCAACAGCGGCGATGTCGAATGGACCAGCGAAATAGGTTGATGGCTGTTCGTTTACGACTTTGCCGGATGCGTCAGTTGCGACAACGGTGACCTTTACGTTTTGTCCGATTTCGGCTTCTTTAGCGGAAGCGGTTACCTGGACGTTTGCGACGTTCGATGTTGGGCTCGATTGCTGGGCAAGTGCGTTGAAGGGGAGAAGCAGCGCGATAGCTATAAAGAGGGTTTTCATAGTGGGCGAGAGAATAACCGATCTGCTGTGGATTCCGGGAATCGTCCGTTGGAACAAATCGTCGCGCACGGTTTCTAACTTCGGAAACTGGTGGAGGTGTAACGCATGAGAGTGTTTCTGCTGTTGCTTGCAGTGGTTTCAGTCGTTTTTCAAACAACACAACAGACTTCGACCGAAGAACAGATCCTGAACGTTGAACGCGAACAGAGAGAGGCGTATCTCAGGCATGACGTCAAAGCGACAGAGCGACTCATTGCGGACGAATTTGTCCAGACTGTCTGGGACGGCACTGGAGGCAAAGCTACCTTGTTAAATTTTCTGCGGACGGAACCGGCGGATCCTACACTCACATTAACCGCTGAAGATGTCCGGGTGCGCATCAACGGTGACACAGCGATCGTTACCGGCAAGCGCGTCGAAAGGCGAAGAAGTCCTGATAACAATCAGCAAGGAGTTGCGTACGCGCGGTACACGCGAACGTACATTGAGCATAAGCGCTCATCTGGATGGCAGCTTTTATCGGAGCATTTGCAGCCAATCCCGGCGGAGCGCACGGGGATTAAAGTCGATGCGGATGTTTTTTCCGATTTCATCGGCAAATACGACACTCCGATTTTCACGTTTACGGTGAAGAGGGAAGGCGACCGGCTGCTTGTAGTACCAGATGACAAACGCCGGCCAATCGCAAATCACAGTCGTTTCGACGGCTACAACGAATCGGCTCTAGAGGTGTGCGGTGGCCGTATCCTTATTTCAAAGGTTCACCCCACTTAGTTAGAAGAATTTGCGTACATATCAACCCACAGCATGTTCTAGGGGGTGTTTTGTATTTGGGTACCGGATTAAGAGCAACGCAGGGTTTTGGATTACCCTCGTTGCAAGGTTCTGTTTCATTCTCCTCAAAATCGTACTTAGGCAAGGCGTCAACGCCCTTGAACAGCTTGTAGTACACCTTGAAATCGGAAGTCCGATGTGGAGGGTACCGAGCGTTGGATATGATGACTACTTCGTAGTTCCCTCCCACGTCGGAAGGGGCAACATACGGAACCCTGGTGATAACCTCATCCTCCTGGGGATCCGGACGTTCCTCTATCAAAACCAGCTCTTCATCTTTTTTGAGTTGCACGCGGAAACCTATTGTCTCCGCTACAAAACCAAAGAGCTCCTTTTCTTCATTTCCTTTCTGCCGGAAAAAATCGGGCGACTTATACTTTGTCAAGAGCTTGACCTTTGGGAGCTGGATGATGGGCTGGAGTTGTCCTCCATTTAATTCAAGGCGAGTGTTATGGAACTTCTCTCCGTCCAGATCAATAATCCAACCAAAATCGTGCTGACCGCCTTCCACGTCGGGTCGACGTCTGTCCTTTTGCATCGCACCGTGTGGCCCCTCGTTAGGTGGCCTCGTCACTGAGAGGGTCCACTTGACGCCATTAGGTAAAAACGGAGGGTCGTCTGGTGGTTTTGACACATTGTGTTTTGACTTGTCTAGGTCACGACACATACGAGGTGCACCCAGCCGTTGTACGCAAAATTCGTGACCTTCTGAAATTTCTTGATTAGGAATGCCTACCTCATATGCGTCCGTGTGCGGATTTTTGTTAAAAACCATAAGACCACTGAACAGAACCATCACTTCCATTTCGTTGGTAGCAGGTCCAGCTTCACGGGGACCAGGGCGCTCTCCGTTTTCACACGCAGAGAGAAATGTGAGTGTAGCGACTATCACCATGCCAATAATTTTTAACATCTCGTCTCCTTCTTATGACTGCAACGACGTGGGTAACACTCAGCGTTGTTGGGCTGTCGACCTTCATCCAAACGTCCGCAGCCCAGATGTCCTAAAGCAGGGGCTATCCAATTAACGAGACGGAACTCGGTACAGAGGAGCGAACAGCACGTCTCGTATCCGGGTAGAAGGTTTTCAAGGCGATTTAGAATTCGGCCCAGCCGCCAACCGTTGTGAAGGCGGCCCACGAGTAAACTCGACGCGATCTCCCGTTGCTGCTATTTAACAGATCGAGTTGGGCGCGTCTGAGAGCCTCTACTGTTGAAACATTCTCGCGTTTTCGATGTTTGTGAAAACTGATCATTAGCTCGGCGGTGGTCTCGGAATCGACGGGCCACAAACTCACAACCACCAACGGAACGTTGGCCGCCAGGAAGGGCCGCGCCAGGCTCATCACGCCTTCACCGCCGTAATACTTCCCGAGCCCTGATTCGCACGAAGACAGCACCACTAGTCTGGTTTGCGCGAAATTCATTCTGTAGATATCCCGCGCCTCAAGGTCATTACTATTCGAGACCGAATCGTTGGTTCTTTGCTGATTTGCCAAAATTAATTTCGAATACAACGGGAGATGTGGATTGAGAACACTATGAGCGGCGAAGTGAATGACGCCCGCTCGTTGCATCTCCGTTTGAACAGCAAGTTTTGTTGCCCCAGCCTCAGTGAGCACCGCACGGGAGTTATAGAGTCGCGCAACTTCTTGCGCCTCTCTTTTAGCCGCAGGCAAATCGTCGAGCGTTGGATATTCAGCGCCGCTGAACCTCGGGTTCCCAACAGTTAATATTCGTTCTGCCATGGCGCCCGCTCTTGCACGAGCCAGGTTGGAAGAGTTGATAAATAAAGTTGCACTCGGCGCTGTAGCAACCGAATAGTCCTGGACCAGAAAGCGCCCCGAATCAGGTGAGACCAAAGCATTAAACGGAATTGAATTGAGAACTTTATCTGGGACGAAATAGATGATCCGATGTTTATCAAGTAGACTCTCGATCGGTTTAATCAACGAATCAAACAGTTCCTTTGACGCCTGAGTGATTTCATCGTCAGAACTGGAAATGTTTGAAACCAGCCCCACATACCGGCTCACTCTTCTCTGTAACACATCCTGCGTAATCGGGCTCATGAACGCCTGGAGAGTTGTTTTAGAGACTAACCAGATCAGAAGTTTGTCTTTGAGAACGGCGTATTGAACTATCTGCGCCTCGGGTGGCATTTGGGCCTGAACATCTCGTAGCGCGAGCGGCTGCGACATCGAGTGAAAGACTATGTCGGTTTTATTTGCCTCGGATGCATCCGGCAAGAGCGTGCCCTTCGAATTCACCAGGTCGAGCAATGATCTCGAGCGAGAGGTCTCGGAGTAATTGAAGGCTTTTTCGAAATCACTCTTACGCGAAAACTCATAATCGATTGCCAAATCGTAGACACTTTGTTCGAGTTCAAAAAAGTGATTTCTATTATTTTGTTCGAGTATTTGCGAACGATACTGTTCCATCAAGCCCAGAGTCGCTTCAATCTGCTTGCCTGCGGCTACATCATCTCCAGTGGAGAGGTGCGACAGAAGCAGGCTCTTGTGGGCTTCATACAAACCATAGTAATTCTCCAGGCTTTGATAGAGACTGAGGCATTCAGCATAACTCTGGATCGCCTTGAGAGAATTTCCTGCCTGCCGATAAAGATCTCCGATTCGTTGCGCAGCGTAGGCCATCATTCCTTTCCTGACGCGCTCATCCGAAAGAGACTTTGCTGTTTCGTATCCTTGTGTGGCTTGTTTTAGCGCCTCTTCATATTTGCCGAGCTGTCCATAGATAGCGCCGAGATTCGCGTAAGCTCTCGATATAATTTGCGCTTGACCTGTCTTCAGCATCACTTGAAGCGCGGCGTGCTGGTAGTCTGCCGCGGCGCGAAATAGCTCAGCGGATGAAAGAGCGGCCGCGACGATGCTGAAATATTGCCCGGTTTGTTCCGGACTTAAGTCGCACGAGTCAAGTAACGACAGACCTCGGTGAATGCATTCGAGCGCCTGTTCGTAGTTACCGATATACCTGTACTGTTCGACGAGAATACTTAAGGTGTTGAATGCTCCCCTGGAGTCGTCAATTTGTTGCGCAATCGTCAACGAGCGCCGGTTATGGTCTATGGCCTTCGAGTACTCACCCAGGTTGTATTCAGCGCCGGACAAGAGGTGCAGCGCGCGCATGTGAAGCCACTTGTAATCTTGACGCTCAAACTGCGATGCCAGTCGACCAAGAATGCTGATGCTTTGTTCTGTGTTTGCTGTATTGAGGTGACAGTATCCAATCCACAGCTCGGCAAGATTCGCCTCCCATTGATCACCAACTCCCGCAAACATCTCTCTGGATTTTTCAAATAGAGGCAGGGCTTCACCCGGTTTCGATTGGCTGTGATAGCCCTGAGCGATCGTCATCAACTGACGGGCGTTGGTGAGAACAGCTCGCTGCTGGCTCGTGGTATTCGCGTAGTATCGTGCCAACTGCGAAGTGTAAACATCGCGAGTTTGATCCAATTCCAGCTGACCTGCATATATTAAAGTCTGGAGAACCTTCTGCGCCTGCTCCTTATCTCCGGCTGCTGAAGTTTGTAAATAGTCGTTTAATAATTGCTCTCTAACTAAGTTGCCATGAGTTGCAGAATTCCTGTTGTAACGAATGAGGTCCCAGCCGCGTACGTTGTCGCGCGCTTGAAACGAAGCGAGAAACTCAGATTTCGAATCCCGGCTACCCCCACGTGATCTGCTCTTTTGATCCTGCAATACTTTCAGGTTTGCGCGGGCCTCGTTGGCCCATCCGGAGGAGGAGTCCTTATTAAGATATTGTTGCCAATCGCTCTCCGCGTCATCCGGCAACATTTGGTATTGGTGCACAATGGCGCGATTGAACAGAGCTTCGAGCAGGTTTGGGTTCAGTTCGAGCGCTCGATCAAGGTTGTCAAGACTGCGGGCAAACGCTTCGACACTCTTACCCGGTTCTGATCCGAGCCGGCTGACCTTTCCTTTTTCCAGCCACGCCGCACCCAGATCGCTGTATAGAACGGCGTTAGTGTTGTCTCCTTTCAGAGCTTCTTCGAATTCTTTGATCGCATCGTCGAATTGTTTTTTTGCAAGGTACACTTGCCCGAGAGCGTGATGGACCGCCGGTGACGGTTGATCACGAAGTGCGTTTAGCAGCGTTAACTCCGCTCTTTGTAACTCCGCTTTGTTGACGTTCTGATCTTCAGCCCCACGCGTTGATGAGAAGGGAGCATATTCGAGTGCTGAAATGCGTGATTCAATCGGACGTTGATTGTTGTAGGCGGCATTCAGAGCGGTGAGCGCCTCGTTAGTTTCTGATCGGTAGTAAAGCGATCTCCACATCCAGACGCCCAGGCCCACCGCGATAATCACGCCGGCAGCTATCGGCAGGTAAATCTTGAGTGGACTTTGTTTGCGAGCGGCGATGACCAGTTGCGGTGTCTCTGATCTTCGTTCCGACTCGAGGCGCTTCAGAGCTAGAGCGAAGTGGAGTTTCTCTCGCCGTTGAGCTGATTTGAAGAAGACCTGTTCCACTTGCTTAAGCTCCTCACCCTGAAACGCTCCTTTGACGTATTCATCCGTGATTTGATCGACAACGGTATTGAATTCGTCCGCGTACTCAGGATCTGCCAGTAATCGAAGCTCGATCTGCTCGCTAACAGTTTCCGAAACCGTCCCGAGCAAGTACTCCCGCGCCTGTTGCTTCTCAGCTTGATTCATGCTCGGGGCTCAGTCTTGCGATGAGCGATCCTACTTTCTAATGGGGTTGGTCGAGATTTCATTTCAATTCTTGAGAGACACTCTCGAACACATTTTTCGAGTTTATTTCGGATGTGGAACGCCCGCATTCGCAAGGCATTCTCCGAGAGACCCATGTCGTCAGCCATCCTGGCGTGCGTTCTGATCTTGTGACCTCCCTGGTACGTGTAGTACTCCAGAATGAATTCACATCTGTCGACTGGCAGTAACTCCAGACACGATAAAAGACAGTCGTATGCGTCACTCGTCTTTTGCTCGTTGACTAACCGGATCGGAAAGTCCTCGGTAGTAAATTCTCGGTTTAGACGTTGCTCTTTCATAACGTTCCGGAGTACGCCGTGAAAATATTTGACCTGCTCACCCTCGTAGCTCGGTGCAATTTCCAGGACTCGGTTCGTCACTCGCTTGATGGTCTCATCCGCAAGCTCTTCGGCATTGCTAAATCCTCGTGAAATCAACGTTTGAATCAAGCCGGCGCGGATGACTTCGTACGCGCGGCCGGCTGCTTCACGATCGTCGGGATCGAGCCATGTTAGTAGTGCTTCGAACGGTTCTTGAGTGGTCGACAATTATGCTGGGCTCCGGACGCGATGGCAGAATGTATGTGCGTCAGTGGATCACCGAGGGTTTTAATGGCCGCCATAATTTAACATTCGGCCATAAAGAAGCACAAAAACGTTTTCGTTGACTTTGTGTCTTGTGCTTCGTTGGGCTATCCATCAAAGTGGATAAATCTCCCACATTTCCGACGTGGTTTTTAACAAATTTTGCTTGGCTGAAAATCGTAACAGAGTCTAAACTGCCGCCATGCTAAAAGACTTCTCCTACGCGTTTCGCACGCTGCGCAAGAGTCCCATATTTACAATCACAGTTATCGTCACCATTGCCCTGGCAATCGGCGCGAGCACTGCTATTTTCAGTGTCACCAACGGCGTGCTGCTGCGGCAACTCCCTTACAAGGACCCGGAGCGGCTGGTCCTGGCCCGTGGCGATCTGCAGAAACGGAATGTCAAAGACTTTCCACTTTCTAATGCAGACTTTCTCGACCTGCGCAACGGCGCGAAAACCAATTTCGAGGATTTCGCTGCCGTCAGTACGTTTCGCTTCACTCTTCCTGGTTTGGACGGTACGCCGGAGCGAGTCCGCGCGGCCGCGGTGTCGACTAACTTCTTTCAAATGATGGGAGGTTCGATCATCGCGGGCCGAGACTTTCAGGATTCTGATGGAACGCCGCAAGCGCCTCCTCCGGCGGCAGCGGCCGGCAATGGCCCGGCTGCAAATAACGCCGGACCACCTCCGTTACCAAACATGGTTATTTTGAGTAACGAATACTTCCAACAGCGCTTTGGCGGCGATCGATCAGTAATTGGTAAAACTCTTCCAGTGGCCGCCGCGTTTGGACCACCGCCAGTCATCGTGGGCGTCCTGGCGCCGGGTTTTGAATTGCTGTTTCCGCCGAAAGCGAACATGGAACAGTTTCCGAGTTTCTACATTGCCGCACGCATTCCCTACGATGTAGCGAACCGCAACAACGTGCAGTGGCGTGTTATTGGGCGACTCAAGCCCGGCGTCTCGATGGCGCAAGCGCAGGCCGAAGCCGAGACCATCGCGCAAAAAATTCGCGACGAAAACACTATCGCAAATACAGCCGGCCAATTCTTCCAACTCGTGCCGATGAAGCAGCACCTCGTGGATGAAGTTCGACCCGCGATTCGCGCGCTCATGGGTGCGGTCATTTTCCTGCTGCTGATTGCATGTGCCAATGTGGCGAATCTGATGCTGGTGAGAGCTTCGTCGCGTGAACGAGAGCTGGCAGTTCGAGCTGCGCTGGGCGCGGGTTGGTGGCAACTAGTTCGGCAAACCCTCGCCGAAGCGTTCGTAATAGCCGCGCTCGGAACGATTCTTGGAGTAGGGCTTGCCTATTTAGGTATTCGCCAACTGCTCGCGATCGCGCCGGAGAATCTGCCTCGCTTGAATGCGATCGGCATTGATTGGCAAGTGCTGGCATTTTCGATTTTGGCTGGACTGTTGTCAGCAGTGCTCTTTGGAGGAATTCCAGCGCTTCGCACCGCAAAACCAAATCTCATGGAGACATTACGCGCTGCTGGGCGTAGCGGCGCACTCGGCGCTGCGTGGCTGCGTAACGCCGTAGTGGTAGTGGAAGTTGCGCTTGCATTTGTACTCCTCATCGGCTCGGGGTTGATGTTCCGCACCTTCATTAACATTCAACGTGTGAATCTGGGGTTTGAGCCACGCGGGCTGCTAACGTTTCAACTTCTCGGCAACGTCGGCAACACACCCGAGGAATTGAAGAACTTCAAGCGCCAGCTTCGCGAGCAACTCGACGCGATTCCTGGTGTGAATAGTGTTACCGCGTCAAATCCATTGCCGCTCGCGGGCGGGTTTAGTCCTGTGCGCTGGGGCAAAGAAGAAGCTCTCCAGGATCCAACCAAGTTTCAAGCTGCCGATCTTCAGATCGTTCTTCCCGGTTATTTCGAGGCGATGGGCACCAGACTTCTGGCCGGACGGACCTTTACTGAAGAGGACAGCACGCCTGACCGGAACATGCTCATAGTTGACCAGGCACTCGCAGCGAAGGCATTTCCAAACGAGTCGGCAGTGGGCAAGCGGATCCTGTTTCGCGTTCGCACGCCTGAGGCTCAATGGGGAGAGATCATTGGTGTGGTGGCCCATCAGCGCAACACATCTCTCGTCGAACCCGGCCGCGAACAACTCTACGTCACCGACGGTTATGTGAACCACCAGGCTGCTTCCTGGTGGGCGCTGCGGACTGATGGAGATCCGGCGGCACTTGCAGGCGCCGTTCGCGACGTGGTCCGCAGAGCGGGCTCGGAGACGCTTATCAACGAGATGCAGCCGATGGACTCGCACGTGGTCGAGGCACAGGCACAGACACGCTTTTCGCTCCTGCTCATCGGAGTCTTCTCGACGATTGCAGCACTGCTTGCAGGCGTGGGTTTGTATGGTGTGTTGGCTACGTCAGTGCGTCAACGAACGGCGGAGATTGGCGTGCGCATGGCGTTGGGCGCCGCGCCGTCACGGATTTTCCGTTTGATGGTTGGAAAAGGACTCTACCTCAGCGTGATTGGTATCGGGATCGGTCTGCTCGCAGCGTTTTGGCTGACGCGCGTGCTGGCCAGCATGCTCGTCGAGGTCGAGCCCACAGACCCGGTGACGTTCGTATCCGTCGCGGCGCTATTTTTGGTGATTGCATTTCTGGCTTCGTGGCTCCCGGCGCTTAGAGCTGCGGGGTTGGATCCGACCACGGCGCTGCGGAACGAGTAGTAAAAATCGCGTGTAGCAACTGTAGGGGCGGCCCTCCGTGGCCGCCCTACAACTGCGCCTACCAAGC
>JAICGZ010000041.1 GCA_025922875.1 Pyrinomonadaceae bacterium
CGAATAGCAACGCTGAAACCGTTAGGCATGTGCGGCGCTAACCCTTTCAGGGTTGGTTACAGTAGGAATTGCTATCCCAGGGTTGGAGGCTTTGCGACAACCCTGGGGAACGAAACATTAAAAACGAATAGCAACGCTGAAAGCGTTAGGCATGTGCGGCGCTAACCCTTTCAGGGTTGGTTACAGTAGGAATTGCTATCCCAGGGTTGTCGCTGCGCTCCAACCCTGGGCTAAGGTTAGCGAACGCCTTCGGCGTAATTGCGGACCTCGGCGTAATTGCGGACCTCGGCGTAATTACGCACGCCTTCAGCATATTCATCCAACTTCAAACTGACCACTATCTTTTCCAGGGCTGACCACGAAACGTCTTTGGGTGGTTTCGTCATATAGAATGACTGCTTCATTCAAACGTTTCAGACCTGACGGGAGGATTAGCCATGAATTTTACAAGCTACGTTGGGAAAGTATTTGTCGTGGAATCGAACAAAGCCATCATCCGTGATGAACAGTTCCGGAAGCAGACATACAAAACCGGCGAAGAGATTCCGCCGGGCAAGAATGTCGGAGACGTAAAAATCATTCCGCAACGAACCGAAGTGCAGGTGCTTGATGTCAAAGCCGATTCCGACAGGCACACTTATGTGCTCGCCGCGGCAGCTGACACGGAGAAACCTTTCGGGTGGACTGATTGCATGAACCTGGAGGGCCAGTTCAAGAATGAGACCGCCGGCCTGGCGCCTGCGAAGTGGGACTTGCCACCACGCGGCACGAACATGACTTGCGTGGATACGAAGGCGTTCGTACGTGAAGGGCCGCCCGACTTTACGTCCAAGGGGACGACGATACCCTTCAAGTCGTTTGTTGCAATCACTGAGACTTCGCCCGATCGCAAACATGTGAAGGTCAGCAACATCAAGATCGTGCAAGGCGAGATTGAGATGGGCGAAGAGATTGGATGGACTGTAGCTTCAAACTTGAAAGACGGGTGCGCTGACTTTTACTTCACCGACGAATGGGCCGATCAAAAAGGGCCTAATGCCTGTTGGCGAAAAGGTCAGTACATTGGTCCAAAACTGCTGGTGAATATCGTTGGCGTCGGCGGTGAGATGGAACAGATCACGGTCGACAGCCTCGACGCTTACATTAAACTGAAAGACGCCGCGGAGCAGGACAACATTCCACTCGGAATCCACAGCGCGTTTCGCACGTTTGAGCGGCAGGCTCAGCTGTTTCGCCTGTTCAAAGCCGGGAAAGGGAACCTTGCCGCGCAGCCTGGAAGCTCAAACCACCAGCATGGGCAGGCGTTTGATCTGAACACTCTCAAGAACAAGTTTAATGGTTCCGACAAGGTTTACGAGTGGCTCAAGCGGAACGGACCGAGCCTTGGTTTTGTGCGGACAGTGTCAAAGGAATCATGGCACTGGGAGTATCGCCCGGAAGACGCGAAAGAGTTGGCGGCAGCGGGTAAGTTCAAGATGCCGGGCGTTAGTGACAGCTAAAGCGGCTTTGCCCGAAAAGTCCTGATCGGACTTCTTTTCGGGCAAAGCCAGCTAAAGCATATGAGCGCCTCTTTGGAGTGCGGCGCCTGAACTTCAAACTGCATCAGTACCGAATCATGTCGTTAGTTGACAAGGGCAGCCTCGGATACGTAAATTCAGAGTCCCTTTGCTGGGAGGTCGTCCAATGGTAGGACTCCAGACTCTGGATCTGGCTATCGGGGTTCGAGTCCCTGCCTCCCAGCCAAATAGATAGTTATTGCAGGCTCAGCAGAACAAGAATCTCACCAGTGCCGCGGGCCAGCGGTTCGAGAGCTTTGCCGATCAACGTTCCAGGACGATGAATGCGCACGCCGCCGATCTCCACTGGCGTCGACTTCATCGCGAATCCCTCTCTGTCGCCGGTTACAAGTAGGTCGCCAATATTGATGGCGGCATTACTCGCGTCGACTTTCACTTTCACACGGCCGGTCGTCGCGACCAGAACACGGCCCTCACCTGCCTCGCCAAGCGTAATTCCCGGACGAAGTGAAATCACGCCTGCTACTCGCGTGTCGTAATTCTGGGTTGAAGCGACTACTTGATTGGAGTTGGAGGAATCGAGAACAACTACTGTACCCGCTGCAAGCTGCTGCGAGGTTTCAACCCATTCCGCCACATCTTGATACTTAGCCGAGATGTTCCCACTCGCCGTGATGTCTCCGCTGACGTGTAGTTTACTAGCGGGTGAGGTGGTTCCGATTCCAACGTTGCCGGCATTAGTTATGAAGAAGTTGGCGCCTCCCGTGCTTGAAATTGAGAATCCGTCAGGGCTGTTATCAGCCACGAAACTCCAGTTCCTGGTGAGTGCGACGACATTGAATCCTGCCGAGCTATCTCCATCCTGGATAGTTATCCGTGCGCTAACGCCGTTTCCCGCCGGCTCATACACGTGAAGACGAGCCGTCGGAGTCGTGGTATTAACACCAACGTTTCCGGTATTCGTATTGTTTATATTGTTGCCGTTGATCGTCCATTGAGCTTGTAATCGATCAGGCATTGCCAACAGACAGATAACGACGAAAAGAAGGACCATGTAATGTCGGAGATTAATAGGGTGAGAGTCATTACGATTTTTATCAAACATCGGTGTTACCTCCTATAAGAAATAAGGTTTCTGACGGGTGTCCTGGAATAGTGACGTTGAGAGATGGCGGTTCACCTGCCCGACTCGATTAGAATCGTGTTGGCAACTTCACAAGAAGAGGGGGGTGACCGCTGTCGAGAAACTAACACAAAGCACATAAGAGTAAAACATGAACGCCAAGTCACTTTACAGGATTATGATTGAGTCCATAGAGCCAGAGACCTCTTTCTTTCAGACCTTCTGGAGCCGGGCCACACACCCAGGAGAGGCAATTGACGCTGTTCTCAGTGCCTGTGATCGCTTGAGCATCAGGAATCCGATCGCAAGAGAATTGGACTACGTTGACTTCGACTCACCGTTCGACGGGGTTGTCCATCAGTTGGAGTCGGACGTCTGGTACCAGCAAGGCCGCACCTTCTTCCCGACTGAAAAATCATTTACTGCGCCTTTTGGAATCATAGAATCAGGTGAAAAAGGCCCGCATGACTATGAGCTAATCAGGGAAGGCTTTCGTTTGAGCCAGATAGAAGAGGATATTTACGAAGTTGAAGCAGTGGTTGAAAGAGACAAGTTATTCGATACGTTCATCGAGTTGACTAAACGGCTTCCCTCAATCCGAGTATTCTGGATCAAACTAGCCGGCGATTGGGAAGATCGAGGACGCCAGGAGTTCTGGACGAATGAAGATCTGAATACGATTGAAGCAATAACGAGCTTTCTCACGAGTCACTCAAACGATACCATTGCGAACGGTCACGTAGCTTTGACCGTCTACAGCGATGTTGGACAAACGAATCTTTCATTCGATACCCATAAGACAATAAAGGTCCTGGCAAAATCCGCAGAGATACAACGCGACATGGCAGACCACCTGCTGAGTTTAGGCTTTGAAGAACTCTCAGAATTTCACAGCCTGGAATACGAGTACTACCACTGGCATTATCGGCCAACGCAATCTAAGTCACGGACCGAATTGATTGAAGCGTTGAAGAGAAACGGATTCACATTGTGGAAAGAGGAAATTGTAGAGCCAGATGACTAGAGGGCGCCCGCTCAACACTCACTGAATTGCGAATACGACATTATTACTTCGTACACCTGCAACCGTTAAATTAACCGAGAGATCTCCGTGCAGCGCAAGATCCTGAGGCAATCTCACAATTATGGTTGTGATGAATTCCAATCCCGGAAACGGTCCAACGTACTCGATCGGTAATTGATATGAAGCTCCGTGAGTACTTACCGCTGTGACAACCCAGGTACTACTCGTCTTTGGATCAACATTTTGAGCGAATAGCATGACTCGCGTGCGCTGATCCGTGATTGAATTCAAAGGCGAGGTCACAGCAAAGGGTTCTCGAGTGAATAAGGGTGAGTGCAACACCATGGCGCGGGAACCCTCATTAAGAAGGACGGGCGCTGTCACCGGCGTCGTTCCACTCGCGGTCGTAAAACTCCAGACCGGACCAGTCGCCGTCTGGTTTGCCATAGTCTTACCTACGATGCGCCAAAAATAAGTCGTCCCTGGCTGAAGCGTGATTCCGAGCTTGTAAGTTTCCTTGACACCGTCGTCAGGAGAACCAGTTTCGAGGAGCGGCTGGCCTCCCTGTGCCCCACTTTGAAGCGTGCTTGCGTTTGCTACAAGCAGAGGTGGATTGGGAGAAGTACCGAAATAGATATCGTAGTTGTGAGCCCACGGTCCCCCTTCCCACTGAAGAGTTATGGTCGCCGGTTGACCAATTGATGAGTTAACCGGGGAAAGATTCGCAGGCTGAGTTGGCGGTAGTGGCACGAAGGGTTCGTTCTCAGTGCTTGAGTTCCACTTGCGCTCAAACTGGTTGACGAACCACTGGAAAAACCATGGCTTCGTAGTGAAGTAATTGTGTTCCAACTGCGAGTTTGATGAAGGACCGGTCCAATTTGAAGAACCAAATATCGTCAAGCCGCGGCCATAGAGAAGAACTGATTTCTGATGGTTCAGGCCGAGATGCTTTCGCATCTTGATCTGGACGCCCGCCATGTACATACGATCCACATTCCAACTGTCCCATTGGCGCTCGAGGTTTCGATATTCATCTGGTTCGTGAATAAGGCGTACAGGAACTCCTCGTTTTACCGCTGCAATAGTGGTGTCTGTAAAACCCTGATTCGTGATCCGATACATGATGATATCGATCTTTTTAGTTTCAGCATTCAGATTTTGTTGCGTGCGAGTAAGGAAGTCCTGACTGGAGTCCACTGAAGGTGGGAAGTTGAGCTCGGGATTAATCGCGAACGTCGGATACTTGCGCGTGAGTGGTCCAGTAATGTTTGCGTAATTCGCATACTGAACCGTGTTGGTCCAAACGTCGTCATACTTCGTTTTGAAGCTCTGGATGAGAGACAGATCATTCGTAAAGTAAATTGCTTCATCCATGTAATTGACGTGTGGTGCGTCGGGTACGAAAAAGTTGCCAGAGTAGTTTGCGCCGCTAAACTCCAGCTTGTTCTGACCCACAAACAACATCATCTTCCAATGCACTATTCCATCGCCGATTTTGTACCGCATTGGAATCCCTGCCGCCTTCAACTGGTCCAACACTGCTTCGTTGCCGGCGTAGGTTGGATTTGCGCGAGGGTCTACTATCACTCGAACGGGAACACCGGCTTTGAACCTGTTTATAAGCTTGGTGGCGTAAGAAGAGTCCTGCATGAACCAAAAGGCAACGTCGATGCCGGCAGTTTCGGCATCGATGAGGTTCCACAAGGGAGTGCGGCAATCCTCAAAAGCTGTGTCACACAAACGCTCTTGTGCCTGTATCACCACCGGGAAGATGAGGACAGTAAGGACTACCGAGATCAGTAGTTTGGGAAGACTCATAACTGAGCAACCCTCGGAATGTGTCGGTTCAGTTTTTAGGGGGTTTCTGCAGGAGGAATATACAGGGTGGTGGGCCAGTGTTCAAGCTTTATCGAGGTATTCAGCCGAATCTGGTATGATAGCCTCCACTCAGCTTCAAGAGACTTTGGATCGAGCGACAAGCAAGGCTCTTGAGCAATCTCCCGTCCCTCAACCGCCCAGTCGTTCCGCGAGCGAAACTTCGACGTTGACGCCTCAAATGTTCATGGGATGTATCAAACTTCGACGGAGGAACTGGGATGCGAAGACAAATATTTGTGCTGAGTTTTCTGATCGTTGCTGCACTCTTCGGTGGAGTGTCTACAAAACCGAAGACCGTTGCCGCTGTTACCAACATATCGGTTTACGGAGCATGGCATTGCGGGAGTGATTTTTGTTCCTGGGCCAGCGTTCGTAACATGACCGATTTCGACACTCGCAATCGCTGGCTGATAAATCGAGGAGATGGCACGCCGTCCGTAAACCTCGTGGTTCTGAGTTTTGTTCATCCCATGCGACTGCTGAACAAGACAAACGACGCGGCTACATCACAAGGCATTCCCATCGGAATGAACCAGGCAGTGGTTGATTACTTCAAAAGCCGCGGCATTCGTGTCCAGTTGTCTATCGGAGGGATCACTTATGTCGATCCATGGAACCAGGCTCTCGCCACGAACCCAACACAGCTTGGGTTGAACGCAGCCGAGGCGGCCCAACGTTTGGGCGTTGGCATTGAAATAGACTACGAAGAAAACATGAACCCGAACCTAACCGGCTTACAGGCATTCATCGATGCTTATCGTTCGGTTCATCCCTACGACGCTTCAGGAAGCAATCATGCAGCACGATTAACTATAGATCTCGCCGCGGGCGACCGCTGGTTGATCCCTTTGACGCGTAAGGCAACTGCTGATTGGCTGAACACGACGACGCCCGTGTTGGACTACGCAAATGCGATGGTTACCAGCAAGCAGTACAACAATGCGGCAGATGCACAATCGAATTGGCAGGAGCACATAGACGGTAAGCCGCAGTTTGCTCCTCCGATTTTGCCGCTCGCGCCGGCTAAATTTACGGGCGCCCTGTACATCGTTACCGGCACAAGGGCCGCGCCCGAATGCACGAGTTTCAGCAGTTCGCTGATCAACTCAACCGGCGCGTATGTGCAATCAGTGGCGCCGAACGGCGCCGGGACGACGAGTGGAATGTTGGGTTACATGTTCTGGGCAGCAGAATGCCCATCATCGAGAAGGGTTTGTACAGTACCGCCGAATTCCTGTGAGGGTGGCGTGGGAGTTGGCGCGACCACGTACAACATTCCGATACCGATGCCGCCGTTGCGTCAAAGTTAAAAGATTGAGCCTGGGGACTTAATCCTTTTGGCTCGTGAACACGCGCTGATTCATAGACCCTCTGTCGTAACAACAGCTAGACAGGATTTACAAGATTGACAGGATCTATCCTGTTCATCCTGAAAAATCTTATAAATCCTGTCCAAAAGATGGCTAAGGTTTTTTGTTCTCGCTGATGTATTGCTCCAGCTTCTTCCGATTTTGATAATCAGGTTTCTTTCTGAGGACTTCTTCGTATTCAACCACGGCCTTGTCTTTCAATCCTGCTGCGTTGTAGAGCCAGCCCAGATCGAGATGAGCTTCGATCTTCCCGAGCCTCGCTGCCTCGTTCAAATAGGGTATCGCCTTCGATCCTTTCTTCAGACGAAGATAAGCCTCACCTAACAGCAAATTTGCATCGGGTGACTGCGGTTGCGCCTCGACCGCACGCGTTAATAGCTCGACCGCTTCTTCAAATCTCTTTTGTGACGCCCGCAGTTTGCCGAGATTAATTAGCGCGAGTGGATATGTGGGCTTGACCTCGATAGCTTTCAAGTAAGCCTTTTCAGCTTCCTCCGGTTTTTCTTCGGCCAGGTAAACAGTCCCTAAAAGCGTCCAAACCTGAAAATCCAGGTTGTCTTTTTCAACAATCTGGTTGAGCAACTTAATGGCGTTTGCAAACTCCTTCTTCTCAACCGAAGCGTGCGCTTTGTCGAATAACGACTTGGTTGTCGATGAGCGTTCATAAAAATCGGCGGCGGAAACGATACCCGCAGTTGCTCTTCGTGCAGCAGGGTTTTCCTTCCATGCAAATTCAAAGTCCTGACGAATATCTGAGGTAGTGCTTCCAACCAGATTCAAACGCATGCGCGTAATTTCGTTGGCGTTAGCTTCGATGGCCAGGTCATATTCCCCGGGCTTCAGGTTTGTGAATCGATAACGTCCCCGGCTCCCGATCGTCTGGCGTGCAACAATCTTGGTCGATTGATCATATAAGACGATTGTGAGACTCGAAGGACCCGGCGTGTCCGCTTTACTGTCGTCCACCTTCACATCTCCCCACAACGTGTAACCGCTCTGACTCATTGTTGGCGACGCCAGAATTGCGATTAGCCCCAGCAGCACGAGTATCGCATAAGGTTTCATGTGCGTAGTTCCTTCAGAGTGTTTAGAAGCTGACGTGAGAATGCCACAAGGAGGCGCCAAAAGCACAAGTAGTTTTTGTGCCTTTGTGGCGATCAACAAAAAAAGGGCTCCCATGTCCGGGAGCCCTTAAACTCAATAAGAGTAAAGTGGTGATTAGAAGTCCCACCGTATTCCGAATTGCATCACACGCGCGGTGCTTTGAACCGTCGTGATGTTGCCTAAGCTTGCAGACCCAATGTTGATGGTCGTCGGTGGAGCAAAAACATTGTGGTTGAACAGATTGTACGACTCCCAGCGGAGCTGTATCCGTTGGTTCTCGCCCAATCTGAAGTTCTTCAGAACAGCCGAATCGACGTTCCAGAACGGCTGCGATCGAAGCACGTTTCGATTACCGATCCGACCGTGGCGTGGATACTGCGCAACGCCTGTTCCCGTATTTGGATTGTGGACCAAGTTCGGATCAGCGAAGAACTGAATCCTGCCATCCGGTGTGTCATGAATCGAGGCCTTGAGCACGCTCAAATCTCCGGAGAGCACAGCGGGAACACCGTTGGCTCCATCGAAAATGAAAGTGCGTGGCCATGAAGCTGTAGCCAGATGGAATGGCAATCCGCTACGGGCGGTGAAGATACCGGTGATTTCCCAACCACCGATAATCGTGTTCAACCAACCTGGTGCATCACCGCCGATCATGCGTCCACGACCGATCGGCAATTCCCAGATTCCGTTCACATTAACCAGATGGCGAATGTCGAAGTCAGAGTTACCTCGGCATACGCGAAGGTCGGTGGCGTCGCAGATGAGACCACCAGAGGTCGTCGTGTTTGCGACGGTCGATTGGTTATCGATTGAGTGAGACCACGTATAGTTCACGTCAAACTGGAAACCTTCGGAGAAGCGTTTACGCAGGCTCAACAACATGCCATCGTAACTTGACGACCCTTTGTTGGTGACGAAAGCATTCGTGGCGAATTGCGAGCTGAGTCCAACGTTCGGACCGAGCAAACTATTCGCACGAAGGCTCTGGATCGTATCGGCGGTGTCGCCGATCAGCACTTCGAACGCGTTGATACCGACCACCACGTCGGTGCAGCTTGGGCCCAGACCTAGACCTGAGCACGGCACACCAAAACGGGCGATTGAGTTGGCGTTCATCTGGTTTTCAAACCACGGGATGGGCGTGATTGCGCCACCAGCCTCGAGTTGGCTCTGAAGCTGGTTCATGGCAGCGATCATGAACTGCCCAGAAGCAGGATCCCTGAAGTCCACGATCTGACCTGCATCTGCCAGGGTGAACAGTTGTCGCGCCTGACGGCCTACATACGAGGCTTCGAAAATCAGGTTGCCCGGCAATTCACGCTGGAAGCCGAAGGTGTACTGAATCGAGTAAGGAATCCTGAAGTTGGGATCCACCGCGTAGTTGGTGTTTCCAGTCATACTCCCGGTTCCAACACCGTTGGATACTCTCGGAGTGAAAGGACGCGCTATTGTTGGCGCCACATTTTGAACCGGAACAGCGCTGATGTTGGTGAAACGTGGGAAGTTCAACAGAGCAACGCGCCCGTTCGCAGCGGGAAAGTTGTTGGTCACAACCGTGTCGAAAATATAGGTGCTCTGATCCTGAAGGAACGTAATTGCACCACCAGGCCTGTCATAAGTTACGGTTGCACCGCCGCGAAATACCGTTTTGCGATCGCCCAGCAGCTTGCCGAACAAACCACTGGTTGCCGAAGGATTCCACGCAAAGGCGAGACGCGGGCCGAAGTTGTTGTATTCAGTCTCGTAGAACGGTCGCGCGTTGTTCGCTTTACCGCCGAGGTTGTATACGAGGAACGGTTCAGAAGTCGCGCTTGCAATTCCTGCCAGGCCATTTTGCACGCGCAGATTGAAGATGGTCTCGAAGTCCTGATCCTCACCCTGAAGTGACTGGAGTCCTCTCGTTTCATACGGCGCCGGATAGATGTGCCACCGAACTCCGTACGTCAAGGTGAGGTCGTTGCGGACCTTCCAGTTATCCTGACCGTAAAACTCATATTCAACGTAACGCCAGTCGCGAATTCTTCCGGTACTTAGCGGAAGGTCTTCTCCGGCTGTGTCGTAATTGAATCTGGTGGACACGGACGGGATTGTGCCCAACAGGAACGCGAACGCGGAATCATAACTATTACGCGATGCGGTCACATTCAAGAGGTTCGCCGGACGAAGCGAGGCAACGGCGGCGCCGGTTCCAAGACTGGACGGGAACAAACCGCCGAGTCCCACGGTTGGAAAATTGAAATCGCTCGTCAGGTTCGTTCGCTGATTGATCGTTTTGAGCGAACCACCGAAGGATAGACCATGCGCGCCTTTTGTCCAGGTCAAATCATCGCGATAGGTCCACACAGGAACGTCGCGAGCTTGAGTGGCAAAGCCGGCGAATGGAGCCGTCAGTGGCGTGAACGTGTACGACTGCGGCGATGACGGGTGGAAATTATTTGGAAACCCAAGAATCGATTTCGTTAACCCGACTGTTGCTGTATTCACAACGTTAGGAGTGAGCGTCCAGTTGTGACCAACAGCAAAGGCCCAGTCGCCAGTAACGATCTGCGCCGTCTCCGGATCACCGGGGAACTGAGCAGCTACCGAGTTTACCGTGTCTGTTTGCAGCGCGCTGATCTTGTTAGCGCGAACAAACAGTCGTTGCATGTTCGAGAGGTTCACGTCCACACGGCCTGTATAAGTATTGTCCGCACGATGTGACGGCGCATTAAATCGGAAGCCTCCCGTGTTAACGCCGTTGCCGGCTGAAAGATCATTAGGCAGTGGATACCGCTGATTGACGAATTCCAACAGCGCCTGGTTGACTCCGACCGCTTGCGGATCGAGTGCCGCCACTTGTGCGGGCGTCAGAATCGTGATGCATTGCGGATTGGTGTTGAGGCGCGCGTTGGCGCTGCAACCCGGATTGTTGTTCACATATGCGAGGCTGCCATTGCGGAAGTGCGGAAGCGGCACGGTGCGCAAGTAAGAGATGCCCTGCGCATCACGTCGTCCCTCATAATCAAAGAAGAAAAACGCCTTGTCCTTTCCGCTCCAGATGGTGGGACCGCCTTCGCCAAACCGCGGCAGGTAAAGTGGTCCACCGATGCTGCCGCCGAATTGGTTACGCGTAAGCTGCGGTCTTTCGACGCCCGCTTTGTTATTGAAAAAGCTGTTGGCTGCAGTGGCAGCAGTGCGATTGAACTCGCGAAGCGAACCATGAAACTCATTCGTACCGCTCTTGGTAATGAGTTCGATTTGACCGCCGCTGCTGCGGCCTTCTGACGCGGCGGGATTCGCCGTGACTGTGCGAAATTCTTGAATGGCGTCAATCGGGGCGTTGCCGGTTGTTGCAAACGCCTGGCCCGTGGCCTGATCGTTTGCGTCGATTCCGTCAACGGTGATGTTGCCCTGATCTGCGCGCGCGCCCGTCACAGAGCCGACGCGATTAGTGGCGCCAGTGCCGACGTTATTCCCGATAACGCCCGGCTGTAGGCCGATCAGCGCCGCCGGCGAGGCGCGAAATTGGATCGGGAGTTCCTTAAGGCGACGCTCCTCAATTACGTTTCCGATGCTCGCATCGACGGTATTCAATGTGGCTCCACCTTCGGTGGTCACCACCACACTGGTGGACACCTGGCCCACGGTCAGTTGCGCGTTGTGGGTTTCAGTGTTTCCTACACCCAGTGTAATTCCCGAGAGCTCCAGGGTTTCAAAACCTGTAGCAGTAAATTTAAGCCTGTACCCCTGCCCTGGCGGCATTTGCGCGAATAAGTAAACGCCCTGATCGTTTGTGGTCGTCGTCCTTTCTTGCGAGGTTTTCGAGTCGACCAATGTCACAGTAGCGCCTGCGATCACTGCGCCTTGAGCATCTGTCACGGTGCCCGTGACCGCCGAGGTCGAGGACGTCGCTTGCGCGAAACACATGACTGGCAGAAGAAGTAAAAATATACCGGCGATCAGTGACGATCGTAGTTTCGTCATGTTTTAGTGTCTCCTGGTTCTGTTTTGGTCTATAGGCACAGTGCCTGCAAACCGAGTTGAAGTTGTGAAGCCTTTCATGGGAGTTTCTCCGTTGCTGACAGAAAACAGTCGTACTCCTTGAGTGAGTACACGTCGCCTATTGGATCTATTTTTTTGGATTAGGCGCTGGCTTCCTGTTTTGCTCTTTCAGTGAACCTGAATAAGCCGAAGGTCAGAGGTGCAAAGACTGTGCCCGAAGGAGGTGATGTATAGGGTTATGAGTTTTCAAATCTCACGCGCGGCGATGACGTTGGGAATTTCGGATTGTTTACCAAGTACATGAATTTCTCAGCGACTCTGCGTAACGATCAAGACAAACGTGAACGCGTTTATGCATACGAAAGATTGGATAAGCTGGGGTGAGCAGACGAAACACACGTTACGGACTTACGTGATTCTCAGAATCATCATGTAAATCTTGTCTAATCCTGAAATCCTGTAAAACAATCGTTGTGCCTATGTTCGAAAGTTAGCTTCACAGGATTAACATGATTTCTTTTTGCGCAAAGCCACTAATTCTTACTCACGGAAACCACAGAACTTTTCCACTCACTTTTAAGTATTAGACCAGCAGTCTTCCCACACACCTTCATTCCGAAATATTCGGAATGCCTGCCAGATTTTGGATATGAGGAGCGCCACTATGAACCGAAAACTAATTCTCTGCGTCACTCTACTTCTGCTGCAAGCAACACCATCAGTTCTGGCCCAACAACCAAACGCGTCACAGCGTTCGTATCAGCAAGCACGGCGTGTGCTCGACGATGCCATCGAAGCCCATGGCGGACTCGAAGCGTTGCGCGCAATCAAAGACTTCACTCTCAAAGAGAAAGGCAAGATTCACGCGCGCTTCCAAAGTCCTGCCGCTGAACCCCCATTCGTTACCGGAACATCTGAAGAAACACTCATCATTGATACTGAGCGTGGATTTGTCTTCGATGATTTGAAGACCGCCAATGCCGGTTTCAACAACTGGATACGAACTGTCATCAAAGGCACAGAAGGCCAGACCTTCGACATGTGGTCCAGAACAGCCACGCCGATACCCAACCCGTCTGTGAACAACTTCCGCGGACAAATTCGTCGCCTGCCTCCATTCGTATTGCTCGAGGCATTGGACCGCGCGCCGACTCTTCGTTGGGTAGGCGAAGACGAAATCGGTGGCAAGCGGCAGAAGGTCATCAGCGTTCTGCGCCCGGATAATCAAGTGCTGGCTCTTTCGTTTGATGCGCAGACGAATTTGTTGACGAGGTACGGTTATCTTTACGCGGATCCGATAACCGGCGACTCCGAGATAGCACAGAACTATTCAAACTATCGCACGGTTGGTAAGTTGAAACTTCCCGGCGGACGCGTTCTGTACAACTCGGGCGGAGTTATTCAGGAAACAGAGTTTACGGATCTACAGATCAACACGCGGCCGGCGGAGAGTGTGTTTCAAGGTCCGAACGATTTTGAGAAACTTACCACGCCGCCGGCAACGCCGCCGCCGCCAGCAGTGAGCAAGATCGCCGACGATGTTTACCTGTTACAGGGATTGGCCGGAGGCACACACAACGTCCTATTCGTTGCCTTCAACGATCATGTCCTCGTGATCGAAGCTCCCGAACAGATCATTTACGCCAATAATTCGGTGCTGGCGCTCGCCAAGATCAAGGAGACTGTCCCAGGTAAACCGATTAAGTATCTGGTCCTGACTCATCATCATTCCGATCATGCCGGTGGGTTTCGCGAGTATGTCGCAGAAGGAACAACGATCGTGACGACTGCCGAAACGAAGAAGTCCCTCGAGAAAGCCGCGACGAGTGAATCTTCGTTGTTGCCCAAGTTGTCGCGTCAAAAGTTAGCGATCGAGACCATTGAGAAGAAGCGCATCTTCAAGGATGACAAACACGTGGTCGAGTTATACGACATTGGACCGAACCCTCATGCAAACGAAATCCTTGTGGCCTATCTACCCAAGGAGAAGATTTTGTTTCAAGCCGATCTGCTAAACGCCGCAGCCAACGGAACAATTCCAATTGCACAGGACGCAACGATCAGTTTTAGCGAGAAGCTGCAACAGTTGGGATTAAGTGTCGAGAAAATCTACGGCGTACACGGCCGGTTTGTGACACCACAAGAGTTGCAAACGTCAATCGAAAGGCGACGCGCATCAGAGCTGAAAGTCGGAACTAACTAATCCGCGGGTGGCTTGTTAACTGGACAGCAGAGCCACGGAAACGACAACGAGCAGCACTAGCGCAAACGCGCCGGCGAGTGCGCCTCCCCAAGATCGCGGGTGCTGCTCTTTGTCTGTCTGTTGGTCCAACTGCATCGGCCCGTTCAGCCAAACCATGTGCGTGTAGGCCTGCATCTCATCGAGTCGCGAATGTACTGGCACGTGGAATCGATTGTGGAAGGGATTGCGAAACGGATCGTTGATTAGAGTGTGCTTCATCGGTCCAACTACTCCTCGCTAAGGTTCGCTGAAGGACTCAGCGATGCGTTGAAACCGCAGGAGCAACGACCGTGCCGGATCGCGATCTGCTCGATCTTCTAGGGTTTAAGACACTCAAACATAGGTTAATACCCATTTCCGTCGACTAATACACCAACTCGGGCACGGCATTCTGAGTTATTCTGTCCGCCAATGAACACAACTGACGACGCTAAAAAGAAGGCTGCCGAGACCTACAATTCGGCCGCCGATTACTTTGACCACCCGGCCAACACTTTCTGGGAGCGGTATGGGCGACGGACTGTCGAGCGGCTTCAACTGACTCCCGGAATGCGCGTGCTCGATGTGTGTTGCGGAAGTGGCGCATCCGCGATCCCCGCGGCCGAGATGGTTGGGCCGAGCGGATCAGTGGTGGGTGTGGATCTTGCCGAGAACCTGCTCGAACTGTCGCAGCAGGTTTACCGGAAGTGGAAGTTGTGGCTGAAGCCGACTCTCAACCCGTGAATTCACCGGAGGATTGGTGGGCAATGGTTCTCGGCTCGAGCTATCGCGGTACTGTCGACCAGCTCTCGGACGAGGATCGAGAACGTGTGCGAGAAGAGAACTTCGAGTTCCTCAGACGCACCTCTGTACGATCACTTGAAGCCAACGTGGTCTACGCAACGGCGTCTAAAACTGATGACCTCTAACGTCGCCAAACTGCACTTGCTACGAGGCCGAATGAGATTCCTGCTGCTGCGAGACAAACACCGGCTCCAACCCAATTGAAATTAATAAAAGCAAACAACGCTGCCACCAACCCCGCAAATCCCGCGATCAGACCACCGATGATAGCCAAACCTCCAGCCATCTCGGCCTTCTCAGTTGCTCTGGACATAATCGGTCTCCTCTGACGAGATTCGAAATCATCGAGGCGTAGAGTACGACGTCTCCGATTTCGACCACAAGAAAGCACCAAAAGCACAAAAAATTCGGTAAAGGCATTTTGTGACTTTTTGCGCTTCTTTGTCGCTTATGGCGGTCACAACCTTTTTAAGCCCCAGACGCATCCGAAACCCGGACAATCGTCGCCCTCTCCCGCTTGCAAAAGCATTCGAGTCTTGCTAAACCTCGTCAACGGAATGCCCCAAAGGGAGAAGTATCATGAAGAAAACATTTCGACTTCTGCTCTCCGTCCTGCTGTTGGTCTCAATTGCTACTCCGCTACTCGCTGACACGATTCGCCTGAAAGATGGAAGTGTTATTCGTGGGCAGGTGATTGGATTCAAGGACCAGCAGTTCACTATTTTGATCGGTGGGAACGCAAGAGGAAGGCGCGGGCAGACCACTGTTTACGTGGAGGACGTTGAATCGATCGAATTCGACTCTATCTCTGGCGCACCCTCCGCCACCGATGAGATGACGGCACGAAACAACCCGCCTTCAACACGTCCATCGACTCCGATTAACCAGCCAGAAACAACGGACAGATCTATAGACACTAGCCCTGCTTCGTCTTCAACGCCGACTTTCTTTACCATCAAAGTCGGTGTCAGAGCTGATGCCGCAAATAATGGCTGGACAAACAGCGGCCTCGTAGTGCGAAAGGGTCAACGACTCCGCATCAGCGCCTCAGGCCGTGTTTCACTGGGACGAGGACGGTTTTCGACCCCAGGTGGACTGGCCAACATCAACGATGCAGACAAGTTGATGCGCAATGAAGCGACCGGCGCACTCATCGCTGTAATTGGCGACGATAACGACGACTTCATTGTGATCGGACCGCGCCGGGAGTTTGTCGCGCAACGCGATGGAGTGCTGTTTTTAGGAGTCAACGAAGGCGATTTGACGGACAATACAGGGAGTTACGATATCGTAATCGAAGCAGAAGCCAGCGGCCGTTAGTGGTAAACTCGCGTCCGCGCCTCTGCATCAGACCCTTGAATACCTCGGAGACGGGTTAGCTGTGACTGGTATGCCTACACTTTAGGCGCCAACCTTCCTCGCTTTATGTCCTTCGGGAGTTGAACTATGAGATTAAATCGATTGTATCCGCTTTTTAGTTTTGCCCTTTCGCTGCTGTTAATTGGACTAAGTGTGAGTCCTGTTTGGACGCAGTCGCGCCGGCAGCCACCAACCAGTAACGAAAAGAAAAATAAACGACCCAGCGAAACACAAAAACAAGGCGACCAGCAGGATCCACTGCCTCCTGACCTGGCGCCCACCAAACCGCAGGACATCGAGAAAGTAACCATCTCGACGCAGATCGTTAACGTCGACGCCGTCGTCTATCACAAGAAGAGCGGGCAGATCGTTACCAATCTCAAGAAACCCAACTTCGCAATCTTCGCGGACGGCTCGCAGCAAACCATCACAAACTTCTCGACGCCTGAGGCGCCGATCACGGTGGCGATGGTGGTTGAATACAGCAAGTGGTCAGAGATGTTTGGGCTCTACGGCAGCAGAGGTTACGAGCCGGGCACTTACGAAGTGATTCGACCTACCGCGATGTTTCTATCGCAGTTCATCAAGCCGCCTGATGACTACGTTTCGGTAATCGCATTCGATATTCGTCCGACTCCACTGACTGACTTTACCAACGATCCGAGCCGCCTTCAGGCGGTGATTTCCTTGTTGCTGCGGAACACTCCCGCGTTTCGCGAAACGAATCTGTTTGACGCGTTGAAGTTTGTGCTGGTCGGAGGCCGGGGCGACTCGGTCGTGCTTGAAGAGTCGAAGTCTGAAAAATCCGATTACGCTGGTCTGGCGTCTGTGCAGGGGCGCCGCCGCGCGGTTGTCCTGGTGGCCTCAGGCATCGACACGTTTAGCAAGATCAACTACGGCGACGCGCGCAAGGTGCTTCAAAATTCCGGAGTTCCCGTTTACATCATCGGCACGGCGAACCTATTCAAGAAGATATATGGCGATCGGCTACCCGCGACTGATGATATGTTCGGAATGCCGGGCAGGATGAGCTGGTTGCAAGCTGATAACACGCTACAGACGTTCGCAAAAGAAACAGGCGGCGCTTATTTTCCGGTTACGTTTGAAGGTGAGTTGCCGAAGGTGCTTGGCAACATCAACGCCCTGCTGCGTAGCCAGTACAGTCTCGCCTTCAATCCGGGCGACGTGCGTGACGGCAAACAGCACAAGCTGGAAGTCAAGGTTGACGTTGATGGCGATGGCACGTACGACAACAAGGAGTACGAGGTCCAGGCGAGAAAGTATTACAACGCACCAAAACCGGATAGCTCTAAGTAGGCATTATTTTTTAGCCACAGATTGGCTAAAATCTAACTTCCGTAAATCTTCAACCGAAACTCGTCATTGAACGAAACGATCTCCGCTTTACGATTGGAGAATCGTTTCGCCTCACGTAACAAGTCTGGCAATCCACGCAGAGTGGGTTTTAAGCCGTAAGCAGAACTCGTCAACACTGCCGCCAATCGAGGATTGAGGCGTTCCGGCATCCCGTAACGAATCGCCTTTTGCGCAACCGGCGAGAAGCCGGTACTGCGGCGGGAATTCACAAACTCCAACGAGTGATCAAAAACGTGCAGACGACTTGGGAGATCCCGGAGAGCGAGATCCCTGTGTGCGAGCATGTTCGTAATCGCTTCCGCAACGACGCCGCGATGATAGCTCGCACGCGCCGGTACTGGTGACTCGTCTTCCAGGACGGAAGCAAGACTCTTTGGACGCACTTCAGATAGATCACAGTACTGGCGAACAAAACGCGTCAGTCCTTCATAAATCGTCCCCAGGTTTCCTGACACTTTGATCCGCTCGACGATTGGCGACTGCAAAGAATCGCCGGAAAACCTTGTCGCTGTTACTGAAACGCGCGGCAGCAACTCCGCGGTTCGCTCGTCATGACCAAACAACATCAACCCGGCAACAGTTGGAACCGTGTCCTGGCCGTCCGTTGTCGCCAACAGAAGATCGCGCTCGAGCACATCAGCAGTCGGATAACCAACGACCGTCGCTTCTTCAAATGCTCCGCCTTCAAATTCGCGCAGGTAGCTCCACAGGTGAGCTTCGTCGATGTCCGCCATGGTTGCACCGAGTGCCGGCACGTCTTCGTAGCGTAGCGGGCGAGCTTCATCGAGCAGCGATGAGATCTCTTCACGCGAAGCTTCACGCTTCTCTGCTCCGATGCGGAGATAGAAGCGGCCGTCACGCGTTCGATACGGGCGTCGCTTGCTTTCGATATCGAGTGCAACTATGCGTCGACCGTTGTCGAGCGCAATACGATCGATGTATGGAACGAGTGGTGGTTGGATCTCCTCGCGACAGATTCTTACGAGGTCTTCCTGGACTCGCTCAGGATCGTCAACACCTTCGACTCGCAACTGATCGTTGACTCCGAAGATAACCACTCCGCCGCCGGTGTTTGCGAGGGCCACTATCTCCTGAGCGATCTTTTCCGTATTTGAAAGTTTTACTTTGAGTTCCAGGAAAGTGTCTTCACCGCCGCGTATGAGCCGGAGTAATTCGGTGCGGGAGGTTTGCGGTGCAGGCGTGGAAAGGATGTATTCCTGGAAGGAACGCTCCGTGGTGGGTTCGTGCCGCTGATTGCTTCGAAATCTTCTACGAGCCATTTGTGTATTGACGGGGCTCTAAACCCGCCCGGATGCTCAGAGCATCACTGGATTAGGTTTAAATAACCGAGGCAGTGTAACACAGCTAAAAGAGTTTTCCCGCAAAGGCGCAAAGTGAAAAACTGTCCCTCTTTGCGCCTTGGCGGGAAAACTCATTCATCTGAAGGCTCGCGGACCGCCTCAAGTATCTCGACTTCGCGCCTTGCGAGTGCGCGCCCGTGAAAGTTTATGACGACGGAGTACAGACCAACTGCGAGCACTGCGAAGAGCGCGAGCGTCGCATATTCATAAAGAAGACTGCGTGTGAAGTAACCAACGAGAGTGGCCAACAGAGGCGGCATTGCCAGCACGATCACCATCGGAATCAATAGAACCCCTGCGACACCTGATACGTTCATACGCTTTCCAAAGTGCATGCGTTTGGGAAAGTGAATCGAAAGCCAGTTGCCGATCGTCGAGTTGAGCGCAGCAAAGATGACGAAGCTCAACAAAAGAAACGGCAGGTTAGCAACCGTAATATCCTGAAAAATGATGGTGTTGAGAATCAGCAGCGCTGTGGCGAACACGAGTGCAATGAAAGCGTGAACGATGTTTTTTCCGAGAAGTATCTTTCGTCTATCGATTGGAGAAAGGATTAGTGTGCGCATTCCCCCTTCTTCGAAAGCAAATAGATTGCAGGATATACCGGCGAGAACAAGAAAGACGTATAACACGCCGCCTATCAGAAGCAATCCGGAACCATATGTTAGAAAACTATCCGGAGCACTGGGCCTTGCAGTGTCGAGTCTTTGAGAATTGACCAAACGAACGATAATCAGAATCAACGGCATGAGCGCCATCATTTTTACCTGAGCGTTGCGCATCGCGTAGCGGAGTTCTTTCTCTACAACAGCAGCGAGATCTGACGACAAGAGCGGCAACTGCCAACCGGAATAACCTTCTAAACTGTTATTTATCTCGACCGGTGCTTTCTGCTTTTTCCGTCCTTCGAGCCCAAGCGCTGCACGACGTGCGATCCAGTAAGTCGCAATTATGAGAGCGATGGCGTAAGCACTGAGTGTTAGGAACGCAAGCGCCCATGCAAGTTTGTCGTCCAGAGAGTTGCCGAATAAAAGAAACGCGGCCGTTCCTGAAGGTGTCCAGCGCAACGATCGAAGCGATTCGACATGCTTGAATAGAATCGGCGCGACCTGGCCCGCGAGCGCAGCGCCTAAACCAACAAGCGCACCGACAAGCGCTATGATCGTTTCACCACGCGCACGTTTGCGACGAAGAAGAGATCCAACAATTGTAGAAAGCCATTTCGACAATGCGACGCCAAACAGGATTGCCGGGATCGCAACGAGCAGCGCTGTCGAGAGATTGCCGGAGCCAAGTCCCGATCCGATACAAATCGCGAGCACCGCGGGCACGGCAAAGACCGAATGCAGAGTCGTTAGCTCGCTGATGAAGTCGACCGCGAAGAGTTTGCGCAGAGTAATCGGATACATCAGCAACTTGCCTGCATCAAACTGCTTGCTGCCGCCGATACTCAACGGCACAGTGGCCCACATCAAATACAAAAAACTGAAAATTGAAAAGAATATGAACTCTGCTGACGCGGTCATCGGAAGATCTCGCGCGGTGTTACGTCCCAACGCGTCCTCCAGGGCGCCAGGTTGACTAAGCACGTATGCCGCGACGCCGAGACCCAGAGCTACGCCGAGCGACAACACAAGTGCGACCAGCATTCCCAGAATTGACGCGATCTTGTTGACGACCGCTTTTGAGGAGCGAAGCGAGTTGCGCAACAGCCGCCACTTAAGCCAGATTAGTGTGAGAAGTTGGGACATTAATCAATGATTCAAAACGCTTACGTCGGACTCGGTTCCAATCTCGGAGATCGCGCCGGGTATCTGTTGCTCGCGGTGCGTGGCATGCTCGACGCCGGACTGGATGTTATTCGACTGTCGAGCATTTACGAAACCGAACCACTCGAAAACGAACACCAGCCTGCTTTTCTAAACATGGTCGCCGAGCTTCGCGGATCCACGCTTCCCTCGCCCGAGCAGATGCTCGCGCGTCTGCTGCGAGTTGAGTATGCGTTGGGGCGTAAACGCGATGTGCCTATGGGTCCGCGTACCATCGACCTCGATCTGTTGATCTTCAGAGATCAGCGATTGGCCACTGAGTTTCTGACTGTTCCTCATCCGCGCCTTCATGCGCGACGCTTCGTGCTCGTTCCGCTCAATGAGTTAGTTCCGAATCTTGTGCATCCAGTGCTCGGAAAACCGATCAGGGAGTTGCTGTCTCAGACTAAAGACCGATCAAATGTCGTCCGCTGGGCATCAACCTAGAGAATCGGCAAGCTAAAGCTTGAACTCGCTTTGCACGAAAAGTAACCAAACGCCTCGATGGCGAAGAATATTTCTCGCGCAAAGGCGCAAAGAAAGCCCATAGAAACGCGGCAGCGCTTTGCGCCTTTGCGCGAAATCTTCTCGGTTGAGGTACTTTTCGTGCATGCGCTTTCCCCCTCCCAACGTTTCCCGCTATAATGCCACCCACTTGTTATCAGGCCGGCAACATTTCCAAACTCCTCGTTTCACTGGCAAGTCAATTGTCCACACATCGTGGTGTAAAGAGAGCTAAAAATGCCGTATTTGAAACCCGAAAGGCCGGAAAAGGTCAGTGCACCGTCTTTACGATCCAGCAAACAACGCGGCGAACGGCTGGTTTGTCTGACAGCGTACGATTATCCGACCGCACGCATCCTCGATGAGGCAGGAATCGACATCATCCTCGTCGGCGATAGTCTCGGCAATGTCGTTTTGGGATACGGCAACACCGTGCCCGTAACACTCGACGAGATACTGATCCATCTGAAAGCCGTGCGACGAGCCGTGCAACGCGCATTGCTGGTGGCGGACATGCCTTACGGATCTTTTCACACCGGCGATGATGACGCGGTAAGAAACGCTTTACGACTGGTGAAGGAGGGTGGCGCCGAAGCAATAAAACTTGAAGGTGGACATAAACGCGTTCCACTCGTGAAGCGTTTGGTCGATGAAGAGATCAGCGTGATGGGCCATATCGGTTTGACTCCGCAATCGATCAATCAACTCGGCGCGTATCGCGTGCAAGGTAAAACACCAAAAGCTGCACAGCAGTTGATCGATGACGCGAAGGCCATGGAAGATGCCGGCGCCTTTGCTGTTGTGCTCGAAGTCGTACCGCGCGAGATAGCTAAAATGATCACCGAAAGCATCAGTATTCCCACAATCGGAATCGGCGCCGGTGTTCATTGCGATATTCAGGTGCTGGTCCTGCACGATATGCTTGGTCTCGGGTTTGGTAAACAGGCGCGCTTTGTTCGTCCTTATGCAAACCTGCGTGAAGTGATGACTGATGCAGTGACTCGTTATGCCGACGACGTCAGGAATGGTACTTATCCGTCCGAAGCAGAATCGTATGCTCTGCCCGCTGAAACTGCCGCGGAACTGGAAATCGAGACCCCATCGAGAGACTCAAAGGCCGAGAAGTCCTAACCGCAACCTCAAATTATGGAGATTATCAACCGTCGTCAGCGCATGAGTTCCGTCGCGCGTAAAATCCGTCGTGAACAGGATCGGACTGTAGGCCTCGTTCCGACGATGGGTGCTCTCCATGAAGGTCATCTGAGTTTGGTGCGCGAAGCCAGACGAATGTGCGACGTGGTGGTGGTGTCGGTCTTCGTTAATCCAACACAGTTTGGTCCAGGTGAAGACTTCGAACACTATCCGCGCGACTTGACCAAGGACACTGCCCTCCTGACTGACTACAACGTCGATTACATCTTCGCGCCGACAGTCGAAGAGATCTATCCGAAGGGCTTTTCGACTTACGTGAATGTCGAAGGGCTTTCGGAACAACTCGAGGGCGCCTCGCGGCCCGGACATTTTCGCGGGGTGGCGACCGTGGTGACGATTTTGCTAAACACCGTCAGGCCCGACTTCGCATTCTTCGGACAAAAGGACGCGCAACAAGCGCTGGTGATTCGTCGTCTCGTTAAAGATCTCGCGTTCGACACTGAGATTGTTGTCTTACCGATCGTTCGCGAAGATTCGGGATTAGCGATTTCCTCGCGCAATCTTTACCTGACTCCTGACGAACAGAATTCGGCGACAGTGATTCATAAGGCGCTCAAGCAGGCAAAGAATGCTTACAAGGACGGGGAGCGAAACGCCAATCGGCTCATGGAGCTCATCCGGGCGACCATCGAGGCCGAACCACGCGCGCGCCTGGATTACATTACGGTCGCCGACGCGGACACACTGGAAAAAGTTGATAGGCTCGACGATCGGCCCACCCTCATCGCAGTCGCGGCATACGTGGGTAAAACGCGACTGATTGATAATACGATTTTGAATAAAGTGAAGAAGAAAGACGGTGCAGGGCCACACTAAGAAACAAATTGCTTTTAGACTCAACGGCGAAGATATCGAGGTCGCCTTCGCACCGCACAAAACCCTGCTCGAAGTTTTGCGTGAAGATCTGAATCTCACCGGGACGAAGCATGGTTGTGAGTTGGGCGAGTGTGGTACCTGCGCCGTGCTTGTCGATGGCCGGTCGATTCTTTCCTGCCTCATGCTTGGGCTCGACGCCGAGGGCCGCGAAGTGAAAACTATCGAAGGAATGGCTAACGGCGCGGAGCTACATCCGTTGCAACAGACTTTTGCTGATCTGGGTGCGGCGCAGTGTGGTTACTGCTCGCCTGGGTTTTTGCTTGTGGCAGAAGAGTTGTTGAAGAAGTCGCCGGATCCTTCACGCGCCGAGATTCAGGAAGCATTGTCGGGAAATCTTTGCCGCTGCACCGGGTACATTAAAATATACGAGGCTGTCGAACTCGCTGCAGCGCGAATGCGCGGCGAAGAGATGGAACTACCAAAGGAGAGTGTCTACGGACTGGATTAAATCCGTATTCATCCGTGTCATCTGTGGTTAAGAATCTGAAAGTTGTCGGCAAACCCTTTCGCAAGGTCGACGCCCGCGCGAAGTGTGTTGGTCAAACGAAGTTCGCGGACGACATCGTGCTGCCGCGCATGTTGTTCTGCAAGATTCTGCGTTCACACCTCCCGCACGCCTTGATAAAAAACATTGACGTTTCAAAAGCGCTGGCGTTGCCGGGAGTTTTTGCTGTCGTCACCGGAAAAGACTTTCCGATCCCGTACGGCATCCTGCCCGTGAGTCAGGATGAACACGCGCTCTGCATCGATAAGGTGCGCTTCATCGGAGATCCAGTCGCTGCTGTTGCTGCAATCGATGAAGACGTGGCGTTCGACGCGATGAACCTGATCGAGGTCGAATATGAGCCGCTCGATACGATCTCGACGATCGATGAAGCTGTATTGATCGATGAGCCCCGTATTCACGAGTACGGCGATAGTGGCAACATCCATAAAAAAGTTTCGCTGGAATTTGGTAACGTCGAAGAGGGATTTGCTGAAGCAGATCTCGTGCGTGAAGACACCTTCTTCTACGAAGGCAACACACATCTGCCGATGGAGCAGCACGCTGCGGTCGCTCACTTCGATTCAGACGGCAAGATAACGCTCTGGAGTTCGACACAAACGCCCCATTACGTCCATCGTGCGCTCGCGAAAGTTCTCGGATTGCCGGCTAGCCATATTCGCGTGATCGCAACACCGAATGGCGGTGGATTTGGCGGCAAGAGCGATCCGTTTAATCATGAAGTCGTGGTTTGCAAGCTGTCGATGCTTACTGGACGTCCGGTGAAAGTGACGTTGACGCGCGAGGAAGTTTTTTATTGTCATCGCGGCCGGCACCCGATTTTGATGAGAGTCAAAACAGGAGTTAAGAACGACGGCGCGATCACGGCGATGCACTTCCAATCATTTCTCGATGGCGGTGCGTATGGGAGCTATGGAGTTGCCAGTACGTTCTACTCGGGCGCGCTGCAAACTGTTACGTATGAAGTGCCGCGCTACAAGTTTCAGGGATTGCGAGCTTTTACCAACAAGCCGCCGTGTGGTCCAAAGCGTGGACACGGCACACCGCAGCCGCGTTATGCGTTGGAGGTCCAACTCGACAAGATTGCGGAGCAATTGGGAATGGATCCGGTCGAGATCCGTCGCAAACATCTCGTCGCACCGAATTCTATAACGGCCAATTACCTGCGCATCGGCAGCATGGGCTTGGGCCAGTGCATCGAGAAAGTCGTCGAAGGCTCGCGTTGGAACGAACGCTTTTCTGGTTGGGATCCAAACAATCGAAAACTTCCGTTTGGTAAAGGCATCGGCATCGCTTGCAGTTCTTATATCTGTGGCGCCGGTTTGCCGATCTACTGGAACAATATGCCGCAATCAGGAGTGCAGCTTCGACTTGATCGACAGGGCGGCGTCTGCGTCATGTGTGGCTCGACTGATATCGGGCAAGGCTCCGATTCGATACTCGCGTACATCGTCGCGGAAGTTTTGGGAATCGATCCGTTCGACATTCGTGTCGTTACGGCTGATACGGATCTAACCCCTGTAGACCTCGGCAGTTATTCGAGTCGCGTTACGTTGATGACTGGCAATGCGGCGATTCAGGCAGCAGAGCGAGCCCGTGAGCTGCTCGTGATGGCGGTAGCGGAGAAGCTCGGAGTTCCGATCGAGAATATTTCATTGGCTGAGCGACGAGTCTTTGATGTCGAGAATCCGGAGATCGGGGTGACGTTTGCGGAAGCGGTTGTGCTGGCCGAGTCGAAGTTTGGGACGCTCGGAACGGTTGGGTCTTATTCACCACCGCGATCGCCTGGGCGGTACAAGGGTTCAGGTGTTGGACCGTCACCGGCGTACAGTTATTCGGCCGCAGTCGCCGAAGTTGATGTGAATCCTGACACGGGAATCGTAGTTGTCGAACGTGTTTGGATCGCGCACGACATTGGACGCTCGATCAATCCGATGCTGGTGATGGGCCAGGTAGAAGGCAGTGTTTACATGGGTCTTGGCGAGATCCTGATGGAGGAGATGGTATACCGGGAGAATCGCAACGTAGTGCACAAGTTTCCGTCGATGCTCGAGTACAAGAGTCCGACGACGATGGAGATGTGCGACGTCAAAACTTACTTGATTGAAGATCCGGATCCGAACGGACCGTACGGTGCGAAGGAAGTGGGACAGGGGCCGCTGTTGCCCGTGCCGCCGGCAGTTGCGAATGCGGTCTACAACGCGGTTGGAGTGCGTATTGATGAAGTGCCGATCACGCCGGAGAAAGTTTTACGTGCACTGAAAGACAAAGCACGCGGCCGGATCGGACGCTTCGGACCCGCCGCCATCCCGGTCGTCGATTGGCCCGAGCCGTTGCGGGTGTTAACACCCTCCGAAGGCGGAGACGGAAGCGAGATGCCGCGCGTAGCGGTGCACGGCTGACCACTTGCTTTAGTCTGCAAAGGAGCGCTTGAGACCATGGATGAATTCAAAGTACTTGATGTAGTGGCGTTGATGGAGGATCTGGACTCCGAAGGCTTACGTCGTGGAGAAGTGGGAACAATCGTCGAGCAGTGGGACGCTGGTGCTTTTGAGGTCGAGTTTAGCGATGATTCAGGCAAAGCATACGCCTTTGTGGCTCTGCGTCCCGAGCAAATGATGAAATTGCACTTTCGCAAGGATGAGGCTGCGTGAGGACCACGATTGCAGGATTTGCGCAATCCTTCCTAAACAAGATGTGAACAATCAATGATGCGACTGCCCAAATTCGAATACCACACTCCGCAAACTATCGCGGAGGCGGTAAAGATCATGGCTGGCGCGGGGCCTGCGGGGCAGTTCGTCGCCGGGGGGACTGATCTGTATCCCAACATGAAGCGACGGCAGCAGATGCCCAAGACTGTTATCTCCGTCATGCGGCTGGCGGAACTCAACCAGATCACAGGTGATGGACGCAATGGCTTGCGTATTGGCGCTTCAGTAATTCTGACGGACGTCTGTGAACATCCGATCATCAATCGTGACTATCCTGTCGTAGCAAAAGCCGCTCGCACTATCTCCACGCCGATACTGCGAAACATGGGCACAATCGGCGGCAACCTCCTGCTCGATACTCGCTGCAACTACTACGATCAGAATTACGAGTGGCGCAAAGGCATCAATTTCTGTCTTAAGAAAGATGGCGACGTTTGCTGGGTCGCACCCGGAAGCTCCAAGTGTTGGGCCGTGCAGTCATCTGACCTCGTTCCGGTGATGGTGGCCATCGGCGCGAAGTTACGTTTCGTCTCGACCCTCGGTGAGCGCGTGATCGACGCAGCTGGGTTATACAACGACGACGGCATCGACTACCTGCACAAACGTCCCGACGAACTACTCGTCGATATACAACTCCCACCAACAAACGGCTGGCGCGCCTCTTATCAAAAACTTCGCCGGCGAGGCGCGTTTGACTTTCCTGTACTCGGCGTCGCTACCTGGATCGCCACCGACAACAGCGACGTGAAAGATGCTCGCATCGTGCTTGGCGGCATCGCGCCGTCACCGGTCCAAATCACAGAAGCTGCCAGTGCATTGATCGGAAAACCGTTAACAGACGATCAGATTATAGCTGCGGCTGAAGCTGCGTACATCAAGGCTCGACCCCTCGACAACACAGACTTCGTCTACCAGTGGCGCAAGCAAATGGCGCGACAGTACACACTCCGGGCTTTGCGCGATCTTCAAAGTTAGGGACCAGAGAATTGGACAGGATTTACAGGATTTCACAAGATGATCATGTGACATCCTGTAAATCCTGTGCAGCAATTCTTCTCGCCGCCGGCCAGTCCACCCGCATGGGCGCGTTCAAGCCGCTGCTTCCTTTCGGAAACAAAACCGTCATCGAATGCTGCATCGATTACCTGCGTGAAGGTGGTGTTGAGACAATCGTGGTGGTTCTCGGCCACCGTGCAGAGGAACTTCGCAGGAAAATAACCGGAGTCACGTTCGCGGTAAATCCCGATCCCAGTAGCGAAATGGGTGCTTCTATTGCCGCCGGCGTGGAGCAACTTCCCGCAACCGCCGAAGCGGCTTTAATTGCCCTCTCAGATCACCCGGCGGTTCCCGCAACCGTAGTATCAGATCTCATCAACACGTGGAAAGAAGGCGCTCGTTTGATAGTGCCAACGTGGCAAAACCGCGGCGGCCATCCCGTCCTCGTGGATCTCAGCTTCAGGCGCGAGTTGCTTAATCTGAGTTCGAGCGGCGGGTTGAGAGCACTATTTGAAGCCCACCCCGCAGAGGTCAAACGCATTGCCGTCGACTCACCGTTCATTGCTCGCGACATGGATACATGGGATGATTATCGCGCCCTGCATTTGGAGGCTACCGGCAAACCGGCGCCTGAACCGTTGAATAATCAGACCAACGAAACCCCGGACGCCTTCATCTAATGCACTTAGTCGAGCGACACTTTGAAGCGTTCGGCAAAGGAGAAAGATGGTTCTAAACACAAAGAAACGAATGCTGGCCGGGCTGATGACGGTGCTTGCGGGCTTCAGCACTTACGCGCAGAACCGCACCCAAACGGTCGAGTTTTCGCTGCCGTCAACAGACGGGCAAACCGTTACGTCCGGGAGTCTTCGTGGCGAAGTTGTGGTGCTGGCGTTTGGCGCCTCATGGCTTCCGTTGTCAAAAACCCAACTTGAAGGCGTCAGAAAGCTCGCGGACGAATATAGCAATCGAGGCGTCGTGGTCTACTGGGTCAGCACCGAGTCTGACGATCCCAAGTCAAAGAATTTCGCGAGCAATGAACAACTGCGAGCGTTTGCGCAGAAGTATGGTTTGAAGGTAACTGTGCTTCGCGATCCGAATGGCGTGACCTCGAAAAAGTTCGGCGTGGACCAACTCCCATCGATCGTGATACTCGATAAAGAGGGAAACATCTCTGGTGAGCCAATTGGCGGACTAGATCCCCAGGGAAACCTGGCCGGACAACTGGCCTCACGATTGAATAAGCTTCTATAAACCCCGCCTCAAAGCTAATCAGGAGCCGCTACATTTGGCGGCTCTTTTGTTTGGACCTATTTACTAATGCCCCTTCAACAATTAACCTGTCGCGTATGGCATTCACATTGATCAATCCGCAGTCTCTCGGAGCGCCGAGTGGTTACTCGAACGGGCTCCTGACAGATGCAGGAGGCAGGCTGCTCTTTATTGCGGGCCAAATTGCCTGGAATGAAAAGCAAAAGATCGTTAGCGATGACTTTGTAGAACAGTTTGACAAAGCGCTCGAGAACGTCGTCGCGGTTTTGAACGCCGCCGGAGGACAATCAACCGATATCGTGCGGCTCGTAATTTATGTGACAAACAAGATCGAATACCGCGAACGAACGAAAGAGGTCGGAAAGCGCTATCAGAAACACATGGGAAAACACTTTCCGGCGATGGTCCTGGTCCAGGTTGCAGGGCTCGTTGACGATGCGGCAAAAGTTGAAATCGAAGGGATGGCGGTGATACCTGCATGAAACAACCAACGTCCTTTCTTTACGAGCAGGACCAGCTCGGTATTGCAACCGTAACGCTGAATCGTCCCGAGCGCCTGAATGCGCTAACGTTTGAAGTCTATCGCGAGCTAATCGATACGTTTGCAGCTTTGCGAGACGAGCGTGAAGTTCGCGTCGTGGTGATCACGGGCGCCGGCAAAGCGTTCTGTTCCGGTGGAGACGTACACGACATTATCGGCGAACTGTTCAGTCGCAACATGGAAGGCTTGCTCGAGTTCACTCGCATGACGTGCGAACTGGTCCAGAACATCCGTTCTCTGCCGAAGCCTGTGATTGCAAGTTTGAACGGCACGACGGCGGGCGCGGGCGCATGCATCGCGCTTGCTTCTGATCTTCGCGTTGCGAGCGAAGAAGCGAGAATAGCTTTCTTGTTTGTGAAGGTGGGGCTGGCAGGAACCGATATGGCTGCGTCGTATCTCCTGCCGCGGGTTGTGGGACTTTCCAAAGCTACAGAGATGCTCTACACGGGCGACTTCGTTAGCGCCGCTGAAGCTGAACGTATCGGACTCTACAATCGCGTCGTGCCTGCAGGCGAATTAGCCACAGCCACGCGCGACTTCGCAGAACGACTCGCGCGCGGGCCTGCCTTCGCTTTAGGCAAGACAAAAGAGATGCTCAATCGCGAGCTTGATATGGACTTGCAAGCAGCACTGGAAAGCGAAGC
>JAICGZ010000042.1 GCA_025922875.1 Pyrinomonadaceae bacterium
GTAAAGGATGGAGAAATCGGGTGTTAGCGTGCAGGTATTTGGCGGTTTCGTCAACTAATTGATCACATTCTCGCAGAGACGCAACGGCGGGCCAGGCGAAAGTTGCTCAATTTCGCTGTGTTCGAACTAAGTATAGAAGGACCACACTCTCACCGCGACGTTTCGCCAACCGTTTGATCTACTTGCAATTACGAACACGACTTGGCAAAGAAAAAAGGCCGCCGGAACTGCTTCCAGCGGCCTCCGTCCTATCTGGCTCCCCACAGTGGACAATCTTCGCAACTTTTTCTTGACACCCACGGCAGAAATGCTGAGTTTCCTCCAACAGTTGTGTGAAGCGGTCTAGCCCGGCAAGTAGATCCCCTACGCCCGAAACAGCAACTCAACATTGATCCTGATACGTTGTGACCCACATTTACTGCCGATGAACCACCTTTACATTTGTACCAGTTTACTTGTGTCACCACACTGTCTATTTTAGAACCTCACAAATTTCTACTAGCGATACAACCCCTCCGGGGATTGCTGAGAATTCTGTCGTCGCACGGGGCCGATGGTTTTGCTTTGACTGAGGCTGATTATTGAGTTGCTAACACACTCAAGCAGGGGAAGCAGAGCGTCGGATGGTAATAACTCAATCCTTTTAACGAGATTCTTGGCTGGAGTCTGCATAGTTTGTTGAGCAAAACACAACGCTGTCATTGCTGGCGTCCTTCGTGGTAGAATCCTGCCAGCAACGCGGGAAAGCGTGAAAGATTAGGCGACGGCTCGGCCAGGAGTTCGTCGCCCTAGTTGTTTGGGGCAAAAGAATAACGCGGGAATCTTTGGTTAGCAACCAAAAGGCCGACACTAAGATCGGCCCTCCAAGTCTCTACTCTCCGTTACTTGCGTTTAACTTCACGCCGCTTCACTCCAAAACTCGGGCACAACGTCTAATTCATACATCGACTGGATTACAACGCAGAGGTTATGACAGAGAACCTTTGTCAGAGCCTCATTGATTTGCGCTGTCGCATTCTTACTTCGCAACCGCTCACCAAACTTGCTCTTGATCATCTGGAACACATACGTAGAGTCCACAAAACTACGATGACTTCGAATTCTCAAATTTCTCAAAAAAGTATAATTCTTCAAGCCCTTGAAGGAGACGACAGGCTCAACGTAAACGCAGCGTTCGTTGCGCCTGCGAACGTGGCGATTGTTGTCGAAAATAATCTCGCAAACCTCTCAGGCAGGTTTGGATCTTGCTTAAATCAGCCCCCCACTCTCTGCATGCCGTATCGCTTCGAGCCGGGTGTGAACATCGAGTTTGGTGAGAATGTGTTTGATGTGATTGTTAACGGTGGCAGAGCTGATGTTCAGTTGATTGGCAATTATTCTGGTGCTGGAGCCCTTTGCTAAACTTTTTAAGACTTCAATTTCACGAGCAGTTAGGGTCACATGTACGCCTGGCGTCGTTGTCGAAGAGATTAGGGAGGCGCGGTTCGGACCAGCGCTCGCTTGCATCCGCACAAATTCGCTTAGCGCTTGTTCGAGTCGCTTCCGCATTTCGCGCGGGCGCACAATGTGAATTGCGTGGCTTGCTCCTGATGCGTCGGTTGCGATCAATGTAGAGAGATTGCACCACAACTTTCCGGTTTTTGTCTGCACTCGCAAGTCGAAATTCGTGCGCGAAGGATTAACTTGTGAGGCGCACTCAACGATGCAATGGTCAGAACAAACGATGCCGTTCTCATCAGAGCACTGAAGCATCTGATGGCATTTAACTCCGAGCGCTTCTGCTTCACTTAATCCAAAAAGTTCGGTTGCAGCGTTGTTCCACGCACTAATTCGTCCTGCGGCATCAACCGCGAAGGCTGCATCCGCTGTACCTTCGATAAGAACAAGAAACTGCTTGCAACTCACCGTTTGTTCGTGAGACTAAAATTGACTTAGATAGGTTATAAAAATGACCCGAATGAATTATTGACCTAAACAGAAGTTTGAATCAAGATGCCGCGTCCTATAATCCTAATTACACCTCGCATAAAAAGATCAGACGCGGCCTTGGTGTGAGAGAAACGCTCTTGGACCAGGCAGCGATTCTGACAAACGTTTCACTCTACTGAGTGATTGGGTGGAGTTCGTCCCCAGCAATTTCCCGACGTGCAAGAGCTCCGCTTTTCTTAGTCAGAAAACCAAGGTCTTACTAAGACCTCTCTTTCTTCGCGGAATTGACGCCAACTCTTTTCGCTTTCAGAAGGGCACTGACTGCTGTTCTGATTCGTGCCTCTTCGTCTGACTAATTAAAGAATGCATTTGCTTCTGACGGTTCCCTCGTCGTCTGGATATTCTCAGCGCGCGATCTAATCAGACGCACTTGCCCACCATAGTCGTTCGAAATTTAAGGGAGCAAGGAAATGAAGAAAGGAAAAAAGGATCCGATCACCTCTAACACTGCGTCGCAAGTAAGCAGAAGAAACTTCGTAAAGGGCGCCGCAACCCTGGCAGCGGCAGCGGCAACAGTCCCTCTCAAACCCCTTCTGGGCGGTCCGGGTTCGACCGCCGACGCCTCGACCATTCCGTATGAATCCAATAAGCGTACAAATGACAGCTTCCTCTATCGCAGACGCGTGGCCCAGGAGAATAAAATCGACATAGGTGTACTGCCTGACAATGGCGACAGGGCAAGGTACACAGATTTCAGTGCTCTGCACAGCAAAGCGCTGGTTCATAACGGTCTCGGCGTACCGAACCAGGCGTCCATGCAAAGTTTATTAAATGCCCTTGAGGATGAGTCGTTTGAGGCCCTTCAAAACGTGATTGTGGGAACACCCGGCGGGGGACCCAATTCACGGTTGAATGGTCCCGCGACGTCATTTGCGTTCGACCTCGAAGGCCTCGACTCACATGCGTTCACCATTCCACCGCCATCTCCGACTGTGCGTAGTGCGCAGACGGCAACCGAGCAGGTCGAGCACTACTGGGCGGCTCTGCTGCGCGACCTGCCATTCACTCAATACGAGAGTGACCCTACAGGAACAGTGCAAGCGGCTGTTAACGACCTGAATTCCCGATCTTTCCTTATAGGTGGAGGAGCTAACCAATGGCCGCTTCCTGTGACAAAGCAGAACCTCTTCCGCGCACGGGTGGCTGCGACTAATGACGGCAACCTTAAAGGACCGTACATCTCGCAGTTTATGCTCCAGCCGACAAATTTCGGCTCGCAGCCACTCGACCAGAAACATCAAACGTTCGCGCCCAACCAGGACTTCATGATCAACTTCGGCAGTTATCAGAACGTCCAAAACGGAGGACCCTCGGGCAACCCAGCCCCTGACGGAACACGCCGGTTCATTCGAAACGGTCGCGACCTTACGGCCTATACCCGCGTGGACGTGCTCTATCAAGGGTACTTCGTTGCCTTCCTGCTTCTGGCTCAATTAGGCGCAGCGCCGAACCTTCCTTTTTCCATCTTGAACCCTGGTAACCCTTATGGTAGGCCGCAGGGCCCAATCCCACTCTCGAACACCCAAAAGCCCTTCGGCACGCTTGGTGGACCAGACGCTGCGGCAACGCTTGCAGAAATGGCCACACGGGCGCTCAAAGCTTCCTGGTTCCGCAAGTGGATCGTTGACTTGCGCATGCGGCCGGAGGAATACGGGGCCTTGGTCGAAGCGAGGCGCACCGGCAGCACACCCGTTCCTCAAGCTTCCACGGAGTTGCACAACGACGTCCGGAGCTCAGCAGTGTTGCCCAGGATCTTCACGAAGCATGGCAGCCATTTTCTGCCTCAGGCATATCCCGAAGGCTCGCCGACGCATCCCTGCTACACGGGAGGCCATGCAACGGTCGCCGGTGCGTGCTGCACCGCGCTAAAGTTCTTCTTTGACGGCAGCCAGAAGCTCCGCCCACTGCTTCAAGCACAGACCCCTCCCCGCGACTTAGTGCAACCCACCCCGGATGGGTCTTTGCTTGAGACCTACACGGGCGCGGACAGAGATCAGATAGACATCAATGGAGAACTGAGCAAAGTGGCGTTTAACGTCTGCTTCGGACACGGAGTCCATGCCGGCATCCACTTCCGCAGCTCCAATTATTGGGGAGTGCTATTGGGTGAGGCGGTAGCGCTCAGCGTCTTGAAAGATCGTGCCAAGTCGTATAACGAACCGTTCACCATAAACATCACGAAATTCGACGGCACAACTGCGACCATTACTAATCAGACCGAAGATCTCCCGTTCACCGAGGGGCCTTGCACTACTTTCTAGTAGGTTTGAGCTCCGTAATCTTTATTCAAGGGCGGCCGCTCAGTGGGCCGCCCTTCTTTCGAAAACGAGACGGCGTCCGAGCAAACAAACTTGCGCGAGTCTCATCTACTTGTGCGACTGTGCCCGAGTCTCTCAGGCTTACTAGAACGCGCCGCGCACGATCCAACGCGGCGCCGGCACTGAAAACTCCCTTGGGTAGTTTTAAAACTAAAAGAAAACTACCCGGCAAAAATTGATTTATTCAATCTTTTTCAATCCCCCGGAATTCCACACATTCAACAGACCAGCAATTCTCCTGGCTGAGTGTGACCAATATTTTCGTTGAGGTGGCCACACTTCCCTGTTCATGCGGGGCTTCAAAACCCATTCAAACTGTTTCGTACTCTCGCTATAGTGGAGGATACCGTAGCCAAAAAGCCTCGCCTGTTCTGTGAACAAGTCGGGCACCGAAACCGATGCGATAGCGATGCAAATAAAATCCGCCACTAATTCGTGCGCTTTACATTGAATCAGCGCCCGCTGCCAATCGCGCCACTTCACCTCGATTATCGTCACCCACTTACCACGCCTAGCCACTACGTCCGCACTCTGGCCCATATTGGAAACTTCCGTGCGGACGACGAAGCCTTCCTCTTGAAGCTTCTTCGTTAGCTTAGCAACAAGTTGAGCTTCGGAATTGAACGATCTATTTTTGGATATTGTCTTCATGATCCTCCAACCGTCTACCGTAACGGCGCAACAACAGCACTACACCGAATTGCGAGACAATCAGCACATAGCACGCAAGCGACACGTAAGACCGAGAGGACTCGAACGTTATGGCAATCAAAAAAGCTAGTAATCCCAGTGCGACCGTAACAAATAGGAATCCGTAGCAAATCTTAAAACGCTCTTGAAGACTATTGACCCTGGCTAGAATCGCGATCGCGTGAATACACACTTCGGTGTAATCAGCTATTACATCAGGCTTTTTGGGGGGGGGCTACCTCTTAGCTCTTCAAGATCGATAAGAAAAGCTTGAGAGATCATATGATGTAGCCGTCCATTAACTCGTTCGAGCAGCGTTTGCCGAAGTAGGTTAGCCCGATCGCGAACTTCCTGCTCTGAGCATAGCCACGGTTTGAAATAACTGAGAGCTCCGCCAAGTAACACCGGGATAAGAGCTGCGTAAATGGATGAGGAACCAATGTGAGTCCAAAGCGACTCAGATGAATTAAGCAAGTACAGCCTCTCGAATTTTCGACTGAGAGATCTGGTCAGGATATTTCTTGTAAACGTAGCGGAGTATGGCGCGCAAAGGGGACGATGACAATTTCGCCTTGAATTCCTTTAGCAAACGTTGCTGTGATGAAGATAGCGCCTCATACATCGGCTTCGTGAACGTTTCGCCGGTAAGAGTTAACTTGAACGTTTGTTCCTCAAAAGGTGAAAAATCCTCCGGCGTGTCGTCGGCACCGGACTCATCAAGCCACTTGGCCCACTCTTCTTCTGACTCCGGTAACGCCTCTTGCGATGACGGCGACGGCTCGATGAACCCTCTCAGGATGAAAAACATTAGGTCATCGTAAACCTGCGATGAAAAGGGTCCAAAGTCCCAAGGGAAGAAGTCGTAAAAGTTGTCGGTGGTTATATCGCTGCCCTGCCTAAAGTGCGTTAATGCCTCCTCTCTAAATAGAAAAAGCATTTTCATCAACCGGGTACGTCCAATGATAGGTTCGTTGAATCTGGCAGTTTTTCCTGGAGTGTACAAAAGAAGCAGAAGTATATCTTTTCGGTTCGTGACTTTAGGCGTCGTCATGATTGACCTCGATTCAGGCTTCTGCAACACCATTCGCGATGAGAACGCTGAAGGTCGTCCTATACGCCGTTTTGGCTATTGTACCTTTCGTGATCCGGCCGCCACAACATTAAATTGAGTTGCAGACTGAGGAACAAAATTGAAACCGCTTTGACCGGCGCGGTTGAATGCGGAGATCAAAGCGGATATGAGACTCAAAAAGTGGCTCCGCAGGTAGGACTCGAACCTACAACCCTTCGGTTAACAGCCGAATGCTCTGCCATTGAGCTACTGCGGAATAAGCGCCCTCACATAGTTTCCTAAAACTATGTGCAGGGCGCGAAGCGTTTTTATAGCAGATGGGTTTGGGAGCGTCAACCGCCCTCGCGCCTCGGTAGTGATGCAGTTTGAGTTCGAATACCTCCCTGGAGTGCGGCGGTCTGGCGCCGCTTTGGCCTCGATCAAGCTGATGGATAGCAAAGCGGCGCCACCCGCCGCACTCCAGGGAGGTGCTAAATTCAAACTGCATCACTACTCGCGCGCTCCAAACTTGCGCTCGGAAAAGATCTGCGACAATATCTCCTGCCCTGATTCCCCAACGAAAGGTGTCCTGATGGAACGCCGCACAACTGCCTGGTTCAGTCCCAACTTAAACACCGAAATGCCGCTCGTCGCCTACGGGCATGCCGGTCCGCCGCTGCTTATGTTTCCCACCGCAGCCGCCGACTATCTCGAATATGAGCGCTTCCATCTGATCGACGCGATCAAGTCGTTTATCGAAGCCGGAAAACTTCGCGCCTATTCCATCAACAGTGTCAATCGCTACAGTCTGCTGAACGAACAGATGCCGGCGCCACTCAAAGCTGAGTTACTCACGCGCTACGATCAATACGTCACCGACGAGGTGCTCCCACTCATCCGAAAAGATTGCGGCGACGGCGAGAACCGGCCATTGACCACCGGAGCCAGTTTAGGTGCGTTTCTGTCCGTTAATGCTTACTTCAAACATCCGGATCTCTTTCGCGGCGTGATCGCGATGAGCGGAAGTTACGACGTGCGCTCTTACCTGAAGGGCCACTACGACGACAACATCTATTTCAACAACCCAGTCGACTATCTCCCCAATCTCAACGACGATTATTATCTGCCGTTGCTGCGAAAGGCTGACTCCATCCTCATCATGTCGGGGCAAGGAGCCTACGAGGCTCCGGAACGCAGCCGTGCGCTATCCGATATTCTCAACGCGAAAGGCATTCCGCATACGCTCGACTTGTGGGGGCATGACGTGGACCACGATTGGCCGTGGTGGCGAAAGATGCTGCCGTATGCGTTGGGGAAACTCTTGTAAGAACAGGTTTCGCGCAAAAAGGCGCAGAGAAGGCAAAGACGCGAAGAAGAAGATCAAGCTTTAATCGGGGCGCCATGTTTTGCTCCGAGGGCGCCGTTTCTAAATGCAATCTTCCCGTTGACTATCACCAGATCTATTCCTGACGAAAACTGATTTGGATTTTCCACGGTCGCGTTGCCGCGAATAGTTGCCGGATCAAACACGGTCAAGTCAGCCATCGCGCCATCTTCGAGCACGCCACGATTGTTCAGCGCCGGTCGCACGACACTGCGCGGCAACGTAGTCATCTTCTCGAGTATCTTTTCCAACGGCATCCCGATATCGAGAGCATGTCGAATCGCAGTCGCGAAGCAGCCCGCGCCCCGCGGATGAGAATTTGCACGCGGTTCAAACTGAATTCCACCATCCGAACCGATCATGCAAAAGTCTTCTTTGAGCGCGAGATCCACTGTCTTAGCCAACGGCATCGTGCCCTCCGGAACCGCCGCCAGTGTCCCGGTCTTGCGATAGTGTGCAAACGTGCGCGCTGTTAATCGTTCGGAGCTGCCGACGATTCGCAAGTCGTTATACGAAAGACCGTACCGGCGTTGCCAACCAGCACCGAAGCGATTGTTCGAAAGATAAGTGGCCCAAAAAGAATACGGATAAACGCACGTCGTGATGGTTAACCCTTCAGCGTTTGCGGTGCGAATCTTCTCCAGCGCCTGCTCCATGTGAAACGTTCCGCCGGTCGAATGAAGATGATCGATGTGAACGCGTACGCCACTGTCGCGCGCGAGGCGGATCGCTTCGTCCACTCCCTCAAACTCTTTCTCACGCGAAGAGTAGCGCAAGTGTAAAAACAGCGGCCGCTCATATTTCTTAGCCAGCCGCGCATACTCCAACATCTCCGCATAAGGGGCTGGTTGATACTCGAGACTGTGCGAAACGCCGAGTGCGCCCTCATCAAGGTTCTTTTCGATCATTCGCCGTCCACCGGAACGAGCGCGAATCGCCATCACGAAAGTTGAAACCCCGTAATTGATGAGGTGTGGCAGGCGTCCGAACCTGCGGTAGTACGCGCCGCAGTCAGCGCTGCCGCCGTGCATTTGCAGAGCAGTCGTAACACCGTCTGACACTTTGTACTTTTCAAATATCGGATAAGTCGTTTCCGGTGAGATCGAATTGTCGGCGAGTATGTCGATGAATCCCGGTGACACAACCTTGTCGCTTACATTCAACGTTTCGACACCGCGCAACTCGCTTCCGAAGCGAAGCTTGCCCGCTGCATCGATGCCGATATTCATCGTCTGCCAACGTCCTTCAAAAAGCGCGCGACCGCCAGTAAGGACCAGCGGCAACACAGATTTTTCCACGGAGCCTTCGATGCGTCTACAGGCAGGCAGAGCAAGACCTGCGACGAGAGGGATCGACAGTTGGAGGAACGTCCGGCGTTTCATGCGAAGGGATTACAACGGAGGGGTGGCCACGGTGGGCCACTCCTACAAAGGATTACTCTGGTAGTCCGAGGATTTGATCGGCTTCGGTTCGAATTGCTTCAAATTCTTTCTTCAACACTTCGTAGCGTTCGATTGCGTCGCGCCCGATCTTTTGGTCGACGTTTGCGGTCATGCCGGCGAGGTAGGTGATGTGGGCCTGAAGCCCGGGTTTGCCATAGCGCACAGGTTCCGTAAGAAGCTTGCCTGAAAGCGCATTCAGCTTCGGATCATTGCGCGAATTATTCCTGGCTTCCCTGACTCGAGTCGCCAGTTGATTGACGTTGTTCACGAGTTCGCGCATGCGCATGTTGTGCTCAAACTGTTCCTGCAAGTCAGCAACAGTAACGCCGTCAGCGGCGACTCTCGGATCAATCAGAACCTGCAATGGTTGCACCAAACTGACAGCGCCGGTCTTGAGCCTTACCTGATACTGACCCGGTGGAAGTATGACGCCCGCCCTGTGACGTACGTCCCAGGCGAAACGATTGATGCCTGCGAGTTTGGTTACTCTCGGTGGCGGCGCGGAACGTCGCGCTGGAGCGGCATCGGGATCCGGTTGCGATTCTGGACCAGCAGTACCCACGCCGGGCATGCTGGCTCCACCTGCACCACGACCGGCGCGTGGAGCGGGTGTTTCACTGTTATAAGAATTAAGCACCGTGCCTTTTGTGTCAAGGATTTCGATCACGACTGCGTCAGCGGGTGTTGACGGCAGATAGTATTCAACGACTGGTCCCAGGTTCGATGGCCCAACTCTCGTGCGATAACCGTCACGAGGCTTAAATAACTGTACCTCTGAAGGTTTTGCTTGCGACGAGAGCTGGTGAAGCGAAGTGAGATTGTCGAGAATCCAGATGGCTCTTCCCTGCGTCGACACAACCAAATCCTTGCGATGCACTTTGATGTCAGTGACCGGGACGTTCGGCAAGTTCAACTGAAACGCCTGCCAATGGGAGCCGTTGTCAAATGAGATAAACATGCCGAACTCCGTGCCGGCGTAGAGCAGTCCTTCACGATCGGGATCCTCGCGCACGACGCGCGCCGGCCAATCGGCGGGAATGCCATTGTGTCCGGTGGTCATCCTGGTCCAGGTGGCGCCGTAATCGTCCGTGCGGTAAATGTAAGGTTCATAATCGCCGAGCAGCCAGCGATAGACGGCGTAGTAAGCCGAGCCCTTGCGATGTGGGGACGCTTCGATGAATTGCACGCGTCCGCCCAGCGGCAGATCCTTAGGAGTTACATTCGTCCACTTCTTCCCGTTATCGCGAGTGATGTAAAAAGGTCCATCATTCGCTCCGGTCCAGATCACACCCTTCTCGAGTGGCGATTCCGTTATCGCATAGAGCGTGCTGTAAAACTCCTCGCCGGTGACGTCGCGCGTGATCGGCTCGCCGCTGATGCCCTGGCAACACCCGGGACGCGCCGTCAGGTCAGGCGAGATTCTCTCCCACGTCACTCCCTTATCACGTGTGCGATGTACGTACTGCGATCCGTAGTAAAGCACTTCCGGATCATGTGGCGACGTAGCCATCGGCGAGACGCGCTGCATGCGGTAAATCAGATCGCTGGCAGGATTTCCATACAACGACTGCGCGCCGATCCAGTAGCTCTTCTCCTGTCCGGTCTTGAGATTCATCACGCCATACTGTCCCTTGCACGAGCCGTAGACGATCTCAGGATTCAATGGATGCGGCATGATTGGTCCAGTTTCACAACCCGGACCAGTGCGCCAATCCGTTATTGAAGATGGCTCGGCCTGACTGGAGATGATGAGTGTCGTGTTGTCCTGCTGCGCGCCGTAGAGTTTGTAAGGAAACTGATTATCAACCCAGATGCCGTAGATCTCCGCGGTCGGTTGGTTCATTTGCGACGACCACGTGCGACCGCCATCAGTGGAAACGTTGGCGCCGCCGTCGTTTGCCTGAACCATGATCTGGCTATCTTTAGGATTGATCCAGATGTCGTGATTGTCGCCGTGTGGCGTGCGAAGCGGAGCAAACGTCTTACCGCCGTCAGTTGATTTGAAGAAGCCTTCAGCACCGGCGTAGACGACGTCTGCATTCGATGGATCGGCGCCGAGAGTTGTGTAGTAAAACGGCCGTTGAATCAGTGAGCCTTGAGAATTGATGAGCGCCCACGTCTGTCCCGCATCTTCTGAAGCGTAAAAACCGCCGCCGGGTTTGGCTTCGATGAGTGCATAGACTCGGTTTGGACTAGCGGCGGTCACGGCGATATTGCCTTTGCCAATCAACTCGGTTGGAAGTCCTGTGGTGATCTTCGAAAAGTGTTCGCCACCGTCAGTGCTCTTGTAGAAACCGCCTTCGCGAGAACCGCTGATGATCGTCCACGGCTTGCGTTCGAGTCGCGACATCCACGCATAAACAACGTTCGGATTCCCCGGTTGCAACTCGACATCCATCGCGCCCACGCTGTCCGACACAAACAGAACTTTGCGCCACGTCTTCCCACCGTCAGTAGTTTTGAACACGCCGCGCTCGTTGTTTGGCTTGAAGATGTCGCCGACGGCCGACACCCAAACGATGTCGGGATTCGTCGGATGAATGCGAACTGCGCCGATCTGTCCGGCGTTGTAAAGACCGATGAACTTCCACGTTTGTCCGCCGTCGCTCGACTTGTACATGCCGCGTCCGGTTGAGACGTTACTGCGCACACCGTCCGATCCGGTGCCGAGATAAATAATGTTTGGATCCGAATCCGCGACTGCGACACTGCCGGTCGAGCCAAGCGGGACTTTGCCGTCTGTGATAGGTGTCCACGTGGCGCCGTTGTCAGTCGTGCGAAATAGTCCACCGCTGGCGACGCCCATGTAGAACGTTTTTGGTTGTGAAGGAACTCCGGTGACGGTGGTAACGCGTCCGCCTCTTGATGGACCAACCAGGCGATAGCGTAGTCCGTTGAAGAACGTTGGATCTGGAGCTTGCGCCTGGACTGCAACAGCCAGGATCACAAAGGTGAGTAGGAGAGAACCGGACCGCAGCATTAGTCGTCCTCCGCGCAGCGAGGCAAAGTGAAACTATGATGTGGCAGGCGCAAACCATCCACGAAACTTGTTTGCAACCTGCCGGAAGAATCGCAGAATTCGTCTGAAGACCAGAAAAGATATTACTAAACCTACACCGACAATGACGAATAACACGACCGGCAGGAACACAGAACATATCACCGCAACCACGGCGAGAATGTCTTCCAGGATGCTGGCCACTACGTTCGACACGGGCTCAGGACTGGCATTCAACATCGCGCGGGTAGCAGCCTTTGTTCCATGAGAGCTAAAAGCGAGCCCGCCACCGAGAAGCAACGCAATAACCTGGATGCCGGGGTCGAAGTCGCCGAACGCGCTTGCTGCCAACACGGCGCCGGCAGGAATTCTGATGAAGGTGTGAATCACATCCCACGTGCTGTCGACGTAAGGGACCTTATCAGCGAAGAACTCGATGAGATATAAAACAATGGCGACGCCGATGACCCACCAGCTAGTCAGCACCTGGAGTTCGCCGGGGAGTTGCAGATGCGCAAACCTGCCGAGCAGGCCGAGGGTCGCGACACTCGCGTAAAGATTGATGCCGGAAACCCAGGAGGCGCCCATTGCAATCGCGATTGTGGAGATGAGTTGCGTCATCGGTACGAAAAGTCTTTTTGACAGGATTGACATGATTTATCAGGATTGACATGTAAATCATGTCCAATCCTGCAATCCTGTAAAACTGAGTCTGGATTATAACGCCACCGCATGCGTCTCCTGGAATACACTCCCTGTTTCGATATCGAATCGGCCATTGCGATTGCTGACGAACACTTCGGTTTTCGTGCGAGCGCGCGCCCCTTGCCGAGTGAACGCGATCAGAATTTTTTACTTACGAATAGCTCGGGTGAAAAGTTTGTACTTAAGATAGCCAACGCTCTTGAAGAACGCGGCTTTCTCGAAGCACAAAACTCGGTTCTGAAACACCTGGCGACACGCGTCTCGTTTTGCCAGCGTCTGGTGCACGCTCCGTCCGGCGAAGAGCTGTCAACGGTTCAAGCAGCAAACGGGACGACTCACTTTGTGCGGTTGGTTCGTTACCTGCCCGGTGTTCCACTTGCTGAGATCAAGCCGCACTCACCCGCATTGCTACACGGTCTCGGCCGCAAGCTGGGCCAGTTGGCCCATGCGCTGGCAGACTTCGATCATCCGGCAGTTCATCGTGACTTTCATTGGGACCTGGTGAACGGGAATCGAGTAATCAATGAGTTTGGACGGCTAATTGAAGAGCCCAACCTTCGCCATCTGGTTTTCAAATGCCGCATCGACCAGGAAATCAGTTTGCGGCGCAGCGTGATTCACGGTGACGCCAATGATTACAACGTGCTGGTGGATCCGGAGAGCATCGCGGTTACGGGTTTGATCGATTTCGGAGATATGGTTTACAGCTACACGGTGGGAGACCTCGCGATCGCGATCGCGTACGTTGTGCTCGATGAGCATGATCCGCGTGCGGCCGCAGCCGAGGTCATCAATGGATATACGAGCGAGTTTTCCCTGCTCGATGATGAACGCGAAGCTTTGTGGAAGCTGGTGCTCCTGCGACTTGCGATGAGTGTTTGCCTCGCTGCTTATCAACGTCGGAAGCAGCCTGATAATGAGTATTTGCGGATCAGTCAGAGAGCCATTGAAGAAAACTTGCCACGGATTTACGCGGAATGACACGGATCAAATCATTGATTGAAGCTCGTCAGCGGGTTCTCGGCAGGAACCTGAGCGTCGCCTATGAGCATCCGCTGAATATCGTGCGCGGATCGATGCAATACCTTTATGACGACGAGGGACGACGGTATCTCGACGCGTACAACAACGTCGCCCACGTCGGTCACTGCCATCCAAGAGTCGTAGCCGCAGGTCAACAGCAGATGGAACTGCTGAACACCAACACGCGCTACCTGAGTGACCTGATCATTCGTTACGCCGAAAGACTCACTGCAACGCTGCCCCGATCGTTGAGCGTCTGTTACTTTGTCAACTCAGGCAGCGAAGCAAACGAGCTCGCGCTTCGTCTCGCACGCACACACACAAGGGCGCGCGAAATGATCGTGCTCGATCACGCCTATCATGGAAACACGACTACGCTGATCGACATCAGTCCATACAAACATGATGGTCCAGGCGGTAAGGGCGCGCCTTCGTGGGTACATAAAGCACCGCTTCCTGTTTCAGACGAGTGTGCAGAACACGTCGTTGATCTCGTAAGTCAAATAGACAACGGGCTGTGCGGATTCATTGCCGAGTCGATGCCGAGTGTCGCGGGACAGATCGTTCTACCTGACGGCTATCTCACGAAGGTGTACGAAGCGGTGCGTGCTGCCGGAGGAGTTTGCATTGCCGATGAAGTACAAACCGGGTACGGGCGCATAGGCACTCACTTCTATGCATTCGAGAAGTACGGTGTCGTTCCGGACATCGTTGTGCTTGGCAAACCCATCGGCAACGGCCACCCAATCGGCGCAGTGATTACAACTCGAGCGATCGCTGACTCGTTTAATAACGGGATGGAATTCTTCAGCACGTTTGGCGGTAACAACGTTTCGTGTGCGATAGGTTTGAAGGTGCTGGAAGTTGTTCACGAAGAGAACCTGCAAGCACACGGTCTTCAGATTGGTGAACGTTTACTGGCGGGGCTACGCGACTTGCAGCAACGCCACGACGTCATCGCTGACGTACGAGGCTCCGGACTATTCCTTGGTGTCGAGTTGAAGGACGACGCAGGTCGCGTGGTGAATCAAATGCGCGATCGTGGAATCCTGCTCGGCACCGAAGGGCCGCTTCACAACGTAATTAAGATCAGACCGCCAATGCCATTCTCCGAATCCGACGCAGATCTCCTACTCTCAACACTTGCCGAAGTCTTGCCACAAAAAGGCACACAAAGCAAAAAATAGGCCGTATAAGTCCAATAGGATCTATGTGACCTGTTCTTATTTTGTGGCTAATCCCTGTTAAGAATGAAGGATAGCGAGTGGCCCTGCGTGGTCCAACCACCGTTAGAGTATGCAATCGGCAGGTCTATGGCTGTCGTTTTCTCTTCTTTCCACACTGCGCTCGACACTTGCTCGCAATGAAGCAGGTAATGCTCGATGCCGGTGAAGACGCTGCGCCAGTAACCGCCATAGATAGTTTTATAGACAACTCCGCCAACCTCTACATAAACCCTGTTACCACTCAGAATCCGATAGTTAATTCGGCCAAGCAGATCGAGCAACCGGCACTGTTCCCGCACAGACGGATCGCCGGCAGGTTCGTCAGCGTCTCGCCATGCTTCGGGTTCGTATTGTGGCATGGAGCGTAGTCTAAACCACAGGTTGCGCAGATTCCACTAAAAACCTGCGCAACCTGTAGGAATTTTCGACGGAGCTTATGGAAGCTGCGACGCAACGAGTGAGAAGCGGAAATTGAAATCGTTTCTCCTGTTGAACGTCAAACCGCCATTCGTCGAAAGGAATGACCGTTGTAAGATCGGCGCCTGGCTGCTCAAACCAATTAGCGGAGGCTGATTGCTGACCCCCGGAAACGGTGCAGGCGGAATTTGAATGACCAGAAACAGGTTCTGGATCGATCCATCCGCGATACCCAGGCGGATAATCTCGCTGAGATCGTGTGGGTTCTTGAAGAAGAACGGCGAGAAATCAGTCTCCTGGCCAAGGAATGCGACTGAACTGGCGAGCGGAGTCGCCAGGTTAATCGTGGCCGTCGTGTCAGGGTTGACGACGCCGGTGGTTAGCATTGCCTTTGCGAAGACGACGGGGGCGGATGCATCAACCACTGAGCTGTCGAAGAGTCCGGCCTGAAGGAGCGTCGGGTTGCCGCCGTTGAGGGCGCTGATCTGCGAAGCGGGGAATTGCACCGCGTAGATAAATCCACCCGCCGGAGGATTGATGAACCCGATGTTTGTCCGCGCACCAAAGGGATTGATAGTGATCTGGTTGTTGGTGATGATGTTAATACCGGCATTTGTCTGTCCGGCATTCACGCGAACGTTCTTATCCTGCTCCGGATCGCGTTCAATCGCAGCTTCGCCGTTGTTGTTGTAAAACTCCTCATTGAAGTTTTGTTGACCGTAGAAGCTTCCGATCTGAGTGGTGAAGCTGATCTGTCCGGCAGAATTGGGGCTGCCGTCAACTGCTTCCACGCCTACGCTGTAATTTCCCGGCAGAACCGGGATTACATAGTTGCCATTCACAATTGCCTGCCCAATATTCGCAGCGGGAATGAAGAACAAGCCGCCGGTAGCCGGGTTGAATGAAAGGTTCGCGGTACCGCTGAATCCGCTCACCGTATTCTCGCCAGTGTCCCAGTTAACTGCGTAGACGCTTCCACCGGCTATTGGCACATTGGTGACGCCGTGTCGCAACTCGCCCCTGATCAGTCCGAACGCGCTGGAGAATGCCACGTCTCCTGGCTGGAGCGCTGCTGGACCGGAAGCCGCCGTGCCCTCAGGGTAGATGAACGAAGCCCAGGCGATATCGTCGATATCGAGAGTCGCCTGGCCCAATTCAGCCGCCGGATCGCCGGTGTCAATCAACGGAAACATGGTTGCTCCATGACCATTGCTGGCGCTTGTCTGGTTGTCCTGCGAATGCGACATACCGATAGAGTGTCCAAACTCGTGGACCGCAACACACTCGAGGTCAACAGAGCGAGTGACTGTATCTACCTGCGCATCATCGATAGTAAAGCGGAAGCCGTTGCTGACCTTGGTGTTGAACTGAACGTCGTTGTCAAGAATGGTTCCCGCTTTGTAGAAGCCGGCGGGGAATTCATGATCGCCATCTGAGTCAACATCAGCAACTACGGTAATTGCGCTCGAAACGTCCGAATCGCCGTCACCATCGATATCATCGCCGTCGGCGAGGTTCGAGTCCTGAATCAAATTGACGGACGGAGACGAAGCGATGGCGGCAAAGGCGTTGCTAGTGCGGAACGTCAGTTCGTTAATCATGTCGAACCGAATTAATCCCGGATTACTCGTTGTTCCAACAATGTGCGCATCGATGTAAGAGGTCGGGATCGAATTCCAGGCATCGAGCGACGCCTGCAAAGCCGCACTGACTTGAGCCACACTCAAAAACGCCGCGCCCAGTGGATTTGGCCACGGATCTGCAGTGTTATTTACGCGGTATTGCACCGGTATGGTCCGCGCGTCCCACTTAATACCAATCACCCGAGCCAACACGTGACCCGGAATGGGTGATGGAGTAGTCGTTATATCAACGCTTTCGAAGGGCCCGCCCGCGAAGGTGGTCCCGACGCTCATCAGAATCATGGATGTAGTCAATAAAATCGATGTGAGCTTTCTTTTCATTATGTCCTCCTAGGGAAATCTTTTCTCGCTTTCGGAACAGCCTGTTCGGCTAAACCGATCGTGGGTTAACGAGTGAGCGATCAGGTTATTGGCTTCCTAAGTAGCCTTTGACCTGGGCCTTGAAACTAGCGAGTGGGGTCGTGTTAGCCTGACCGCGACGAACTCCGTTATTGCCCTGGAGCGCAATCTTGGTAAGGTCACGCGACACGACTAGTTCCCCGTCTTCGTCGTTCACGATTGAGAATTTCCCTTGAGAAAAGCCGGCAACGTTATAGCCTCCGTGGTCTGGGTCGGAGGTGAGAAACAGGAATACATCTTCACCCGGCGTCAGTCGTGGCGCGCCCGGATAAGACACGGCAACCGGGAACTTCCGGTTTACGTCAATGCCGCCCGGCAGCACCACAGTCAGGCTTCCGGACTCTGTTCCCTTGATGGTTTCAGAGACAGCGACGTTCGCGACTGTCACCAGAGTGCCATCTACCCAGACGCTACGGGTGTCAACACAGTTTCCGATCGCAATCACGTCTGACTGGCTGGTCATGTCTTGAAGTGAGAGGGCAACGGCCAGGGTCGTGTCCGGCGTTCCGAGAGAATTTTGGGCGGGAGCATCGACTGCCTTTGTACCCCAGCGGGCTGACACCAGGAGGGCGATCCCGATAAGTAAGCAGCTTACGAACAATATCTTTTTCATGCGCGGGTCCTTTCTTACCATGCTTGAGTTTAAGACGGACTACCCGAATTGAGTTCGGGAGAAAGATCAAGAAATGATCACAGATAAATTTTCCGCACGTTTAGCTATTGGGACTCGAACAGGCACGCAGAAGGAGGTGCTACTCACAGCCGTCCCCGGCTCTAAAGGAGTGCGTGGCACATTAAATGGCCTGTTAGGATAAAGTCAAGTAAAAAGCAGAAATTTTGCCGGGCGAAATCATGGAAAAACTGTTGCGTTCCAAATCTGCGGCGGCGCTCTTTTGGGGAATCGTGCTTGTAATTCTGCTAGCCGGATGTCATCAGGAGAGCGCCGTTCAACCGACACCTGAGGAGCCAATGACTACAGGACCTATTGTTTATGTCGCCCTGGGAGACTCAACCGGATCGGGCGTTGGGGCAAGGGAAGGCGGTTATGTTTTGCGCCTGTTCAACCGGCTGGTCCAACGCCGGCCCGAGTCGCGGTTGACTAACCTTTGTGTGAGTGGCGCGACGACCGCAGACCTGATACGCACTCAGTTGCAGCGCGGTGTCGCATTGAACCCCGACCTCGTCACCGTGGGCATCGGCATTAATGACATCGGGCATGGCCTGACGCTGGAGCAGTTCTCAAAAAACTACGAAGTGATTCTCAGCACTCTACGCGAGAAGACGCGCGCGCAGATCGTGGTGACGAACCTTCCCGATGTCTCGAGTGCGCCGCGAATACCAGGAGCGTTACGCAGGGAATACCAGCAGCAGATCCGGCGGTTTAGTCAAAGACTGGAAGAGATCGCCGCGCGTCACGGTGTGACGGTTTTTGATGTCTTCACGATTACGCACGAGAAGCTGGGATCGCACCCCGAGTATTTCTCCGCCGATGGGTTTCATCCGTCTGATGAGGGTTATGAGTTATGGGCGACGCAGATGTGGCCCACGGTGGCGCGGGTGGTTGGAGTAGCGGAGTAATTTATTCGCGCAAAGACGCAAAGGTGCAGAAAAGACGCAAAAGTGAACGTGGGTTATTCCTTCTTTGCGTCTTCGCGCCTTTGCGGGAAAAAGTGGACTTTTTCAATCGCTAGTTGCAGCCACACCTTGCTTTCCAACTCAGCTCGGAAGTCAGCAGGCGCGCGCGCTATCAACCTGTTCGCGCCCACTGAAAGAAACACAAACGTCTCATTCCCCATCAGCTCCGTGACATAAACAGTCGCCGCGATTGCTCCATCATATGGCTCAGCCAATACTTGAATGTGTTCCGGCCTGATCCCCATCGTCCACCGCGATTGCCCCGACAGTTTGCGCAATTGATCCGCGTTCAGCGGAATGCGGAGCGAATCACTCACGAACGTTCCTGCTTCAACCTCGCCTTCGATGAAGTTCATACTCGGGCTTCCCACAAACTCCGCCACAAAACGATTAGCCGGATGGTTATAAATATTCATCGGCGTGTCGAACTGTTGCAGTCGCCCTTTCTTCATCACTGCGACACGAGAGGCGAGCGTCATCGCTTCCGCTTGATCGTGCGTGACGTAGATGGTCGTAGTCCCGAGTTGATGTTGAAGACGTTTTAGTTCGCCCCGCATCTGCACGCGCAGGCGCGCATCGAGATTCGAAAGCGGTTCATCCATCAGGTACGCGCGCGGCTCACGCACAATCGCGCGCGCGAGCGCCACGCGCTGCCGTTCACCGCCTGACAACTGTCGCGGTTTGCGTTCAAGCAGTGATTCGATCTCCAGCATTGCCGCCACGCGGCTGACACGTTCGAGACGCTCGGCTTTCTGAACTTTCCTGACACGCAGCGGATAACCGATGTTCTCCGCGATGGTCATGTGTGGATAAAGCGCATAGCTCTGAAACACCATTGCGAGATCGCGGTGCTGAGTGGGAACGTCGTTGATTCGTTCGCCGTCGATGTAGATGTCGCCGGAAGTGACTGTTTCGAGACCCGCCAGCATGCGCAACGTCGTGGTCTTGCCACAACCCGATGGTCCAAGCAGCACGACAAATTCGCCATCGTTTATCTCGAGTGACAGATCGTCGACGACGCTCACGCCGCCAAACGTCTTAGTCACATTCTGAAACTTGATACCCATTATCCTTTTACAGCGCCAAGCGAGAGGCCCCTGACCAGGTACTTTTGCAGCGCGAGTGCAAACACAAGGATCGGAACTATTGCGACCGAAGCCGCGGCGCTCATCACACCCCACTTGATCTCGTACTGCGTAACTCGCCCGGCAATTCCAACGGGTAACGTCATCGCCGCATCGGTCTGCGTCAACACCAACGCAAACAGAAACTCGTTCCACGAAACAATCAAACAAAACACCGCCGTCGCCGCCAGGCCAGGCGCTACAAGCGGCAAAACCACGCGCACGAGCGCGCCCAAACGCGAGTCGCCGTCGACCAGCGCAGCCTCTTCTAGATCGCGCGGCAAGTCTGCAAAGAAACCGTGCATCATCCAGACTACGAATGGAAGATTGAAGGCGGTGTAGACAATTATCAACGAGGCTCGCGTGTTCAGCAGCCGCACGTCGCGCATCATCAGAAACAGCGGCACGGCCGTAACGATCGCCGGAAACATTCGCGTCGAAAGTATCCACAAGGAGAGGCGACGGTTGAGGCGCCACGGAAGTTGAAATCGTGCGAGGCCATAAGCTGCTGCCGTGCCGATGACGAGCGCGCAGGCAGTTGAAGTGACCGCCACCACCGCGCTCGTAATCAAATACTGTCCAAACGCGCGTGTGACAAATGCGTCGTAGTAGTGTTGGAGTGTCGGCGTGAAAACAAACCACGGCGGCGGGCTGGCAAACTGGTCCACTTCAGTCTTCAGCGAGATCGTGAGCATCCAATAAACCGGCGCCAGTGCAAACACCAGCGCCGGCAATAGCAGAACATAACGGAGATTTTTAATCATTAAAAGAATATTTCCCGGCAAAGGCGCAAAGAGTGCGAAGGCGCAAAGTGAACCATCAAGGTTTGGAATTGCCTTTCTTTGCGCCTTTGCACTCTTTGCGCCTTTGCGCGAAAAAAGGTCTCATCCTTAAGCCGCCTCTTTTGCTTGCAGGAATCGAATGTAGATCGCGCTGATCACGTTCGTCAGCGCGAGCAGCACAAACGACATCGCAGCCGCATACCCAAAATCAAAAAACCGAAACGCCGTGCGATAGATGTAAAGACTGATCGTTTCAGTAGCGAATCCTGGTCCACCCTCAGTCAGAATAAAAATTTGATCGAACACACGCAGCAGATCCATCGTGCGCAAGAGCAACACGATGAGGATCGACGGTTTGAGCAGCGGCAACGTTACGTGCCAAAACGTTTGCCACCGGCTCGATCCATCGATCAGCGCGGCCTCATACGGTTCCTGCGGAATTGCCTGCAATCCGGCCAGAAGCACGAGGAATACAAACGGCGTCCACTGCCAAACATCAACCGCGATTACCGACAACATCGCCAATCGCGGCGACGCCGTCCACGTCAAACTCTCGGTGTTAATACCAAACTGCTTGAGCGTTCCATTCAACGCGCCGAAGTTTGGATTGAGCATCAAACGCCAAACTACTCCGACTACCACCGTGGGCAGCATCATCGGCACCAGTAAACTAGCGCGAAACAAACCGCGGCCACGAATCTGTTTGTTAAGTAAAAGAGCGAGGCCAAGACCCAGCAGGAACTCGCAAGTCAGTGCCGCGGCAGCGTAGACGAAAGTGTGGGCCATCGCCGTCAGAAAGAAGTTGTCTGACACAAGCCTTGCAAAATTGCCGAGACCCCACTTAACACCTGACGCAGTTTCTTGTTGCAGGCTAATAGTTATGGAGTAGATGAGCGGATAGATTGAAAGTGCGAGGAGCACCAACAGCGCCGGTGCGATAAAGAGTGCGGGCAGCAGCAGCTCGTGCTTACTGCGTCGCCTGGGTGCGTTGAAGAATCTTCTCGATTTCGGCATTCGCCTGATTCATTGCTTCCGTGGGAGACAGTTCGCCGCTATTCGCCTTCGAAAGAAAGATGCCAAACGCGTTTTCAATCTCGTTCCAATAAGGTGTGCGCGGGCGTGGTCGTGAGCTTTCAAGCGAACGCAACTGCGCCGGATACGCAGGATACTTCGCGACGAGCTCAGCATCGCGAAATAGCGACTGGCGCGTCGGTGGATTGCCTCGCTCCGCCGACCGTTTCATCTGCTCGGCGCTGGTGGCCCAAAGCAGAAAGTCCATCGCGGCGTCGGCGTTTTGCGAATCGCGCGGAATAGCGATCAACCAGTTGCCAATCTCGGCCTGACCCGGGCGTTGCGCGGCGGGCAAGGTGGAGAACTCCATCTTGCCAGTAACTTTCGATTTTGTGGCATCCGCAAATGAACTGATCCACGCCGGCCAGTTGATCGACATCGCCGCCGTGCCTTGCAACAAGTGCGCACCTACTTCATCGGCATTGAAACTCGCATAACCCGGCGGTGAGTATTTGCCGAGTTGGAGCATGAATTCCAGTGCCGCGATCCCTTCAGGGCTATTTACTGACGGTTTTCCCGAGGCGTCGAACATCTCGCCACCGAAGGCCCAAAAGATCGGCATGAAGTCGGCGACCGCTGCGTTGCCCTGCGCGGCGCGCATCACGTAACCATAAATCCCGTTTTCTTTTTCCTGGATTGTCCTGGCAGCCGTGAGAACGTCCTGCCAGGTCGCCGGTTCTTTCAACGAGTGTTTCTCAAAAAGATCTTTGCGATAAAAAAATAATTGCGAGTTGCCGACGTAAGGCAGTGCATAGAGTGGCCCGGTTTGATAAGGATGGCGGCACAGTGCGACAGATGTCGCGACAAAATCGCTGTCCGGGCCAGACTGTCCGCGCCGCTCGAGCAGAGGCGTAAGCTCCGTCAGGAACTGCTCGCTCGCGAAGCGGGGAAACCATGGATCGTCGAGCATGATCAGATCGTAAGCGCCGGTGCGGGCTTTGAGATCTATCAATTCTTTCTCAAAAAGATTTGTATAAGGAAATTCGGCGATGTTGATGTGCGTGCCGGTTTGCGATTCGTAATCGCGGGCAGCTTGTTTGAGCGCATCGCCTTCGACTCCCGAGACCACGGCGAGAGTCAGTTGTTTTCCGGATGATTGTTGATTTGTGCAGCTTGCAGTTAAAAGTAAGAGTAACGTCAGGAAAAGTGTTAAGCGCATATTTCGCCACAGATTAACACTGATGTCGCGGATTAGAACTGATAATATCGGGCCATGCGACAAATCGTCACGACTACGACAGGCGACATCAGCGTGCTGAAGGTCCAGGAGAAGCCCGATCCAACGCCCGGCGAAGGTGAGGTTCTCATTCGCGTGCGCGCAGCCGGGTTGAACTTTGCCGACATCCTCTCGCGGCAGGGTTTGTATCCCGACTCACCGCCGAAGCCGTGCGTGATGGGCTACGAAGTCAGTGGTGTTGTCGAAGCCGCGGGTAAGGATGTGAACAGCTCGTTTGTAGGCAAATCTGTGGTGGCATTGACGCGGTTTGGTGGCCAGTCGGAATTGGTTGCAGTGAAGGCGGGACAGATGTTCGAGAAGCCTGATGAGTTGACGTTTGAACAGGCGGCGGCGATTCCGGTGAACTACCTGACTGCGTATGCGCTGTTAGTGGTGATGGGCTCTCTGCATGCAGGTGAGTCGGTCTTGATCCATAACGCCGGTGGCGGAGTTGGACTGGCTGCACTGGACATCGCGAAAAAGATCGGTGCCGTTACGTACGGTACGGCGAGTCCGGGTAAGCACAAGTTTCTCCTGGAACGCGGCCTGGACCATCCGATCGACTATCGCAAACAGGATTGGCAACCGGTTTTGCAGCAACTCACGGTTGGACGCGGCGTGGATCTGGTGATCGATCCGATTGGCGGCGCGCATTGGAAGAAGAGTTACGCTGCGTTGAGACACACTGGACGCTTAGGGATGTTTGGTGTCTCAACCGCTTCGGCAAATGGATTCACCGGAAAGCTCAAGATGTTGAAGGCCGCGATCCAGACTCCGTGGTTCCACGCGTTTCCGCTGCTCAATAAGAATCGAGGCGTATTTGGATTAAACCTCGGCCACATGTGGCACGAACCAGAGAAAGTCGCAGTGTGGATGCGCGACATTCTGCGAGGCGTGGAAGAAGAGTGGATCCGGCCGCACGTCGATCAGGCGTTTACTTTTGACGAGGTCGGAAAAGCACACCGCTACCTTGAGGAGCGAAAGAACATAGGCAAGGTCGTGTTAACTCCCAAATAGGACCTATACTTCCTCCGACCGGCGCTTCGCGAGGAAGAACGAGATCACGGTCGAATAGATCAAACCGAAGAGCATGGCGCCAAGAAACAATCCCACGAACGCCTGCGCCGCAATGCGCGACATCGGCGTGCCCGCCGCTCCCGGCTCGCTCTCCAACCACCTCGTTCCAATAACCGCCAGCACACCCACGAAGAACAGCGACGCCGTGAGTGCGTAGACGAATGAAATTTTAACCCCGGTCTTCACGCCTTCTTTGAACGTGGGCCTCTCGCCTTTCTCGCGCCCCAGCGCTGTAAGCCCGAGGTAGATCATTATGAAGTGAAGAACATTGAAAACGATTGGGCTGCCGAGGGTATGGACCAGTGACTGCGGATTCGTGACGATGGAGCGGACAATGAGCACCCAGACAATTACACCGAGCGTGATCATTAATCCATATTTGAGTGGTATCTTCATATTCTTATTCCCACGCGGGTCTGGTTTCTCCTTGCGCGTCGTGCCAGTAGGGCGCCCACGCGAGCGTGAGTAGTTTGACGGCAACGTTTGCTTTCGTCGGTTTGAAACTCACCTTGCCGAGTTCTTCCGTTTGCGGATCGATAGAACGTTCTAATGCCGCAGTTTCCGCTTTGAATTCCGCATCCAGATCCGCCAGCTTCTGTTCAATCGCTGCCACGTTCTCTTCAGCGCGGCCCACGTCATCAGCTTCCTTCATCGAACGGCCCGCGCCACGCACCGCTGTCGTTGCTCTCCCGAGCGTCGACATGCCCACTCGCTTTCGACCCATGAACGATGACAGCAACGTAGCGCCAAATGAAATCGCGGTCTGTAACTTTTGACCTTTCGCTTGTTCCTTCTCGCGTTCGACAGCGTGCTCGGCGCGACGCTTCCTGTCCTCAAGCTGCTCAAACTTCGGCGCGTACTTCCGCCTCAGCTTCTCGACCGCTTCATCGCGTTTTTCTCTCGCAAGCTGTTGCAGGCGAACTCGGAAATCGCGTTCTGACTCGCCGGGGTTCGAAACGATATCCAGCGTTGGACTCTCGAATAACTCGAGTCGCTGGTTTCGATAAATCCAGTTCGAGAGATCTTTGCTCCAGGTCGCATAGCTCTTCGCTTTAGTTGCCCTCGCCGGAACTTCAACAAACGTCGCGCTGGCTTCCGGCTCGGATTCGAGATCCTCGACAGGTAAATCGAGCGGAATCGCCTGGCTCCAATCAAGGCTCACTGGTCCATCTGGAATCTCGGCAAGTAAAGTTAATTGCTGAGTCACTTCGACGGGCTTGTTGTAATGAACTTCCGCGGCGCCGAGCAGCATCGGCTGATACGACAGCTTTGCGTTCGCACCACCGGATGAGCGAACGGGAATGTAATACTGAGTTATTTCAGGCGGCAGTACCGATCGCTCGTTTCGCGCCGGTGCGTCTGCGATTGTCGGCGCGTGAAGAGCCGGCGCCGGCGTAACAGTCTCTTTCAACGGATCCATCAACGACTTGATCTGCGCGCGGGTCAGCGGTCCGCGCAGATAGGACATGGCCCAACGAGTTTCAAAAACCTCCGGAGCATCGTCGTGCACGTTGTTCATGAGGAAGATGCGTTTATCAAGACCAGCGAGCAGTTGCTCCATCTCCTGCCTGTCAAACTTCTGGCCCGTACCTGCCGCAATGCCTTCGAGGCCTTCCAACATCCGCGCCTTGTCGCGTTCAGTTTGCAAACGACCGATGAACCACGTGCCGGTGTTTGCAAGGCCTTTGTAGTCCAGATCGACAGGATTCTGCGTCGCCAACACGATACCTAACCCAAATGCGCGAGCTTGTTTCAACAAGGTCAACAGCGGCAACTTCGACGGCGGATTCGCAACCGGCGGGAAATAACCAAAGATCTCGTCCATGTAAAGAATGGCGCGCAGGCTCGTGGTGCCCGATTGAGTTCTCACCCAGCCGAGCACCTGATTCAGCAGCAGCGACACAAAAAACATCCGCTCCGCATCCCCGAGATGGGCGATTGAGAATATCGCGAGGCGTGGCTTTCCTTTGTCTGTGTAAAGGATCTTTTGGATGTCGAGTGGCTCGCCTTCCATCCAGCTCGCGAAACTCGGCGACGCGAGCAAGTGGTTTAACGCCATCGCGAGTTCAAAACGATCATTTGGCGGAAAGAACGAATCGAGATCCATCACGCCGATCTTCGCGATGGCCGGCAACTGAATCTTTCGAATAAGTCCGGCGAGATCCAGATCTCTTCCGTTGGACCACTCCTGATTGAGAATGTTGGAAACGAGAATGTGTTCGCGACTGCGAATCGGATCGGTGTCGATGCCGATCAATCCGAGCAAGCTCGTAACAGTCGTGTTAATCCGCTCGGCGAGTGACTCGTTATCTTGCCTGATCGTTTCGGGTGGCGCCGCAAACGATTTGAGGATCGACACCGGCAAGCCGGCGTTGCTGCCGGGCGTGTAAATGCGGAAGTCAGCAGCATCACGCAGGCGTTTGATACGTTCTCCATCTTGTCCCCATTTCGCCAGACCTTCTTTCCATAGATTGGCCTGTTGCGCTGCATCGTCGCCTTCTTCCACCCACGGCTCGAAGTCTTGTGGAGAGAGGTTCGGAAACGTCAGCAGCAAGTTGGGCAGATCACCCTTCGGGTCGATGATGATTGCGGGTATACCATCGATCGCGGCTTCTTCAAGCAGCGTGATGCAAAGGCCCGTCTTGCCACTGCCGGTCATGCCAACACACACGGCGTGCGTAACGAGATCCTTTGAGTCGTAAAGCAACAGGCCCTCTTTGGTCTTCGTCCGTCCTAAATAAAAGACACCGAGCTTCTCAAACTCCATCCTGTGTTCATCCTGTGAAATCTTGTAAATCCTGTTTCCATTTAGTTCGGGTATACGCGATCCGGAACCCGTGACGCTCCGCGTTCCGCTGCGATCCGCTTCCGGGCAGCGTGACCATCATCGCAACGGTACAACCTCGCGTCGCAGCGTAGCGCAGACGTTCTTCGAGCAAAGCAAGCTGAGCGCCCTGGCGTCGAGCTGTTGGAACCGTACTCGCGCCGGCGAGCAGCGCTACATCACCAGCGATCGTCAAAGCGCCAGTCGCGATCGGTTTTCCTTCCAACTCCGCAATGAACGCGAGCGACTTTGAACGTGCTGTCACGCGGCCGAGGTCACGCAAAAAATCGGCGATCTCAGTAAACTCACTCCAGCCTTCGAATGCTGTATCCGCCCAGAGTTCGACTTCGTCCTTCTCGATGAGTCTTACTTTAATGTTCTCGTTTCGAGTGGCTTGCAGTCGCAAGTCCATACTTATCGGTTGATAAAGCACATTCGAAAACTCGACTGGTTTATAACCGCGTTCACCAATCAACGTGAACACTGACTGATCGGCGAGGGGACAAACTTCGTGAAAGACTTCGGCGCCTCGCGAGCGGTAAAACTCTTCGATCTGGTCCAAGTCTGTTTCTTCAACCGGCTGGAACATTCCCAGACCAAAAGTCTGCGTCACGGGCGACCCGGCGCCATCGAACAGCGCATAAGCGCCGGCCACTTCAATCCACGTTGCACCTACATCCGGGAACGCCTCGGCGCGAGCTTCGACGAAATTAGCGTTGCCTCGAGCTTCAGTACGTTCAAGACGACGCGCCAGATCAATATCAGCAAACGGGTATTGGTCCATACGGCTCTGCTTCTTCTTTCCCGCAAAGGCGCAAAGAAATTCTTAGAAGCGCGGCAGCGCTTTGCTCTTTTGCGTCTTTGCGGGAAAAACATTCTACGCGGTCCATAGTCATAAAGTTTTTTGAACTGCAAACAGGCGCCACTCGCCACAACCTGACAAGTCGTGAACGCCACGATCGTCAAAGCTGATTCCCGATCCGGCAACGAGATCTTTCACAGTGCTCGAAGCGAGTACTTCGCCGGGCTCTGCCTCGCCGGCCACGCACACACACATCCGCGCCGCAACGCCGCCGACTTTACCATCGACGATCTCGCATTCGCCGGTGTGGAGCCCTGCGCGGATCGCGACACCCAATCGCGAAGCGTATTGCGTGATGGTTGACGCACAGCGAATTGCACGCGCCGGTCCGTCAAAGATCGCCAGCAGGCGATTCCCGGCAATGTCGATCTCACGCCCACGAAACCATTCGATCTCTTTTGCAATGTACGCATGCAGCCGTCGCAGCAATTCCATCCTGTCACCGGCGATCTCCGCTACCAACACTGTCGCGAGCACTGTATCAGGCTCGATCCGGTGACGCACTCCCGTCAAAAACTCCTCCATCTCGTCAAGAATCGCATCCTGATCGCCGACAAACGGAAGGTGGTCCTGACCGGGAAGTTCCACAAACTTCGCGCCCGGAATCCGCTCGGCGACAAACCGCCCCTCCTCGAGTTTCAAACATTGATCGTCCGTGCGATGCATGATGAGTGAAGGCACGCGAATCGACGGTAATACATTGCGCACGTCGATCTCCGCGTTCATCTGCGTCAGCGCGACCGCGGCGCCCGGACTCGCTCCCATTCGCAGGTACGTGGCCCACCATTCGCGAAACTTTGGATCGTTCGCGAGACTCGGCGCGCGTTCGTCGATTCCAACCGGCCCACCCCAATGCTCGCGCATGACTTCGAAAAACTGTTCGCGCTGTTCTGCTGTTGGCCCCCACGGATAATCTGCGTCACGAATTCGTTTTGCATAAGTACCGATCATCACGAGCGCCAGCGTCTTCTCAGGATAGGTCGCGGCAAAGAGGCTGCACATTGGACCACCTTCGGAAACTCCGCATAGCGCTGCGCGGTCGGAACCGACGGCGTCCATCACGGCGCGCACGTCGTCCATCCGTTGCTCGAGCGTCGGAAGTTGATTGATGGGAACGCGGTCGGACAGTCCGGTCCCTCGTTTATCGAAAAGAATGAGACGTGAAAACGATGCGAGGCGTAGCAGGAAGCGCGCGAAGTTCGGCTCGCGCCAGAAGTATTCCAGGTGCGAGACCCAACCCATTACGAAGACGAGATCGAGGGGAGCGTCGCCGATGACCTGGTAAGCAATGTTCACATCGCCACTGCGCGCGTACATTGTTTCCGGAGTTCGCGGCAGCGATGTCTCAGGCTGCACATCAATAATTGCCGGCGCGATTGTCTTCAGTTCGTGCCTGTCTTCATCGTCGTCCGTGTGCTCCACGACGATCCTGGCTCTCGTTCGTTCGTGAACAATCAGAGTTTCCTCTTCGCCGCCGGTCGCGTGCACGTCCGCAAGGAAACGATAGCCGCGCTTCGGCACCGTCTGAATGTAATGCTCGCTTTGTTTACTTGCTCCGAGCGCTTTTCGGAGAATGGAAATGTTTTGCGCCAGGTTGTTCTCTTCAACAAAACTGTCAGGCCAAACCTGCTGCATCAATTCTTTCTTTGTGAGAACGTGGCCCGAGTTTTCGAGCAACACCAGCAGGGTATCAAAGACCTTCGGTGTGAGCGGTACCTCGCGATTTTCTTTGAAAAGAATCCGCTCCTGCGCGTCCACGCGAAACCCGTCGAATAGATAAAAGCGCCTGCCCGGCTGGTTCATCATCATCGGCTTTGAGAACTTTTTGAGAATAATCTCACGATCAATTCAGAATTCCCTAAATACGAGACAAGGCTGCAAGCCGTATTTTCTCGGCACTCACTCGACGTTCAGAGTTCAGCCGTTAGGCTGCTTCTTTGGGCGGCAAGCTAAAGCTTGAACTCTGAACTTGACCCAGATTATTTAGGAGGAATTGCAATGAATACAAGAGCGAACCAC
>JAICGZ010000043.1 GCA_025922875.1 Pyrinomonadaceae bacterium
AGACAACTACCACATTCCGTCTACGGGCACGTTCAAGCGCCTCCTTCAGCGCGACCGATTCGCCCGCAGTTCCCCACGACAGGTTAATTACCTGCGCCCCATGTGTGCTGGCATAGTCGATTGCTTCGACGGCGCTCGCGATGTCACCCACACCCGCATTGTCCAACACGCGCAGACTCATCAGGCTGGCGCGCCACATCACGCCCGTCACTCCCAACGAGTTATTGCCTTCAGCGGCAATGATGCCGGCCACCGCTGTGCCGTGGCCCTGCTCATCTTTGATTTCGGCGCTGTCGTCAACGTAATCCCAGCCGTGCAGATCACCATTCGCACTCGGCGCTGGATTAACCCAACGGTTGTGTGAGAGATCGGGATGAGTGAAGTCGATGCCGCTATCGATCACGGCAATGACAGTCGACTTCGATCCAGTCGTCGTGGTCCATGCGCCGCTCGCACTGATATCCGAGGCAAATCGACCACCGTTCTGACCCGTGTTGTGCAAGGCCCATTGTTCACCGAACCGAGCATCATTAGGGGTCAAATCATCCTTTGAAATCAGGAAGTTCGGCTCGGCAAATTCAACTTGCGGGTTCAGCAGTATCTCCAGCACCACACTTCTCGGATCGCGGCCGCCAGGCAATTCCAGTCGTTCAACGCCAGATTCGCCCCGGAGTTGCTTTTTCCTTCGCGCATTCTGTGCCGCGATAATCATGTCTTTATCACGTTCCAAGACTCCTGCTCGAAACCGCACCAGCACCTCACCTTCGCGAATTGGGAGCAAGGATTGTGCCTGAACTAAGCTGCCTGCTTTCCGTGTGTGAGCCACAACGGTTACAACGGGAGCACACATTAAAAATAGAAGACGATAACAAAGGAGTGCGACCACAATTGCGCGCAACTGAGCACGTGGGGAAGGCGAGGCAGTTGTCATGAGGATACTCCATGGTCCGTGAGCTCTTTTCCAAATGAGGTTTGAAAACTTAAACGCCCTAATCGTGAAATGGGCAAAAGGGCGCAGTTAATCGGTAGCCAGCTACAAGTTGTTAAGTGGGTCCTAAGCTGCTGGCTCTAATCTTTATGACAAACCAGGAACATTCATTACGTGAGACTCCCGCTGGCACTAAGCAATTCGTCACACACTATTAGTAAACGAAACCGTTTTTATGGCAGGTAGTGAGAAATAAAACATTCTTAGTTGTACAAAGCTACAAAGAATCAAGACGACTTGTAATCGACGCGAGGCTTGAGAGAGTGACGGCCACCGCGAGGTTCGGTAACGGCCGAACTGTAAGCGTAAAAGTGGACCAGTGTCAATAAAAATTGTGTGCAGGGAAAATCGTGTTTGTTCAGGGGAAATCGTTGACAACCTCAATCTTCAAGTGTATATGGTTGCGTCGCTAGCTCAACGTTCCGCAAGTTTAAGTCGTGTCTCGCACCACACGGTTGCGAGCCGGTCTCCTCAAGGAGGTTAATCTATGAAACAAAAGTTGACTGTTCGAACTGTGGTTGGAGCGGCGTTCGCACTAGTCGCACTGCTAAGCCTTACCGCAGGCGCGGGCGCTGTTCAGGGTGATAAGAAAATAAGGCTGTTAGACGATTGTGACCCCGTTACTTTTAGTGGAGTGCCGGGTGGATGTATTGGTAACGGGCATACGACGTTTGCTGAATTCATCGAGGAACTTGAAGAAACTCAAGACGTACACAAGTGGCGCAACCAGCCGAGCCAAATGCATCTCAATGTTGGACGCCCGACACTCATTGAGAACCGTGGCGGTGAGGTACACACCTTTACACCCGTTGCTGCTTTTGGAGGCGGCTTTGTTCCTGATCTTAATGCGCTCTCAGGCAATCCGGTCCCGGCGCCCGAGTGCCTTAATTTTGGATCGATCACTTTTATCCCGGCGGGCGCAGTTGAAGAAGGCCCGACGGCAGGAACTGGAGAACTTCCGGTCGGCCTATCTCGATTTCAATGTTGCATTCATCCGTGGATGCGCACCGTGATTGAGGTCGCAAGCCCCGGACCACAGGCAAGCTCATCTAAGGCGAATTCCGCAGAGCATCACGCGCATCATTGATTCCTGTTGCAACTATAGGGGCGGCACTCCGTGGCCGCCCCTTTCTCGACGAATTTGCAATCAAGGAGGGCGGCCACGGAGGGCCGCCCCTACAGTTGCGCCCCTTAAAGCTCCAGGTTTCGAGTCGCAGCGTCATTCCTTTTCTAACTTCAACGAAATCGAGTTCATGCAATAACGCAATCCGGTAGGTCGCGGGCCGTCCTCAAATACGTGGCCCAGATGGGAACCACAGCGCCGGCATTTAACTTCCGTCCGCACCATACCGAGAGTGCGATCAGTTTCTTCAATAACGCTGGTTTCCGATATTGGCGCATAGAAGCTTGGCCAACCGGTCCCTGAATCAAACTTTGTAGCTGAACTGAAAAGCGGCAGTCCGCAAGCAGCGCATTGGTAGGTTCCTTTGTCGTGGTTGTTCCAATACGCGCCGGTGAACGCTCGCTCGGTTCCTGCCTCACGCAGCACGTGATATTGCTCGGGCGAGAGCTCTTTACGCCACTGCTCTTCGGTCTTCTCAACTTTGTCTGTCATTGCCTTCTCCTGCTGATTGCTCTTTTCAGCAACCCGCTTCATTTTTTCCTTCTGATCATCTTCCGCGCTCATTACGACGATGGACACTAACGCGAGTAGCGCCACCGCAAGAAGGTTTTGTTTACACACGGCTCTTCCTCATAAATCTAGCGGCCGGCATGAAACACCAGGCACGTGGTCGTGCCGTGTGCGTAGAGCTTTCCGGCCTCGTCAATGATTCGCCCCTCGGCAGTGGCTGTCCGTCCGCCAACATGGATCACCTTCGCTTCGCAACGCACGCGTCCTGTTTCGGCTGTCATCGCGCGAACGAAATTAACTTTAATCTCAAGGGTTGTATAACCTGAGCCCGCCGGCAGAGTTGAATGCACTGCGCAACCCATTGCCGAATCAAGCAGTGTCGCCGCCAGGCCACCGTGCACGACACCGATCGGATTGTAATGGTGTTCCGCGGGCTTGACTGCAAAGGTAGCGCTCCCTTCATGAAGTTCCACCAGATCGAAACCCAACAGTGATGCAAAGGGCGGTGGCGGAAATTCGCCCGTGACTACCTTTTGCAGGAACTCGAGGCCGGACATTCCACGTCCTGCTTCGGCAAGCAGCCGCGGATCCTGCCAGCTAACTGTAAGCGTGTGCTCTGAGTCTTTTTGTGACATTGGTTTATTGATCTATCAAAATGACTACTCAGTGAATCAGTATGACGTGCCAACCTGATTCTAGCTGCAAACACCCGCGACTAAAGGTCCATATCTGAAGCCATTCTGGCCGATTCGTCAACGGCACAGGCAATGCAAACTGGGCCGACGATGGTTTAACGATCATGGTGTGGATCTCTATGGGGTACGAAATGAAAAACAGCAAGCCAGCCTTCACCGCCTCATTCCTGTTCCTTTGCGCTCTGGTTCTAAGTCTCTACGGTTTTAGTACAAACGGCGTCAGCGCAGAGTCGAATGGCGTTGCCGCTCCGGGCAAAGCTAAACGCAGCCAGGATGAAAAGATCTCAGAGACATTGCGCGAGCACGCCGCCAGGGGAAATGGCGAGATTGTTCAAGTCATCCTTCAATTCAACGGCAAATCGAGCGGACGATTGAACGCGTTGCTGCAACGCAACGGGGTTCGCGTTAAAGACGAGTTGAAGGAATTCAATTCCGCGGTTGTCGAACTGCCCTCCAGTGTTCTGACGCAACTGTCTGAATTTGACGAAGTAGAGTTCATCTCCCTCGATAGAGAGATTCGTCTACTCGGACACGTCGAGAAGACTACCGGCGCAGCTTACATGCGCACACAATCTGGCAACAGCGGCATCAAGGGCAAGGACGTCAACATCGCCGTGCTCGATTCAGGCATTGATAAAGACCACCATCAGATTGGAAGCAGAATTGAAACGCAGCTTGATTTCACGGGGGAAGGCAGGTTCGACGATGTCTACGGTCACGGCAGCCACGTTGCAGCGCTCGCCGCCGGAGTGGACCACGTGGCGCATGGCGCCTACACCGGCGTCGCGCCTGACGCAGATGTAATCAATCTGCGTGTACTCAACTCACAGGGATTCGGCGCAGTGTCGAATGTGTTGAAGGCGCTCAACTGGATCCTTGCACCAGTGGATCCGAACAAACCTCTCGGCGAGAAAAACTATCAGAAGTACAAAATCAAAGTTGTCAACCTGAGTCTTGGCGCACCGGCAGTGGATTCGTACAAAGACGATCCCCTCTGTATCGCAGCTCGCCGTCTCGTCAACAACGGAATCGTGGTAGTAGCGGCGGCCGGCAATGATGGCACGGATGCCACGGGCCGCAAGATCTATGGACGCATTCACGCACCGGGCAATGAGCCTGCGGTGCTCACCGTCGGCGCTGCCAATACCTTCGGCACCGATATCCGTTCCGACGATGGTGTAACGAGCTATAGCTCGCGCGGGCCAACGCGCAGTTACAGAACGGTGCTGGGTATCAGGTATTACGACCACATCATCAAGCCCGATCTCGTCGCGCCCGGAAATAAACTCATTTCAGCCGAAAGCCGCAGCAACAGACTTGTCGTGGAGTACCCTCAACTCGCATGCACGCCAACCAGCGGCAGCAATCACAAGATGATGAGGATGAGTGGCACTTCGATGGCAACGCCGCTTGTTTCCGGCGCCGCCTCGCTGCTGTTACAAGCGAATCCGAAACTCACACCGAATCTCGTAAAGATGATTCTGATGTACACGGCACAGCCCCTGGCCGGTTACAACATGCTCGAACAGGGCACCGGCCAACTGAACATCGAAGGCGCAGTGCGTTTGGCGAGGTTAGTTCGAACAGATTTATCAAATCTGACTCCGTTGGATGCACCACTGCTGATCACACTCACGCCGCCCAAACCTTCTACCTCGCTTGATGGCTACACCTTCCCGTGGGCTCAGGCAATCCTGCTCAACGGTGGATATGCGACGGGTATCAATCTCATCACCAGGTATCACCGAATCTACGATCTCGGAGTTGCAATTGGAGATGGTGTTGCAATCGGTGACGGCGTCGCTATCGGCGATGGCGTTGCGATCGGTGACGGTGTCGCGATTGGTGACAACATCCTGACCAGCACCGGTGTCGCGATCGGAGATGGCCACATCTTCTTTCTCGGTATAAGCCTTTCGACCGGCGTTGCCATCGGCGACGGTGTGGCGATTGGCGATGGAATTTTACTGTCAGACGGAGTGGCTATCGGCGACGGAGTCGCGATGGGTGATAGTGGTCCAATCTGGGCCTTGTCAGTTCTCCTTAACGGTGACAACACCGCTGAAATGAAAGCCGTACAGGAGGACGGTTCGATCCAGTAGGCTCCACTACACGATCGAATAAACACACTTATGGCCAGTATCGCTTACAAACTTGAAACGGATTTTCCGGTCCAACTCGCGGGCGACAAGGTGTCAGTGGACGCGCCGGTCAATGTTAGTTCTCTGCTACCAGGCAACGAGGATGAAGTTCTGACTGCACTCTCAACTCCGTCCTTGACAAACGTCATCATGAGCGGGTTCGTCCGGGACAACGGTTTAGCCAGTTCCCTTAACCGCGGACGTTTTTACGCGTGCCGGAACGAGCAGAACAAACTCGAGGGCGTTGCTCTTATCGGTCATTCAATCCTCCTCGAAGCATTCACTGAGAACGCCATTCAAGCTTTTGCCACACTCGCACGTCGTGTGGAGCCGGCTCATTTACTGATGGGCGAGCACACCGCGGTGCAGAAGTTCTGGAATCACTACGCTGACAAAGAACAGTCGCCGCGGCTGGTTTGTCCCATCGTCTTCCTACATTGCAATGAACCATTTCATGAAAACAGTTCGATTGACGGTCTGCGCCCAGCCACGCAAAACGATCTCGAACAGGTGGTTCACGCGCAGGCTGCGATGGCCTTCGAAACGAGCGGAGTTGATCCGTTAAAGAAAGACCCGGCCGGTTTTCGCGAGCGCTATCTGCGACGCATTGAGAAACGGCGAGTTTGGGTGTTGATGAAAAATGATCGCCTGGTTTTCAAGACGGACATCATCGCCGACACACCCGAAGCTACCTACATCGAAGGCGTATACGTAAGTCCTGAAGAGCGCGGTAAAGGAATTGGGCGAAAATCCGTGAGCGCATTGGGCCGGATTCTTCTTCAGCATACGAAAGCCATTTACCTGTTTGTAGAGCAGGAGAACACGCAAACACAGTCGTTTTATCTAAACCTCGGATTCAGCATCGGCGGGCAATACGATCTCCTCTACTTCTAATCATGGCCGAGTCTACCGGCAAACAACGCCTGACTAAACGCTACATGTGGCTGGTCGTCACGGCCGGAGCTGTGATCTTTGGACACGCCTGTTACAACCTCCCTTTCCAGCAACTCGACTTTCGTTTCCTGTCACTGTTTTCACTAACCGTAGCCATCAGTTCGGGAATCGGGATCAGGGTCCCGCGCGTAAACACCACGATCACGGTTGCCGATAGTTTTGTTTTTCTCACGTTGCTTCTTTATGGGCCTGAGGCGGCGATTATCGTCGCGGCTGCGGATGGGCTGAGCTCTGGTCTTCGCATTAGCAAGCGTTGGATTACAGTCTTCTTCAACGCCGCGGCAACCAGCTTAGCCGTCTTCATCACTGGCGCCATCGCGCGGATTCTTTTTGGCTCTCCGATTGATTTTTTAAACCAGCCACACTCGTCGGTTCTGATCCTTTTGTGTATCGTCGCCCTTGTCCAGTATCTCTCGCACACCTGGCTGGTTGCGATCTGCCTTGCCTGTAAATCTGATCGCCCGGTTTGGCATACATGGACCAAGCACTACCTCTGGTCGTCGCTTACTTACTTCGTCGGCGCATTCGTCGCCGGCGGCATTATCCAGTTGCAGACGACGTTCAGCTTCTATGCCGTTTTAGCTCCTCTGCCTATCATTTCGATAATCTACTTTACCTATGAGAAGTATCTTGAAGACATCAGGGCGACTGCCGCGCAGGCAGAACGGGCTGAGCGCGAGCGTGCTGAGGCTGAGCACGCACGTGCGGAGGCGGAGCAGTTGCGCGCCGAGCAAGCAGAGCTTCACGTCGAAGAGTTGAATCGTTACGTGGAGAAATTAGAGCGGACCAGCAGAGAGTTACAGGAAAGCCGGGAACACTTTCGACACGCTGCGTTTCACGACGCTCTAACCGGACTGCCCAACCGCACACTTTTCACCGATCATCTTCGAGTTGCGCTCGGACGTGCCCGTCAAAACGATCAGTACTTGTTTTGTGTACTCTTCCTTGATCTTGATCGCTTCAAAAACATCAACGACAGTCTGGGCCATCCCTGTGGCGATGAATTGCTGATTCTCGTAGCGCGCCGTCTTGAAGGCTGTATTCGACAAACGGACATGGTCGCGCGTTTTGGTGGCGACGAGTTCGCGATCCTGCTCGACGGTTTGCAGGAGCCGTCAGACGCAATCGGCGTAGCGAACAAAGTGTTGAAGGCCATCTCGGCGCCCTTCAAACTTCATAATCATGAAGCTGTCACAACGGCGAGCATCGGCGTAGCACTCGGTGCGAACAATTACTCAGAAGCAGAGGATGTCATTCGTGACGCCGACACCGCCATGTATCGAGCGAAGGAACAGGGCAAAGCGTGCTACGAGATTTTTAATACCGCGATGCATACGCGCGCCGTCACCCTGCTGCGATTAGAAAGTGATTTTCGACGCGCGCTCGAGAACCGGGAGTTGTGCGTCTATTACCAGCCGATTGTTTCGATCGCCAGTGGAGAGTTACACGGGTTTGAGGCCCTCGTGCGATGGCGGCATCCGGAGCGTGGCATCATCCTGCCGTCTGACTTTATTCCACTTGCAGAAGAGACTGGGTTAATCGTGCCGCTCGGACTGAGTGTGTTGCGGGAAGCCTGCAACCAACTTCGGAACTGGCAACAGCGTTCAGTATTTAACCGGTATTTGATCATGAGCGTGAATCTTTCGGGCAAACAGCTTATGCAATCCGATCTCACCGAAAAGATCGAAGAGGTGTTGCGCGAATCTCAGCTCGATCCATGGCGCCTCAAGCTCGAGATTACCGAAACCGTAGTGATGGAGAATTCAGAATTAGCGGCTATCACCCTGGCGAAGCTTCGTGAGCTCGGCGTTCGCTTGAGTATCGACGACTTTGGTACCGGTTATTCGTCTTTGAGTTATCTCAACCGGTTCCCGGTCGATACGTTGAAGATCGATCGATCGTTTGTAACCACGTTGTCGGATGCTCATGAGAACCTTCAAATCGTAAAAACGATTGTTACTCTCGCGGGCAACCTCGGCATGGAGGTGATTGCCGAAGGAGTAGAAACTGAGGATCAGTTGAACCAGCTAAAAGCATTGAAGTGCCAGTATGCTCAGGGCTATCTCTTCTCTGAACCATTGGAAGTGGCGGAGGCCGAGATGTTTATCCAGCGAGCCGCACAAGTTATTAATGCGAATGCGTCGGCGTTAATGAGTGCGGAATTCGCGATGTGAGAGATCAGGACGCTCAGACGAGCAATACAATCACCGATCTAGATGTATAGGTTCATTCATTCAGCTTCCAACAGAGAAGAAGTCCGATCAAAACTCTTTAGGAGAAGAACTCTCGCGCAAAGGCGCAAAGGCGCAAAGCGCTACCGCGTTTCCAGGGGTTTTCTTTGCGCCTTTGCGCCTTTGCGTGAGAAAAATGTTTTCGCACAGAGGTCTCCAATGTGATTTGAGTACTTTTCGCGCAAAGGCGCAAAGGCGCAGCGAACGTCTGCGGGCGTATTCATTGCAAATTCAATCTGAGCACTACCCATCCATCTTTCGCTTTGACGAACCAGACTCACCCTGTATAATGCGCCTCCTCTCAAATCAAGAGAGTTAACCAGCACCAAATTCAGCCTGCCTCTTCTCTTCTCTTACGAGGTTCAATAGGAGACGAGCGGTTTCTTGAAGTCGGCGCTCCAAGCGAAAGGAATATCGAAGTTATGCGTAGTCTCATCACGGCGCTCACCTTGATCTGTCTACTCCTCATGAATGGCGTTACGTCACTCGCGCACAACAATCGTTCGAAAACACAGAAGTCGCGCGTGGAGCGCAAAGAATCAAAGACTTCGCCGCGCAAAAAGCAGGCGACTACAAAACGTGAATCACCTAAAGAAAGCGCTCTTCAGCGCGAACTCGTCAAACGCAACCCTCGCCTTGCCTACGTCTACAAAAAGAAAGCGGACCGCGACAAAGAACGCTTCGACCAGCCAAAAGAGGCGGTTGAATGGTATTTGCAAAAGCGCCTGCCAAAAGGCGAGAAACAGTTGCCGATCGAACGCTACTTCGCTGCTAAAGAGAAGATCAAGCAGATGAAGCGCTTCTCGACCAAGCAGAACAAGAACCTCCCGTCGCAGGCTGAAGCAGGTGAGAACGAAGAAATCCTGGGCGAAGACGGCGAGTTTCCGAATGGTACAGGTGGCGGCGGCGCCGGTGACGGTAGCCCGTCCACGAGTGGAGCACTTGGTACCTGGCAATCGATAGGTCCGGGTAACGTCGGCGGCCGCACGCGCGCGTTGCTCATCGATCCGAGTAATCCCGACGTGATGTACGCGGCAGCAGTTGCCGGTGGCGTCTGGAAGACAACCGACGGCGGTACGACATGGCTTCCGCTCAACGACTTTCTCGCGAACATAGCGGTCACGTCCATGGCTTTCGATCCATCCAATCCCAGCATCATCTACGCTGGTACAGGAGAAGGATTCTTTAACGCCGATGGTGTTCGCGGTGCCGGCATATTCAAGACGACTGACGCCGGCGCGCACTGGACTCGTCTACCCGCAACAGCGTCAAACTCAAACTTTTTCTTCGTGAACGACATTGTCGTCAGCCCGGCTAACGCTCAGCACGTCTACGCTGCAACTCGCACCGGCGTGTGGCGCAGTCTCGACGGGGGCACGACGTGGAACCAGGCGATCGTCTCCAACGTCGCCAACGGCGCAAACGGCGCGATGGACCTTGTAATTCGTACCGATAAATCAACGGACTACATCTTCGCTGCTGTCGGAACCTTCTCGCGGTCGCACATCTTCCGCAACACTGATGCGGGCGGCGACGGGACGTGGGAAGACGTTTACTCTGAACCAACGATGGGCCGCACGTCACTCGCCATTGCACCGTCAAATCAAGACGTGATTTATGCAATGGCACTATGTATCTCGTGCCCGGCGGGGACAAATCCTAATTTCCCGACAGCCTCATACACAGATGGTCTCCTCGGAGTCTTCCGTTCCACTTCAGCCGGTGATCCCGGCTCATGGACCACACAGGTGCGCAACAACAGCGCCAACCTGCAAGACACGTTGCTCCTGGCTAATCCGGTAAACGGCGCATTGGCACAATGCGGATTCGGAACCAGTCAATTTCTAAATCAAGGCTGGTATGACAACGTGATCGCTGTCGATCCAACGGACCCGGAAAAAGTTTGGGCAGGTGGTGTCGACTTGTTCCGCTCCGATAACGGCGGCGTTAACTGGGGCGTTGCATCGTACTGGTGGTTCCAGGTTAACGGCACTCCACCAAACAACGGCGATCCTCAATTCGTTCACGCGGACAACCACATTATCGCGTTTCATCCAAACTACAACGGCACTACTAACCAAACGATGTTTGCCGGAAACGACGGCGGTATCTACAGAACCAACAACGCTCTGACAGGAAACGTTGGCTACGTCAACGGCACCACGCCGGGCGGCGGAACCATTACGCCAACGAGTCCAATCTGCGGTAATGAATTCACTCCGGGTGGCTTTTTCACTGTTCCGGCTCCGGTCATTTGGAGCCCGTTGAACAACGGTTACGCAGTGACGCAGTTCTACCATGGTCTTCCGTATCCAAACGGTCAGACCTACTTCGGAGGCACACAAGACAACGGTACGAATCGTGGAACAGATGCTGCCGGACCAAACGCCTGGTCACGCATCAATGGAGGCGACGGCGGATACGTTGCCGTGAATCCATTGAACACGAACATTCTATATCTCGAAACTACAGGACTTTCACTGCGTCGCTCAACCAACGGTGGTGCGAGTTTCGTGGGTGCTACTTCCGGCATTAGTGGCGATGTCTTTCCTTTCATAACGGTCTTTAGAATGGACCCCACGACGCCGGCCCGGTTGTGGATCGGCGGACGGTTCATGTGGCGCACTGACAACAATGCTGTCAATTGGACCAGAACAAGTAACGCCCAGCAGACCGGTGGCTCAATCACCTCGATGGCGATTGCTCCGACTAATTCAAACATCGTGATTAACGGCGCGGCTTCGGGTCAACTCCGGCGTACAAACATCGCGTTAACTGCTAACGCCACAAGTGTTTTAAATTCAACGTGGCTGCAAAGCTTCACGCCGCGTGGCAATGGCAACGGTACGATCTCGTGGGTTGAGTACGATCCGACAAATGCGTCGAACGTTTGGGCCACAGTCTCAACCTTCAACGGCGTAGCAAACGCCAACGGCACCAGCGCGGGTCACGTCTTCAAGAGTACTGACGGCGGTGCAACGTGGACCTTGGCCGATGGAACGCAGACACTCGGAAACGTCAATGCAATACCCGATATCCCGGTGCACAGCGTAGTTGTCGATCCGAATGATAACCAGCGCATCTACGTCGGTACGGACCTCGGTGTGTTCGTTTCACTCGACGGTGGACAGAACTGGGCGCGTGAAACTACCGGCTTCTCGAACGTAGTCGTAGAGTCGCTCTCGGCAGTAAACAACAACGGCGTGACTACCTTGTTTGCCTTCACGCATGGACGTGGCGCTTTCAAAGTCACGATTCCTGGATCCTGCGCAACGGTCTCTCCGCTCAACCAGGCGTTCTTCTCACCGGGCAACACAGGCAGTGTGACGGTGACGAAGAACCTGTCGGCAACCTCAGCGTGCGATTGGAACGCCGTCAGTAACAGCTCCTTCATCACTATCGATTCCGGAGCGAGTGGCAATGGAAATGGAACCGTGAATTTTACGGTCGCGCCGAACACAACCGGCGCCGCCCGCATCGGTACACTCACCGTTGCCGGTCGCAACGTAACGATCACTCAGGACGCCGCCCCAATTGCTAACAACGACTCCGCAACCACGGATGAAGACACGCCAGTCAACATTAACGTGCTTGCGAACGACGTCGAGCCGGACGGCGACACCTTGACTGTCAGTTCAGTGACGCAGGGTACTAACGGAACGGTCTCGATCAATCCTGACAAGACCGTCAACTACGCACCCGCGCAAGACTTCTTCGGCAGCGACTCATTCACCTATACCGTGGATGATGGGCACGGCGGCACGGCAACAGCCACCGTTAACGTGACCGTCAATGCAGTGAACGATGCGCCGGTGTTCACTATCAACCTGCTGTCGCAGACTGTTCAGTACAGCGATCCGATCACGCCGGTGAACGTCACGGTTTCGGATGTGGACGACGCAACGGCGGATTTAACTTTAACAGTTCTCTCGTCTATACCGGCGGGGCTGTCTGTTACGCCCAACGGCGCCGGCTCGTTAACCATCTCCGGCAATCCATCGGTCGTGGCTGGGGTCTATCCGATCAATTTGAAAGTGGTCGACCCACACAACGCAACCGCGAATGCAACGGTCACGATTAACGTAAACAAGGAAACAGCGGAAACATCGTTCACTGGAGACATGAGCGTTGTAACTGCTGGTCCAACCATCACCACTGCGACTGTGCGTCTTGGCGCGCACCTGACACAGGACGCGGACGGTGCACCTGGGGATACTACGCTTGCGCAAGTAAGGTTTGAGTTGTTCAAGTCCAACAACCTGAGCAACACACCTGACATTGTCGTTCCAAACGTGCCGGTTGATAGTAACGGCGATGCGCTCACGTTCCTTCCGGGTGTTGCGGCAGATACGTATGTCGTGGTCGTAAAGATTGAGGCGGCTAACGGATACTGGACCGCAAACCCTGTGGGACTTGGCACAATCAACGTCGCAATCGGTTCTGACGATCAGCAAACCGCCGGCGGTGGTTGGGTTCCCGATGCTGGCAGTGCAAACGGTAGGGCGAACTTTGGGTTCACCGTTCGCAACGAGAAAGGCGCGCCGAAGGGTAACTCGATCTTCGTCTTCCGCGGCACAGACGGCTTCAACTATGTCGTGAAGAACAATAGTTGGCAGGGTGGATTCCTGAACTTCTCAACTGAGCCTGGTACGAGTGTGTTGAATCGCTCCTCGTTCAAGGGCAGGTGCGTGGTTCAGAAGATCGATCCGAGCACCGGCCTGGTCGTTGAATCCATGGGCAACTTCACGTTCACGGTAGACGGGCGTGACGGCGATTTGTTATTACCACGCCAGGGCGACGCCTACGCGATTACCATCCTTGATAGTAACGGCGTGATCTGGCGCCGCGTTGGAACAAACATCGCGCTGCTACCGCTCGGTGGCGGCAACGTGATAGTCAAGGGCAAGTAGTCAACCTGCACGTGCTTCAACGTGCGAAGGGCGGTCTCGAACTTTCGAGGCCGCCCTTTTGCTTCTTTTTAGCCACAAAGAAGCACCAAAAGCACAAAATTGACTTTCTAAACTTTTGTGCGTTCTTGTGGCACTCCGGTATTATCTCCATCCAACTATCAGCTGCTGGAGGACGATCATGTTCCGCAAACACCTCAAGAAATGCACGTTGAGTTTCTTCATTGCAACACTCGCCTTTATATCCATTGCGGCGCTGAGCGCCAGGGCGCAAACCAAAGCCCCGCTGACGCATGAAACGATGTGGATGATGAAGCGTGTCGGGGCGCCGGTTCCGAGTCCGGATGGGAAGTGGGTTGTGTTTTCGTTGGTTGACCCGGCCTATGACGAGAAGGACCAGGTGTCTGATCTGTGGATCGTTCCTACGGACAGAAGCGCAAGGCCTCGTCGCTTGACCTTCAGCAAGAGTGGCGAGAGTGGTGTCGCATGGAGTCCTGACAGCAGGCAGATCGCGTTTTCAGCGAAGCGCGAGGGCGACGAGGTGAGCCAGGTCTACGTGTTGAATGTCGCTGATGGTGGTGAGGCGGTGCGGGTGACTTCACTTTCTACCGGTGCACGCTCGCCGCAATGGCGGCCGGACGGTAAGGCACTACTCTTTACCAGCACGGTTTATCCCGGTGCGGCCGACGACGACGCAAATAAAAAGATTGCCGCGCAGCGCAAAGCACAAAAGTATCGCGTACGCGTTTACGAAAAGTTTCCCATCCGTAATTGGGATAAATGGCTTGAAGACACTCAGTCGCATCTCTTTATTCAGGATGCACAACCGGGTGCTAAGGCCAAAGATCTGCTCGCGGGCACGAAGCTGGTCAACGAGCGCGGCTTTGGGGGTCGCACTACTGATTCCGGCGATGAACTCGATGCGGTCTGGACACCCGAAGGCGATGCGGTCGTCTTCGTCGCCAGTACCAACAAGGACGCGGCGGCCTATGCAAACACAACCATGTCGCTTTTCAAAGTGTCTGCAAATGGCGGCGAACCGGTTCGGCTAACAACGAGCGGCGATAGCTTCAGCCGTCCCGCCTTTCGACCGGACGGAAAAGCGCTCTACGCCGTTCTCAATGTCGACACTAACAATAAAGTTTACAACCTCGACCGCCTCGCAAAGATTTCCGCGACCAGCGGTGGTCCACCTGAGATCCTCACTGCGAAATTCGATCGCTCAGTCGGCAGCTTCTCCTTTACACCCGATAGCAAGAGGATATACCTGACGGCGGAAGAAGCCGGTAACGAGAAAGTCTTCACCATGCCTGCAGACGGCGGCGAAGTAACGCTCGCGATGGACACGACGCGCGGCGTTTACACCAGCTTGAAAATTCCCCCGAAAGCATCGTCGACAATGTTGATTGCAAACTGGGAAAGCGCAATCAATCCGCCCGAAGTATTTCGACTAAATCTGGAAACAAAGACGCAGGAACCGCTGACTTCATTCAATGCCGAACAAGTAGCAAAGGTCGACTGGCAACCGTTACGCCATTTCTGGTTCACGAGCAAGGCCGGCAAACGCATTCACAACATGATCGCGTTGCCGCCTAACTTCGATGAGAATAAAAAATACCCGCTGCTCGTAGTGATGCACGGTGGACCACACAGCATGTGGCGCGACAACTGGGGACTTCGTTGGAACTACTTCATGCTGTCGCGGCCGGGTTATGTGGTGCTGTTGACAAACTACTCGGGTTCCACCGGATTTGGTGAAGCGTTCGCCCAGAGTATTCAGGGAGATCCATTTAAAGGACCAGCAAACGAGATCAACGAAGGTGCGGACGAAGCGATCCGGCTTTACCCGTTCATCGATGGATCGCGTCAAGCCGCCGCCGGCGCCAGCTACGGTGGCCATCTCGCCAACTGGATGCAGGCTACAGAGACGCGTTACAAAGCGCTGATCAGTCACGCCGGTTTGATCAATCTCGAATCGCAATGGGGCACAAGCGACATCATATATTCGCGCGAGGTAAATAACGGCGGACCGGTGTGGGAACAAGGTCCGGTCTGGCGCGAGCAAAATCCAATCCGGTTGGCGAAGAACTTCCGCACACCGATTCTGCTTTCAGTTGGCGAGAACGATTTCCGTGTGCCGCTTAATCAAACTCTCGAAAACTGGAGCGTCCTGCAACGACTGCGCATTCCGAGTCGTCTGATCGTCTGGCCCGATGAGAACCACTGGATTCTGAAAGGCGAGAACAGCCGTTACTGGTATCAGGAAGTTTACGCGTGGCTCAAGAAATATTTGGATGAACCCCAAACAAGCACCAAGTATTAATCGTAGGGGCGGCCCTCCGTGGCCGCCCCAAGGACGAAAAATGCGCAATATCAACGAGGGGCGGCCACGGAGGGCCGCCCCTACAATTGCGCCCTTAAGATTTGGCTGTGTTCTCGTTTCGCATTACAACCTACAACATTCATAAGTGTCGCGGCCTGGATCGGCGTGTGCGACCAAAGCGTATTGCTGAGGTCTTGAAGCAGATCGATGCGGACATCGTTGCTCTACAGGAAGTCGTCGGCATGGATGAGGCCGCGCGCGAACACAACCAGGTGCATTCAATTGCTGATGAACTGGGAATGGATTTCCGCATCGGCGAGAATCGCAGACTGCGCGGCGGGGCCTACGGCAATGCGGTGCTCAGTAGACTGCCAATTGTCAACGATCGTAATCACGATCTCACGTGGCGTTTATACGAACCACGTGGTTGCCTGCACGTGACGATCGAAAATGCTCAAACCGCTCTGCACATCTACAACGTCCACCTCGGTACAGGCTTTTTCGAGCGCCGCTACCAGGCACACAGGTTGTTTGATGTAATCTCGGACGTTCCTGACATTTCAGCACCGCGAATCGTGCTCGGCGATTTCAACGAGTGGACGCGAGGTCTAACGACCCATCTGATGAGCTATCACCTGAACAGCGCCGAGCCCGAACAACGTCTCGGCAGAGCACGCACGTATCCGGGAGTCTTTCCCATCCTGCATCTCGATCACATCTATTACGACTCACTGGTAACACTCAAAACGATCACGGTCCATCGCAGCCGGCTCGCACTCGCCGCGTCGGACCATCTGCCGATAGTTGCCGACTTTGTTATCGATCAGCAGCGACAGTCTCCTGCGCCTCCTCCTCCTCCGACTCCTCTTCAACCTTGAGCATGACGTTGTCGCCCAGCAAGTCTTCGACATAGATCATCTTGACAAGAATCATCGCGACCGCCGTCAGCGGTGAAGCAAGCAGGATTCCGACGAACCCGAAGGCTAAGCCAAGTAGAACCTGCGCGGCGATCGTTAGCACCGGCGGCAATTCGACGCTTCTGCGATCGACCAGAGGAGTCAGAATGTAACCGTCAACGGATTGCAACACGATGTAGAGAATGGTGACGTACAGCGCGTGCTGCGGGCTTTTCATGAACGCAATCAGCACCGCGGGTATCGCTGCGATCAATGGTCCAAAGTTCGGAACGAAGTTCAATATTCCCGCCAGCAGGCCGAGCGTAAAAGCAAGCGGAACACCAAGGATCCACAGTCCTATAGCCGTCAGTATGCCGTTCATGATCATTAGACCCAAACGGCCCATGATCCATCGCTCTAAGGCGGATTCCATAACGCCTAAAACTTCTTCGGCTCGTTCTCGATAGCCAAAAGGGACCAGGCGTTTGAGGCCGCGCGAATAGAGGTCGGGCTGTGAAGCGAGGTAGAGCCCGATGATAAATACGACGAGGGTGTTGATAATCGCGCCCAGGGTGGTCGACGCAAACCCACCCAGTCGCGAGATGATGGTGCCGCCACGGCTCGCGAGCCACTGGTTCCAATCCGGCAGACTGGAAATCGCGTTGCGTCCCCATTCGTATTGCGAGAGATAGGTGGCTACGTTCTGAAAAGCCTGCGGAAGGAGCACTCGCAGTTGGTTTAGCTGGGCGCCGATACGACCTGTGACCAACCACGCTGTAACGGCGATCGAGACGACCAGCGCGAGTGAGACGATCGCGAGCGCGAGGCCGTGACTGATCTGCGTCCTGCTGGTTAAAAAATCAGTTAAGCTACGCAGCAAAATTGAGATCAGCACAGCCGCGAACACGAGCATGAGTAAATCCGCCGCGTACCAGATCAACAACAGCACCAGCATGACGCTTACAACTACCAGCGTTGCGATCAGAACTCGTCGCGCGAATGCGAGCGATTCGCTATGTTTTGGGGGAGTCATCCTGTTCTTTGTCGCCTCTAATTTGTAGACGGTACGCTCGGTAAAGAAGTGCAAGTGAGATCCAGAGTAGCACTACGATCAGCGGATAGGTCAATGCGCGAGGAAAGAACCACGTCAAGACAGCTATGGCCAATAACAACAAGCTGGTACTCACCATGATTTGGGCCTCGACGGGTTCGAGCACGCGACGGTTCGTGAAGGCTGCTCCAACAGCGTTGCCAATGCGAATGGCTCCGGCTGCCGCACGCCCGCCGCTTCCGCCGCCGCTGGTCGTAACCGGACGCGAATGAGCTGGTTGTTTTGGCGCTCGCAGTTTGTGTTGTGCGTCTAAAACAATCTCAGTCGAGTTTTCCAGATCACGCAGATAGGTTGCCTCCATCTCTTCCGCAAATGATACGTCCTCGATGACAACGTCGAGTTCGAGATTACCGAACCAACTGGCGATGTTGAGATTTGTAGAACCGACGCGGGCCCAGTTGCAGTCAGCTACTGCCGTCTTTGCGTGCAGCATTGTTCCATTCCACTCAAACACGCGCACGCCGGCTTCGAGTAAAGGCCGGTACCCTGCTCGAGATAATGGTTTCAAAACAGGAATGTCCGAAGCGCTCGGCACCAGTAAACGCACGTCGACACCGTCTCTGGCCGCTGCTCGTAACGCTTGCACGTATGAGGTAGTGCCGGCGTAGTAAGCGTCAGTTAACCACAATCGTTCTCTCGCAAGCGTCGCGACGAGTTGATCGACGCGCAACATTCCAGCGCTGGCAGGCTCACTCGCTACAACGCGAAGCGTCACGTCGCCGGCCGGTTCGATCGTTTCGAATTGAGCAATTTCATCGTTTGGAAGATCTTCGCCGATCATGTCCCAAACGTTGGCGAATGCTCGTTCGATGTTTGCTACTGATGGTCCACGAACTTCGATGCCCGTATCGCGCCACGGCTCGAGACTCTTTTCCGGCACACCGGCCCACGCCTGGCCCACGCATAAGCCGGTAACGAAACCAATCTCTCCATCAACCGTCAGCGTCTTGCGATGATCGCGACTCACCCAACCCAGGGGTGAATCCAATCGTGGCGGGTTATAGCAGCGCACGTCGACGCCGCCCGCGCGTAGATGATTCCAAAACGAGCGTGAAGTCTTGCCGAGACCACCCATCCAGTCGTAAATAAGGCGCACGCGTACGCCTTCGCGCGCTTTCGCTGTGAGTGCATCGGCAAACATCCAGCCGGCTTTGTCTTCGTGAATAATGTAGCTCTCGAAGTGAATATAACGCTCAGCCGCCGCGATGGCATCGAGCCACGCTGGATAATTCTCTTTTGCGTCTTTAAGTAACCGAACGCTGTTGCCGTCCACGAGCGGCGCGCCGGCCGCCCGAGAGAAGGCCTGGCTGGCGAGTTTACGCACCGACAAGATCGCGTTTTTCTCGCGCCGGTAACGGTGTCCGTCTGCGCTCATCGTCTTGGTGGGACTTCGTGGGTGATAGTTTGCATAACATGGAGGAAAGATTACAAGTTGGGCTGGCTGAGCTCTGTGCGAAAAATTTTCTCGCGCAAAGGCGCAAAGGGCGCAAAGAAAACCCTCAAAAACGCGGTAGCGCTTTGCGCCTTTGCGCCTTTGCGTGAGAAATATTTTCTTCCATAGAGGTCCTAAATGTGATTTGAGAGCAAAGACTTTGACGTTAAATCGCCACTATTCTGCGGCAGACTTTTTATATGCGTCGGCTTTTCCTTATTTTTAGTTTGCTTACTTTCGCATCGTGCGGGATGCTGCAGCGAGATGAACCTCCTCCCGTTCCACAACCCACTGTCGCGAACTCCCCAAACACCATCACACCTGCTGCCCCTGGCAGTGCGGGCCTTGCGTCGCAAAACTCTTTCGCGGATGTGGTGGACCGCGTTGCGCCGGCCGTGGTGAGTATTCACTCGATGCGCCAGGCGCGTGCTCCGCGCCAGCATCCATTCTTCGACGACCCGCGCTTTCGCGAGTTTTTTGGTCTGCCCAGAACTCCGCAGCGCGAGGCGCCTCGTGTGCAAGGTTTAGGCTCAGGTGTGATCGTCTCTGGTGAGGGCTATGTGCTGACAAACCATCACGTCATCGACGGTGCTGAAGAAATAAGAGTCGAGTTGAGCGACCGCCGAGTTTATTCCGCAAAGCTCGTCGGCTCTGATCCGCCCAGCGATCTTGCGGTCTTGAAAGTTGATGAACGCAATCTGCCGGTACTGACCATGGGCGATTCCGATCGCGCGCGTGTCGGCGACGTGGTCCTCGCGATCGGGAATCCGCTGGGACTGGAGCAAACAGTCACTGCGGGGATCATCTCAGCCAAAGGCCGCTCGACCGGACTATCGGACGGAAGCTTCGAGGATTTCCTGCAGACGGACGCTCCGATCAATCAGGGCAATTCGGGAGGCGCGCTTGTCAGTGCGTCAGGCGAACTGATCGGCATCAACTCGCAAATCCTCTCGCCGACGGGCGGTAACATCGGTATCGGGTTTGCCATTCCCGTGAACATGGCGAAGAATGTCATGGACCAACTGGTCCGCAATGGTGAGGTTCGACGCGGCAGTCTCGGTGTGACGATTCAGCCGTTAACAGCGCAAGCGATGAGCAGGCTTGGCTTACAAAATGCGCGCGGTGCGTTGGTGAACTCAGTTGTTTCGGGCGGCGCCGCGGACCGCGCAGGCGTGCAAGCGGGTGACGTAATTACGGCTTTCAACGGCAATGCGATCGGTGATCCAAATTCTTTGCGCAACGCTGTCGCCGGCACGCCGCCGGGGACAGAGGTGAGTCTTACGTTGTGGAGAAACGGTCGAGAGCAACAGGTGCGCCTAAGGCTCGGCGAGTTGAACACGACCGCGCGTGCGCAACGTGGCGAGTAATTTTTGAGCCTAAAAGGCGCAGCAAGCACAGCGCCGATTGGCATTTAAGAGAGGCAATGAGCGCCTCTTTTTATCAAGGAGGGGAACATGACGAGAAAGAGAATTTCGATTTTACTGTTTGTGCTTTGCTGCGCCGCGCTGTTCCCGCTGCCATCGCAGAGTCACATGCAAGGCAGCCAACGGATCAATGGGACTTTCTATGCATTAAGCGGCCGTGCCGCCGGACGATCGGGTCCGTTTTCATTGATCATCAACCGCTACACCGCTGCCAATGAGTTGCGGGAGTTGAACGAAGCGCTCAGCCAGGGCGGGCAGGACCAGTTGCTCAAAACGCTCTCGAGGATGAATGCCGGAAGAGTACAGATCGGCACCGGCGTCGGTGTTCCAGCAAACGCGATTATCAGAGATCCATGGGGTGACGGAGGCACGAAGCTCACCGTGTTCTATGAGCGCTACATCCGTTTCTTTGAACTGCGTTACGGCACGAGGTCGCAGGATTACCCGATTGGATACGCGGAGATTTTCCTGGACCGCAACGGTCACGGAGAAGGAACGCTGATCCCGGCAGCTAAAGTGAGGCTGAGAGGCGGCGACACGTGGGAGGTTGAAGATTTTGGTGTGCTGCCCGCGCGATTGATGGGCTTGCGTTCGAGCGGAAGTGTCGAGATTCGATAGGAGGATAACGGTGAAAGTAAATTGGATTAAAGATGCTGACGCGGCACTCACCGAAGCAAAAAACAGCAAGAAACCTCTGCTCGTCGATTTCAGCGCGGCGCCTGCCTGAGGCGCATGTGCTCGGCTGGAAGCCGAATCGTACAGCGACGATCAAATCTCCGCATTCATTAACGAGAACTTCGTCCCACTCGCGGCACACATCAAAGAACACCCCGCCTACTTCCACCGGTTCGATGCGCTGTGGACACCCACCGTGCTGACGCTCGACTCAAACGGAGTGGAAAGGCATCGTCTCGAGGGCTATCTGCCTCCTGATGAATTCCGCGCTCAGTTGGAAATGGGTCTGGCTCGCATCGCGTTCATGAGTAAAAAGTGGGCTGATGCAGAACGCAGGTACTCGGAGATAGTTGACAGTTATCCAAACTCTAAAGTGGCGCCCGAGGCTCTCTACTGGAAAGGCGTGAGTCGCTACAAAGCCACGAACGATCATACAGTGCTGGGCGAGATGCCAGATCAGTTCCAACAGAAGTACCCGGACAGCCTGTGGGCACTGAAGACAGCCGCCTGGGTTCACTAAAATAAATAGCCACAAAGAGGCACCAAAAGCACAAGTGAGAGCAGATAATTTTTGTGCTTTTTGTGCCTCTTTGTGGCTTGATCTTTTTGTGCTTCTTTGTGGCTAGTCGCCCTTGATGTTCACGACCTGGCGAAGAACGTGATCGACGTGCACCAGTTCCTTGCTATTCTCCATCACCTCATCGATGTCTTTGTAAGCCTGTGGGATTTCGTCAATCAGTGACTTCGAGTGACGGAAGGATATGTCGCCCATCGCTTTCTCCAGATCGTCAAGCGTGAACCTGCGTTTTGCTTCACCACGTGAGAAACGTCGCCCGGCGCCATGCGGCGCGGAGTTGAAGGAGAACGGGTTCTGTAGTCCTGATACGACATAACTCCTGGTACCCATCGAACCGGGAATGATCCCTTTCTGGTTCTTCTTCATCTGGATCGCGCCTTTGCGCGTGATCCAAACCGTGCTGCCGAAGTGCTCCTCTTGTTGCGTAAAGTTGTGGTGACAGTTGATGCGTTCGATCTCGATTTCCGACTCGTGACCATCTTCACCATAAAACCCGTACGATAGCTCCTTCATAACCCGATCCATCATTTCGTCGCGATTAAGCCGCGCGAAGTCCTGCGCCCAAAGAAGATCGGTCATGTAAGCTTCAAACTGAGGTGTGTGCTCAGTGAGGAAAGCCAGATCTCTATCCTTGAGATTGATTGCCTGCTGGTCCATCAATTGTTGCGCAACTTTGATGTGTTTGGTCGCCAGTCGATTACCGATACCGCGAGAGCCTGAGTGAAGCACGACCCACACCTGATCGTTTTCGTCGAGACAAATCTCGATGAAGTGATTGCCTGAGCCGAGTGTACCGAGTGCGTTGCGCCAGTTTTTATCTACTTTGTCGTAGTCCTGCGTCGCAACGTCATTCAGCTCATTAATTCGCTCAATAGCTGTGTCGGTGAGTTTCTTGTTACCGGCGCCGGCGCCCAGCGGAATTCGACGTTCGATACCCTGTCGTAACTTATCCAGGTTGTCCGGCAGATCTTTAGCGAAGAACTTTGTTCTTACGGCCACCATGCCGCACCCAACGTCGACACCGACCGCCGCGGGAATAATCGCGCCGTTTGTGGCGATGACCGATCCGACTGTCGCGCCTTTGCCGAGATGGCAATCGGGCATGACCGCGACGTGATGAAACACGAACGGCATCTCGGAAATGTTCTCGAGTTGGGTCTTCGCCTGCGGTTCGATCGCTTCGGGAGGAAGAAAGCTGATTATCTTTTCGTCGAGTTGATACATGCCAAAATTATAACTACCAGCGCACAAGAAAGGTGAGCCGCAGGCACTCACCCCTTCTCGAACAACTACTCTCAGCGACTGAAGACTCAGCGATTGCCGCCGCGTCCACCGCCTCCGCCTTGTTGTCCGCCGCCGCCACCTTGTCGACCACCGCCGCCACCTTGGCCGCCGCCGCCACCTTGTCGGCCGCCGCCGCCGCCTTGGCCGCCGCCGCCACCTTGACGTCCACCACCACCACCTTGGCCGCCACCGCCACCTTGGCCGCCGCCGCCTTTACCACCCTGGTTTCCTTTTGCCATTGCTACCCTCCTTGTTATTTGTTCTTCCTGGACCCAGCTGTCTCAAAAAACAACCGGATGAACTTACAGTTGCACTTTTTCAGAACAAAAAGTGCAGCCACCTGGAACAGTTGGCAAGAGCAATGCCAATGATCACCACGGGCACACAACTTCCTTGGGCCATAGCACCACGAACAATCGTGTACTAAGTAGAAGCTTTCCGCGTATGAACAAGAGGGCCAATTCATCACTCATCAACCATCCGTGCAATCTCTGTGTTCTCGTGGTTTAAGGATCACTCGTAAAAACAACCACAGAGATACAGAGGACACAGAGGTTGCACAGAGAAGAAAATCAAATTGTCGCGTGGTTTGACACAGTCGATCTCGAATAATAAACTGCTTCCCTCTTCCCAACTTTCCCCCCCACATTGACGAGGCATGTTTCCTGCTTCCTTACCGGAGTAGTAGCTCTAGAGGTGTGAAATTAAGATGATGCCAGACGTACAAAGAACTCTTCACGATCATGGAATCCTCGATGCGATTAAGACCGTCTCCGCTAAAGGCGAGAGCGGTCTGCTGGAAATGAACACTGGGACGGTTGCGGGCACCTTCTTCTTTCTGAATGGTCTACTCACAGATGCTCGCGTCGGCAATCTTAAGGGATTCCAGGCAGTCAACGCCGCTGCTTCGTTGCGCGATGCTACTTTCACCTTCGATCCGTCAGTCACTCCGCCACCTGTGAGCTCAATAACACCCAGTGAGCGAGTCGTGTTCAAACAGTTCTTCGGCATCGATAGCGTTGCGCCTGAGGAGTCTCATGCGGCTGAACCCTTGATGTACGCCGAAGATGACGAGGTTGCGCCTGAAGAGTCTCACGCCCCAGAGCCAGCAATTTTTGCCGAAGATGAGGAAGCTACTTTGGTGAAAAGTAGGGCGCCCGGCGGCGAAGTTCCGAGTGGCGAAGTTCGGAGTCCTTTGCCATACCAACCATCTTCAACGCCGCTCTATCGCAGTGGCTTAGCGGTCGCTGCCGTTGTGTTTTTCCTCGCGACGGCGGCTGTTGTTTTGTTGTATAAATTTGGCGATTACAGCTCACCGTCGTTAGTGGCTACCAGTAACCAGCCTTCTCGCGCACCAGTCACCGAGCAGGTCGCGTCGAATACTCCGGTCGCACAGAGTAATCAGGTTGCACGGAATGTTCCGGTCGCACCCAGCAATCCGGTTCAACCGAGTATTCGGGTCGAACGAGATAAGCCAGTCGAATCGAGTAATAAGGACACGTCTCCGGCCCCGGATCTGACCGGTAAATGGAACGTCGTTAACACTGTCAGCAAGACGTCGTATAGCTCTTACAACAATATGGAAATCGGTTTCGACCTCTCGATCGAGCAGCACGGAAATGGATTCACGGGAACAGGGCGAAAAGTTTCTGAAAATGGCCGGCGCTTACCCGCGGGCAGCCGGACTCCGATTCAACTACAAGGCTCCATCAACGGCGACAGGGTTGAAGCGACCTTCTTTGAACAAGGCACCGCGCGCAAAACCAACGGACGATTTGTCTGGAAAATCAATAAAGCAGGTGGCCTAACCGGAACATTCAATTCGACCGCCGCGCGCACAAGCGGTAAATCAACCGCGCGAAAAGTTTAGACAGTCACGCCATAGTAGTGGGTACACTCCTATTGACACACGATAGGACCGTTCGTTAAACTCCCGCCCTCCTATCGGATGAATAGAGGAAGGCATGAAGAAGCAACAAGCCGACCTGTTTAAACAGGGCACACTCGAACTCCTGATCCTGCGACTGCTGGGTTCCGGAAGCCTCAACGGCTGGGACATCATGCAGCGTATGCAGCTCGTCTCAGGTGAAGTACTCACCGTGACTGCCGGCGCGCTTTACCCAGCACTCCACCGCCTCGAAGCACGCGGCCTGATCTCATCCGTATGGCGCCCATCGGAGAATAATCGCCGGGCCAAGTTTTATGGCCTCACTCCACGCGGTCGCAAACAACTCGAAACCCAACGCAAACAATGGGAGCGCTTTTCCGACGCGGTCGCTCTGATTTTGCGAGACGCCTGAGGACACGTCGATGAACTTAAGTTATTACGTCGCTGGCGCGCGCTGATTCATAAAGACGAATTGGACGGCAACGGTGATCTTACCGCGGGCGAAATACCGTGAAGACGAACAACGAGGGAAGTTCTTCAAGCAGCTCGTGGAGCGAGTGCGTAGTCTTCCCGGCGTACAGGCAGCGAGCGCAACAGCAACGCTGCCGTTAGGTGGAGGTAACTGGGGCCGGAGTATAACCGTCGAAGGTTATCCGGTTCTGTCTGTTGGACAGGCACAGATCATTCAACACACCGTAGTCACTCCTGGCTCTGATCGGGATTTATGGCGTGATGGCCTTCCTCGTTCAGACTCGAACACATGAAATCGGTGTACGCATGGCGTTGGGCGCGACTGCGCGCGATGTTTTCAAACTCATCGTCGGACGCGGAATGAAGTTGACTGCTATCGGTGTGGTGGTTGGCGTTGGCGGGGCGATAGCGTTAACGCGGCTGATGCATAGTCAGCTGTTCAATACCAGCGCGACCGATCCGATCACATTCATTCTGATTTCTGTGCTGCTGTCGTTAGCGGCTTCTTTGCTGGTTATATTCCTGCGCGGCGCGCGGCGAAGGTCGATCCGGTAGTGGCGCTGCGTTACGAATAGGGCCACAAAGAGGCGCACAATAAGGCCGTTAAGCGACACCGCCAGGCAGCTTCCAGAAGACAAATGAATTGAATGAGGTGTCCAGCGGAAGAATGACGTAGCCTTCTTCAATCGACACAGCGGCGTCGAATAGCGCATTAGCGGAACCGGTGTAGGGTAACGCGGTGGATGAGAATTTATTTCCTGGGCGTGTTTCAAAAATATCGACGAAGAGTTTTCCGGTCGCGTTCGCGCCCTGCTCGCCTGTGTAACTAAAGATGGCGATCCATTTACCGGCATTTAACGCCATCGGAGTTCCCCACGATGCGCCCGTTTTCGGAAAGGGACGATACGCTCGGCGCTTACCTCCGAAGGTGTCTATCGTTTCATCGAGCGAGGGGTTGTGACTACCGCTTCCCAGTTTTCGGCCGCGCTCCCATTCCTCTTTGCTCGCAAACCGGGTCTGCGTGAGATCGTCCAGTGAGAGTGCGTAATAGTAGGTGCTAAAAACGCGCAAGTTGTAATCCCCTGCTCCATCTCGTCCTCCGCGGTATTGCGCGCGGTTCTCAGTCTCTTCTTTTATAGCAAGCAGGAGTTCTCCCGGAGTCGACTGCGCAGACACACGCACTTCGAACAGCTCCGTCGGGCTGGGCGCTGTGATCCTCGCGGCCTGTTCCTTCGTCAAAGGCACGAGCGGTGTCCATGCTTCATGCCGCACCGCAGCGGGAATTCGTTGTCCCTTATCGTCTATGCGCGAGGGCAGTTTCACTGTTACGGGGTTCGGCTCAGGAGTGAATTCCGGCAGAGTGACGACAATAAAATTCTGTGCGTCTTCATCTTCCGGAAATAGAAAGTAGCGCTCTTCTAACCAGGCTACTGGACCATCCAAACTCGTCGGGTGCTTGACGTTTTTCGCCTGCCATTCAAAAACTTTCTGGCCTGTGACAGTGTCATAAATCTCCCAGAAAATGTCGCCCGTGCGTGGGCTACCACCGAAAAAGATATCGGGTGGCGGTTTCACGGCCGTATAGCTGAAGGTGGCCAGCCACTTACCTCTGGGCGATAGCCAGCCTTCACCCCAATACTTACCCACCTTCATATATTTCTTACCGCGGTATTCGATCTCGCCTGTTGAATCATCATTCCCGCTGTAACGAAGCATTCTCGGCTTCGTCACGATTCGTGATGCATTTTCCCACTCTTGTTGAGTGGCGGTTCGAACTCCTGGGCCATCCGTAAAACTCACGGCGAAGGAATTCTTGCTGTATTGAGGTGGGGGAATGTCCGGGTACACTTCGTCCTGGTAGTGGTTGTCACCATATGGAAGTGCGGCAAAGTAAAACTCGCTGGTGGATGAGTTGGGAATCTTCCGCACTTCTATTTGTTCCACAGATGAAAGCGGAAAACCGTCCCGCGTGGCGTCTGCCCATGGCTCAGGGAAATGTAGTTTGGTGGTGCTAAGCATTTGTGCAGGCATGGATCCGGCACCAGAGATTTGGACCACGCTCTGACACGAGAGAGACGTGGTCAGACAAGTAAGAATAAGAATGATCAGGCACCGACTCATATCAATCCGTGGACTTCTTCTCTGTGCAACCTCTGTGTCCTCTGTGCCTCTGTGGTTAAGGATCACTTGTAAAAACAACCACAGAGACACACAGAGGACACAGAGGTTGCACAGAGAAATCAGACTTTTCGTGCGAAAGCCGCTTGAACTCTAAACTATCTCACTTGATCTTTTTGCCCAGCGTTACTCTTCCGCCTTGTTCAATCCGAATGCCGGTGACCTTCCCATCGGCATCTTTCACGAACGTCAACTTCGCGACAAACGCTCGAGGATAAAAAGTCGTTTCTGATTCAGCGAAGACCTCAAACTTGTCCTGATCAGTCGCTTGCGTCATGAGCTTGTCGCCCTCGCGGAAAACATGCATCACGAACCCGGGTCCAACCTCGTACTCGCCTACGTATGTGTCTAAGATCTTTGCATCAACCTTGACTGGACCTTTTTCAAGGCTCTTCAACGCCTCGACGGCGTTGGTGTTATTCGGGTTTAGCTCGAGCGACTTCTTGTAATTGGTAATCGCCAGCTCGCGCTCGTTCGCGTTCATGTAGGCTTCGGCAAGGCTGTCGTAGGTGTTGAAGCCCTGCGGGTACATTTCGACGTTGAGTTTGAATATCTCAATCGCCTCTTTCACTTTCCCCGCTCGCATTAATTGATAGCCGAGTTGATTCAGCTCCGGCTCGGAGAAATCGTACGTCGCGGCCTGCTTCGCTTTGAGATCTCGATACATCGCGATGCCTGCTTCAATTCCCTTGTCGTTGATTGTCTTTTCGATCACGGGAACGATCGACATCTTTGGAAGATCGTACGGTTGGTTGTAGAGAATCCTTGCGATCGTTTCGGCGAGCCGATCCACGTTCTGACCACTGTTATCCAGGATCACGATCAAATTCTTTTCTTTTGGAAAGCGCACGATGGTGGTGGTGAAGCCATTGATGCCGCCTCCGTGTCTGATCATCTGGACAGGTTGATCGTTCTGCTTGAAAGAAGCATTAACTACGACCCATCCGTATGCATAGTTCTGCAGGACTGGTTTGTACATCAACTCTTTCGACTGAGCAGTGAGCAGCTTATCGGTGTAGAGCGCCTGGTCCCACAGGTAAAGATCTTCGACGGTCGAGTACATAGAACCTGCCGCGTAAGGGATTGACATGTCGAGGTAAGGAGCGTTTGTGTAACCGCTGGGTGTTTTGGAGTAACCGGCGGCGCGTTTCGGAATGATCGTGTCGTGACGATCGTAGCCGGTGTTCTTCATGCCGGCTGGGTCGAGAATGTTTTCCTTCAACGCCTGCTCGTAAGACTTGCCGGTGACGCGCTCGATGATAGCGCCGAGGAGAAAGTAACCGGAGTTGTTGTAGGAGAACTTCGCGCCCGGCTCAAACTCGAGATCATTGCTCGCATATTTCTTGACGAAGTCAGCGACTTTGTACGGATTGCGACTGACGTTTTCGAAGAAGCCCGGCGCGCTCGTGTAACTCGGAATGCCGGACGTGTGTGTGAGCAAGTGATGAATCGTCACCTTCTCACCAACGTCTTTTCTGTAGTCGGGTAAGTAGTCCGAGAGTTTTCCGTCAAGCTTGATCTTGCCTTGCTCGACGAGTTGGAGCGCCAGCATCGCCGTAAACTGCTTCGTTATGGAACCGAGTCGAAACCTCGTGTCGGGCGTATTCGGAATTCCCCACTCCATATTCGCCATCCCGAACCCACCCTTGTAAACAACCTTCCCATTCTCCGCCACCAGCGCCGCCCCATTAAACAACCGGTACTTGTGCGCCTGCGCCAGCACCTCCTGAATCTTCGCCGCACGGTCCTGCGCTAACAGACCGGATTGAAAAACAAGCAGAAGAATCGCGGCATGCAGAAGTAATCTGCCTGATGATGAAAACTTGGTCATAACGC
>JAICGZ010000044.1 GCA_025922875.1 Pyrinomonadaceae bacterium
ATCCACCTGCACCCACGACGACGATCGCGAATTACACGTTCACGTGGTCCCGTGGAATTATTCTTAATCACACGTACGTCACCAGTTTAGATCTGATCACAAAGTATCAACGCGTCTATGACCTGGGAAATCTACTCGGCAGTGGTGTCGTCACCGGTGATGGCGTGTTGATGCTCGATCCCTGGTTTTTCTCCGACGGCGTAGTTACTGGTGATCACATCCTTACGAGCTATGGGGTGGTAACTGGAGACGGCGCAGCCTTCCTGGCTGTCAATTTATTGTTTCAAGATCTCTTGACCGAGGGTACTTTGTTGAGCGATGGTGTCGTCACTGGAGATGGTGTCGTCACCGGGGATGGCGTTGTCACGGGCGACCTCGTGATGACTGCGCAGTCCGCAATGCTCAACGGTGAAAGCGGTTCATCCATGCCACCGGCACCAGACAATGGCACTGACTGCCTGGACTATTAAAACTCTAAGGCGCAATTGTAGGGTCGGCCCTCCGTGCCGCCCGCTCACGAAGACCACGCAATCTAAACGAGGGGCGGCCACGGAGGGCCGCCCCTACAACGACGCAACAGCCGATCTTCATGTCTGCGGTGGTGAGGTAGCACAATGAGCGCTGCAGAAGTAGACGTTAATCGCCCGCACTTCGGGCAGATTTATCTGTGGGCGCTCATGGCGATGGGAGTAGCGATCGCGCTTGTCTCGCTCTATCAGTTGCCCTTCTACGATCTGGATGCTCGTTTTTTCTTCCTCTGTTTGATGGTGATTGCGAGTTCGTTCATCGCAATCCGAATTCCCCGGGTTAGTGGTCGTATTACAGTTGCCGACACGTTTATTTTTCTCGGCATGCTTATGTACGGCGGCGCTGCGGCGATTCTGCTTTCCGCGCTGGAAGGCGTCGCCGTGACGGTGATCATCAGCAAAAAGCCAAAGATATTCCTCTTAAACTCCGCGATTCTCGCCACGAGTACGTTTTTTACGTCGACGGTTTTGAATCTGCTCTTTGGTCCACCGGCAAGTCTTGCTGCTAACGGTTTCTCGCAACAGTTCTTTTTCGCGATCTGCGTGATGGGTTTCGTGCAGTACATTGCCAACACCACTCTGATTGCAATCGAGAAGGCGAACAAGATCAAAGAATCTGTCTGGAACACCTGGCGAACTTACTACTTGTGGACTTCGGTGACCTATTTCGCGGGTGCGTCCGCGGCCGGTATCATCACGATTCTCATCCAGAAACATGGCTTCTATGCGGTCGTGGCGACTGCGCCGATCATTCTCATTATCTGTTTCACCTATCAAACCTATCTCAAGAACATCGAAGTGTCTGTTGCCCAAACCGAGGCTGCACGACTCCACGTCGAGGAACTCTCGAAATACATCGCCGAGTTGCAACGTTCGGAAGAGGAGCGTGGCCAGTTATTGCTGCGCGCCGAACGCGCGCGCTCCGAAGCAGAAGCGGCGAATCGAATCAAAGACGAGTTTCTGGCTACGCTTTCTCACGAACTGCGCACACCTTTGACTTCACTGCTCGGCTGGTCGAGCGTGCTTCGTGAAGCGAAGCGCGAAGAGAGGGTGTTGAGCCAGGGACTCGAAGCGATCGATCGTAATGCACGTGTGCAAGCACAACTAATCGACGATCTGCTCGACGTGTCGCGTATCGTTTCGGGCAAGTTGAATCTGGAGGTTCGTCCGCTGGACATCGCGTCTGTAACACGCGCGGCGATCAACGTTGTACGACCGGCGGCTGACGCCAAAGGCATCACTTTGGATTACTCGGCCCAACCCGGATTAGGAGCGATCTCCGCTGACTCAGCACGCGTGCATCAGATCATCTGGAACCTGTTATCGAACGCAGTGAAGTTCACTCCGCACGGCGGCAGGATCTCCGTGCGAGTCGAGCAGGATGGATGCGACGCACGGGTGACGGTGCAAGACACCGGACAGGGAATCGATCCGGAGTTCCTGCCGCGAGTGTTCGATCGATTTCGTCAGGCGGATAGTTCAACGACGCGGAGTTTTGGCGGATTGGGTTTGGGATTGGCGATCGTGCGACATCTCGTCGAACTTCATGGCGGGACAGTTTCTGCACATAGTGATGGACTCGATAAAGGTGCGAGTTTCTCAGCAACATTTCCTGTTCTTGCAGATCGCGCCGAAGAGATCACACTTGGTCATAGTGGTGAAATCAGTTGTGCGGACATTCGTTCGCTTAATGGCTTGCGTGTTTTGCTCGTGGACGATGAACCGGAAGCGCGCCAGATTATCAGCACGGTAATCACGCGTACCGGAGCCGAGGTAACGAGTTGCGCCTCGGCCAGCGAGGCGCTCGCGAAGGTGATGGAGTGGAAGCCGGATGTGATCCTGAGCGACATCGCGATGCCCGACGAAGACGGCTACAGTTTTATTAGTAAGGTACGAACCCTTCCTCGAGATCGAGGTGGCGAGACGCCCGCGGCAGCCCTGACCGCTTACGCGAGAGACGTCGATCGGCGTCAGGCGCTTGCGGCCGGTTATCAAATGCACATCGCCAAACCCATCGGCGCGGGCCAACTCGTCTCCATGATCGCGCGACTCGCCGGCCGCGACGCTTGACACAATAGTGGGTCAGTTTGAATTGTGAGGGGCATAATTCAACTGGCCCACTACTGGTTGACAAATTTGACTTTTTCCTTCGACTAAAATATCTTCCGCCCGACTTCGACGGCAGAATGTTTGCGAGTCCTCGCACCCTTGCCAATCAGTTCTTCGAGCCCCGATAGGTCTTGAAGCCTTACATTGCGAGTGGTTCAGGTCTCCTGCCATTGCCCATCTGTAGTTCACTGAAATGAAATCCTGCTAATTCCCATATTGGTTTGGAAGTGATTTGTCTCCAGTGTAGAAGCTTAGCCTGGAAATCCAATTTTAATCCGTTGTCCTTATGGCTAAAATCCCCTACTCCGCGTTAAAAGATGATGTGTTTTCCAATCAAGCCAGGAAAGGGCAAACCTTTATTCCCTTTCTTGGCGCCGGCGTTTCAGTCTCCGCCAGAGAATTCAGGCCCGCAAGGAGGCTCACGTCACCGCCGCCAGATCGCGCCGAGATAGATGCCGCGCTTGCCTGTCTTCGGTTGAAAAGTAAGGGCAAAACATTTCTCGAATTGGCTATCCTGCTCGCCTACCTTATCGAACTCGAAGAGGCAGAAACCCAAATCGAATCAACAGATCAATTCAAACAGCGGCTGAAGGACGAACCCTATCCTCCGTTAGCGTCGGAGTTGGCGGAGCTATTCGGACGCGACTCCGAGTACTCGACGTATCCGCAATTGATCAAAACGCTTCGTGAAATGTTTCCGGAACAGTTGCTAACTGCTGACGAAGACGAACAAGTTGCAACACTACAGCTTCTTTCGAGAGTCACCAGGATTGCTAACCCGCCAGAGCCCCTAACCAGTATCACGAGCTATTACGAAAAATTGCTCGGTCGCGACAAACTTTGGAGAACGTTAACAGAGATCTTCCGCACGAAGAATACCCCCACGCTGACTCATCGGCTGTTAGCTCAATCGGCACAATATCATCTCGCTCAGCAGGGCGCCCTTGACTATCTCATTATCACTACCAATTACGATTGCCTTATGGAAAGTGCGCTCGATGAGTTGAAGGTGCCGTATGTAGTGCTCACCACCAACAGAGGAAATAAGCCCAAGGTGCTGATTCGTTGCTCAAGCACCGTGCCTGACGGCGAAGATCTCAAAAGGAAGTATTTCAACACGGTATTTCCGTATAACTTTCAAATGATGAAGGCCACGAGCCTCGTCATAATCTATAAGATCCACGGCTGTATTAATTCTGAACTTGAATATGCTGATGAAGGTGTTGTGATTTCGGATAACGACTACGTTGACTACGTTTCTCAGATGGCGCGGACCGATGGTGTGATTCCGGCTCACGTGACTGAACTAATGAGGGAAAAACCGTTCTGGTTTCTTGGCTACAGCCTAAGCGACTGGAATGTGCGCAGTATTTACGAAACGCTAAAAGCCCGGAGCAATCCGGACCAAAGGCCTACCAAGGACTATGCCGTAACGCGTAAAGTCGGCCCATTCGAAAAACTCTTTTTCGATAAGAACGACATAACTATTTTTGAAGTCGAACTCAATGAGTTTGTGCGAGGTATTCTGGACGCCCGTTAGGAATCACCCGCACCTTGCGGAATCAACGCCGATGAATCCCCAACCTCATCCAGAAAATCCTTTTAAGGGATTGCGCCCCTTCGAACCGAAGGATAAGGAAAAGCTGTTTGGGCGCGACCGGGATCTGTTCCTGATGAAGGATCGAATCTTGTCGTCACGGACAACTCTGCTCTTTGCCGGTTCGGGCGTCGGAAAAACTTCCTTCCTCAATGCCAAGATAATTCCGGCACTACAAGAGCGGTACCACGTTATCTGGCACAACCGCTGGACTGGAGCCGATGAAAGCAGCGGCGTTGAAAACTGGGACGATCGTCCGCCGTTCAAAGCTTGGCCTCCGCGCGCGTTCTGGCGCTGGTTGGTTGAAGTGCTGAGAGGTTTTTGGCGACGACGCAAAACTCCCGAATCAGAAGTTCCTTCAGGACATACAGCCTCAGAAGGCCAGAGTGATGACAAGCTGGCGGCAGAAGTGCATCGAGTAATTGCGCAGAGTCTTCGCGGCTCAGGAGACAGTACCGGTTTGGCGAAGGTGCTGTCTGTGTTCAAGAAAAAGCCCGGGAGCGAAGCTGCAAACCAGCAACACTGTGTGCTGATTCTCGATCAATTTGAAGAGGTCTTTCAGTACCACGCTTTTGAAGAATATTTCGAAACGTTCATTGCCAGCCTCTGTGAAATCGTCAACAACAACGACTACAACGTGCGCATCGTTTTTTCCATGCGCGAAGAGTTTCTGGGAGAGCTTAGCGTTTTTGATAATCGAATCCCGGATCTGTTTAGTAACTACTACCGGCTTCGTTATCCCGAAGTCGACGAAGCGCGGGACATTATTTGGCAGACATGTGAAGAAATAGCCAAGACCCCGGTGAACAAGGAGAACCTGGGCTTGCTCGTTACCGATCTTTCAAAGATCCCAAAAGGGTTCGCCGATCACAAACACACAGTTGACAATGGTGCGGCTGAGACCCGTTTTCTGCGACGCAATTTCGTCCCGCCACCATATCTGCAAATCGTTTGCGACAGATTGTGGAAAGAGCAATACGAAACTCCGGCGGTGCCCGCGGCGACGTTTCTGGAGCACTACCGGACCGGATCAGATTCGGGGAACGGAAGTGAGAGTGACGCACAACGAGTGGTCCGGATTTTTTGCGAAGAAAAGTTGTCGGCGCCGTTTTTAAATGAGCGAGAGCAGGATTTAGTGGCTCGTGCGTTTGGATTTTTGGTGACCAAGCAAGGCGCCAAAATGGCCTATGAACTCAATAATCTCGCCTATCACATGGAAGAGAGAGTTTGGCCGCTCAAGAATACGCTGGAGAAGCTCAGCAGTCCCGATGTGCGCATTTTGAGAGAATCGCGCGGGCCCGAACGGTCCTACTGGTACGAGCTTTATCACGACATGTACGCAGGCGCTATCGAGCGCTGGAAGCGGCAATATGAAAAAGCAAAGCGCAAGCGTACTCGCGTTCGTTTCGCTACTTACTTAAGCGTTATCGCCGCGTTAGTTCTTGTTGTTGGCAGCATTCTCTATTTCAAAGCAGCGAACCCTGCCGAGAAGGAGCGGATTCTCGTTTCCTTCAGAGAGCGTCTCAATACGCCTGAGATTCAGAAGGCGGCAGGCTACAGCGAGGCACTTCGGGCGTATTCCACTCTTAGCAATACACTGTTTTACTCGGGAAGCGCGAATTCCCTTTGGGCACAAGTCTGGCACCGGCGAGCGCAGTTGTACGAAGCCAACGAAAAACGCGACGAGGCATTGATGTCTCTCTTACAGGCGGCAGCACTAGTCAAGGGTGAAGAAGCAGAAGAGATCTACCTGACCCAGGCTAATAACTTATTTGCCCGAGATGACGAAGCAATCAAGGGGACTTACTGCACGGAATGTACGATTGGGCGAATGAGTCCTGACGGTAAATATGTGCTGGCGATTACGAACAGCGGCAGTGTAGATATCTGGACCCCATTACGTTCAAGAGTATGTGACGATTGTAAGGACGCGTTGTTTAGCGCCGACAGCAGCATGGTTACCGCCGTTACGCCGATTATTGAGGAAGCTCCTAGAGAAGCTCCTAAGAATGAGCGGCGGCGCAATGAGCCAACTAATCAACGCCGGCCCAACGAGCGTTCAACAGGAGATCAGCAGGCGCAGTTGGCCACTACTGCCAGCGTCGTGATTGCTCGCAGGTCTCCCGATGTGGAGCCATCCAGCAGCGAATCACCGAGGGGCGACACAGCCGGTGAGCGTACGCAGGCTAATCGTGAAAGTGGAACCACCTCAGCGTCATCTCAGACTGATACTCAGGCTTTAGCGACTGCCACACCAACACCAATCCCGAGGACAGTCGGATGGAGAGTAAAGCTTTTCCAGATTCGTCCTCCCAGCGAAACTTATTTATCGACGAGCTTTGACGTTAGGGCGACCCAGCCTATCGCGAACCAAAATGCCGTTGGGCGGACGGCCGCACCACCCTTTCGTCTAAAGGCTGTTAGTAAGCTGTTGCTGGGAAATCTCGTCGCGGGCGTGCTCAACAATGAATTAGTCGTGTGGCGCGACAATGGTCAGGTCCTGCCAATCAAGTCGGGGCAAACAAAGTTTGAACTGGCCAGTGATGCGGCTCGGCTAGCTGCAAGCTTTTCTCGAGACGGGAGATTTTTTGCTGCGGGAGGACCCCCCAGGCATGCGATCCAATTATGGGAGGTCAAACCCGAGGGGCTCGTATTGTCTGCCAAGATAACCAAACTTGCGCCCGGTCCTCATTTCGTGTTCTCACCCGATGGTCGATATTTTCTTGCTGCAACTGAAGAACGTAACGTCAAGCTTTGGGATCTCTCAAGTCAGAGCGAAGTTCTGAACATCGATCTTACGGGCAAACAACTGACTAGAGTCGGCTTCGGCCTAAACTCCGGGAAATTCTTTGTGGCCCAACGCGACGGGACGGTAACTGTTTGGGACAGTGATAGTCGCCAACAGGTATTTCAACCACTCACGCTCAAGGCATCGGGCACGACAATGTTGCTTGATTCAGAAGGCAAGACCATCGTGCGTCGCGTGGGAGCGACAACCACTCCTCTATACGATAAATGGTCTTTTGAAACCGGCAAAAAGGTCAGTGAGGTGAAAGTAAGAGGCGTAATAAGGGCGAATTATCTGGATGAGGACGGATCCCTGGTGCTTGCAGTGGGTTCGGAGGTGCGGCGCTGGGAACTTCTCCCGCCAAAAACTTATGAAACTTTCCAGGAAAGCCCGGAGGACAACTCCTCCTTTGATGAGCTCAGCAGCGACGGCGAAACAATGTTGATGGTCGACGACAAAAGCTGGAACGAGCAGGCGTCGGTATTCCGTCTCTGGAACATTTCAACACGGTCAATCATCCTTTCGATAACTTCAGAACATTCCGGATATTTCATGAGCCCGGATGCGCTTCGCCTCGCTGTCATTTTACAAAATGACAAGACCCTTAAAGTTTTCGACCGCACCAGACCTGATACTCCAGAGCTAACGTTTGCGGATGAAATTAGCAGAGTTGCTTTCAATCCGACCGGTAAGATTATGGCGGTCGCCACCGGAAACAAAGAGGTCCACCTGGTTGACACGAGCTCTTATTCCACTGTGAAAACTTTCAGATCAGAAGTAGAGATTAATTCACTGACGTTCGGACCCAACGGCCAGTTCCTTTCAATTCAATCGGAAGGTCCTCTTCCTCTTGAATGGGCGGAGCTATTTGAGACGCCAACCAAAACCACCGCTCCCCTGCTCGAAGTGTGGTCTGTTGCAACCAGCGAAAAGGTACCGCTCAAGCTCAGTTTCAAAGACGCTCTCGACGCTGTTGACCTGAGCAGCGACAACCGCATCCTTTTCGCGCAAAACAAGAGAATCTTTATCCACAGGCTCAACGATGGTCAGCTCGCAAGTGAGTTTAGTTACGACAAGGACCTCGCGCTGGCAAAATTTACTCCCGACGGCAAATTCGTCATCACGTGTGACGATAAAGGAGAACTGCAACTGTGGAATGTAGATTCCGGCCAAGCTGGACCACCGCTGTCGCTGGGCCGTAAAGTTACTGAAATCGTGTTTAGCTCCGATGGTACTTCTTTTATAGCTGCAACCACGTCGTGGATGCACCGAATTGCGATAGTCGGTAACGCTTTGAGGTACTCGGAAGGAATCCTTTCCGGTCCATTTGAGTCTTCAACCGTGCGGTTGCTGCAGGCAAGCGATCCTAATACTGGAGCTCGCACACCATATCTGCGATGGATTTTCGAGACCTTCTATGGTGTACAAGCTGAGAACGCTTCGTTTGACGGCAAAATGAGCAGGCAGGTATTGCAAGGCGGGGCGGATAAATTGTTCGAGTATTGGGAGGCGAGATTAGGCCTCAACATCAGTTCGCTGGGATACCTTTCCAGAGACCTGGTAACTGCTCCTCCGATCGCTGCACCCAGTCCTTCACCCCCAATCTAAGTTTAATCTGTGCAATCCGTATAGATCTGTGGCTAAATAATAGGGCCATGAAGAGATCACCGGTCGGAATCGGAATCATAGGGACGGGGTTTGCCCGGACGACGCAGATACCAGGCTTTCGCGATTGCATGGGAGCCAGGATTGTCGCGATCGCGAGTGGTCATCGCGAACGCGCGGAGGCAGTCGCTAAAGAGTTTGGAATTGAACACGTCGCCGCAAATTGGCAGGAACTGGTGGCCCATCCCGACGTCGATCTCGTCAGCGTTGTCACACCTCCATCTACTCACATGGAGATCACTCTCGCAGCACTCGATCAGCGTAAAGCAGTACTTTGCGAAAAGCCGATGGCGCTGAACGCCGCCGAGGCCTTGCGCATGTTGGAGAAGGCAAACGCCGCCGGTGTGCTCGCATTGATCGATCATGAACTGCGTTTCCTAAACAGCAGACGAGTGATGCGTGGAATGCTACAGACGGGAGCGATCGGTTCGGTGCGTCATTGCAACTACGTGTTTCGGTCTGATTATCGCGGGATTGCGGATCGCGCGTGGGATTGGTGGTCGGATGCGACCATGGGCGGCGGTGCATTGGGCGCGATCGGATCGCACGTGATCGATTCTTTCCGTTGGATGTTGAACACGGAAGTCAGCAGCACACTCGGCATGCTGACAACTCACATCAAGCAACGCACTGACAAGGCCAGCGGAGGATTGCGCGAGGTTACGACTGACGACGAAGCTAAGCTGCTGTTCAAGTTTAATGATGGACCACATACGCTTGGTGCGACGGGTGCTGCGTCTGTTTCAGTTCTTGAATCAGGAAAGTACGAGAATCGATTCGAGATCTACGGCACCAAAGGCGCGCTGATGGTAGAAGAGACCGGTGAACTATGGCGTTCGCCAACTGGGTCCGGCGCGTGGCGGCCGGTGCAGGTGGACCAGGACCACATGGCCCAGGGAATGCGCGAGGGAAGTTGGTCGAGAGGTTTTACTGCACTCTCAGTCGCTGTTTGTGATGCAATGCGTGCCGGAAAAACTACCGTCAAAGACGCCGCGACTTTTGAGGACGGCTATCGAATTCAGCTCGTACTCGATGCCATTCGTGCGTCGAATGAGAGTGGGTGCTGGGTGACCGTTGGCCAGTAGACAACTCATACGCATCGGCGTCGATACCGGCGGCACGTTTACCGATTTTGTCTTTGAACGAGACGGTCGTCTTCAACTCTTCAAACTTCCTTCCACACCTTCCGATCCTTCGCTTGCAATTCGCCAGGGACTCGAGCGTATCTGCGCTGAGACTGATTCTCGACTCGATCAGATCGAAGTTGTTCACGGTACAACTGTCGGTACTAACGCTTTGCTCCAACGTCGCGGTGCGCGTATCGCGCTTGTCACCACGAAAGGTTTCGAAGACGTGCTTGCGATCGGACGCCAGGCGCGGCCGGAGCTTTACAACCTCAACGCGATCAAACCGCCGCCGCTTGTTTCTAATGAACTCAGGTTAGGTATCGGCGAGCGTGTTGTTGCTTCGGGCGAAGTGCTTGAGCCGCTTGATGAGCGTGAGCTGCGAACGCTCGTTAACAAACTGAAGCAAGCGGGTGTGGAAGCAGTCGCGATCTCTTTGCTCTTTTCTTTTCTGCATCCGGAACACGAGGAGCGGATTGCTTTATCGCTCGCGCCGCTCGATGTGCCGTTGTCGATATCCAGTCGCATCCTGCCTGAGTATCGTGAATACGAACGTACGTCGACAGTCGTTATCAATGCTTATCTCCAACCATTGATGGGCCGCTATCTGAAGCGACTCAGCGGTGAAACAAAGCTGAACCTGCGCGTGATGCAATCTTCCGGCGGCAGCATCTCTGCTGACGCCGCGGCGATCGAGCCCGTGCGCACGATTCTTTCCGGGCCTTCGGGTGGTGTCGTCGGCGCTTTGCGCGCGGCCCAGTCGGCTGGAATTCAAAACGTCATCACGTTTGATATGGGCGGAACGTCAACCGACGTTGCGTTGTGTGATAGCGGCGCGATTCGCACGACGAACGAGGCGACGGTTGCCGGCTTGCCGGTGGCTGTTTCCGTTATGGACATCCATACCGTTGGCGCAGGCGGAGGATCGATCGCGCGAGTGGACGAAGGTGGCTCGTTGCGTGTTGGACCAGAGTCAGCGGGAGCCGATCCTGGACCAGCTTGTTATGGACGCTCGTTATTGCCGACTGTGACTGACGCCCACGTCGTGCTCGGGCACTTCGGAGGCACAGGTTTGTTAGGCGGAGAATTCAAGCTTGACGAAGAGCGCGCCCGCGAAGCGATGCAGAAGCTGGCGGACGATTTGAGCAGAGTGTCGGGTAAACGAGTCAGCATCACTAACGCTGCCGAAGGAGTGCTATCAGTTGCAAACACAAATATGGAACGAGCGTTACGATATATTTCTGTCGAACGCGGCCACGATCCGAGACAGTTTGCGCTATTGCCGTTCGGCGGCGCTGGAGGTTTGCATGCGGTTGAGCTGGCCCGCGCGCTTCGGATTCCAACAATCATCGCGCCGGTGGCTCCGGGTGCGCTTTCCGCCGTCGGCGTCTTGGTTGCGGACGTGATAAAGGACCAGAGCCGCACGGTGATGTTTACTTACGAAGCAAAGTCGATTTCGAAACTCGGAAGAGTGTTTAGTGAGTTGGAGAGGGAGGCCGCGAGGTTGTTGCGTGCCGAGGGGTTTCTACGTTCAAAGCAGCGGCACGAACGTTCGCTGGCGATGCGTTATCGCGGGCAGTCGTTCGAGTTGGAGGTGAGGGACACGGCCGGGGATCTCGCGCGTGCGTTTCATCGAGCGCATCGCGAACGTTACGGTTACGCTCAGGAAGAGAGTGAGATCGAGATAGTGAGTGCGCGTTTGAGATCGTTTGGTTTGGTTGAAAAGCTGCCGCAAAGGAAGATTGAAACCACCAGGGGAAAACCGCACGGCAACGTAACCGCGCATCTCAACGGACGCAAAGTCAGCGTTGCGTTGTACAAGCGAGATGAACTCCGTAGCGGCGCAAAACTTCAAACGCCATGCATCGTGACGGAGTACTCGGCGACGACGTTGATACCCTCGGAAGCGAATGCACGTGTAGATCAGTTCGGCAATTTGATTATTAGACAGGATTTACAAGATGTTTCAAGATGAACATGAATCTTGTCAATCCTGAAAGATCTTGTACATCGTGTCCAATATGTTCGATCCAACAACACTCGAGATTTACCGTGCACTGTTTACTTCCGTCGCGGAAGAGATGGGTGTCGCGCTGCGGCGCACCGCGTTTTCACCAAACATCAAAGAGCGTCGCGATTACTCATGCGCCGTCTTCGACGCAAAAGGACGCGTGATTGCGCAAGGCGATCACATGCCGGTGCATCTCGGATCGATGCCCATGGCCGTCGCCGCAGCGCTCGCTGAAATCAAACTCGCGCCCGGCGACGTTGTGGCCCTCAACGATCCATTCGCAGGCGGAACGCATCTGCCCGACGTCACACTCGTCATGCCGATAGCAATTGGACCGCGCATATTTTTTTACGTCGCTAATCGCGCACATCACGCCGATATCGGCGGAGCGACGCCGGGCTCCATGGGCCTTGCCGCTGACATTTACGGCGAAGGAATACGCATTCCGCCGATCCGTCTCGTGCGAAACGGAGTTCTCGATCGCGACACGATGCGCCTGTTGCTGGCGAACGTTCGCGGAAACGTCGAACGTCGTGGTGATTTCGATGCGCAGATCGGTTCGTTGAAAACCGGCGCCGCTCGTCTTTTAGAGATCATCGAGCGGCGCGGCGAGAAAGAGGTGAGTGAATACGCGTCGCAACTCATCAACTACTCTGCGCGCCTGATGCGATACACGATCGCTTCGATTCCCGACGGTGAGTATGAAGCGGAGGATGCGTTGGATGACGATGGCGTCGAGGATCGTGCGGTAGCGATAAAAGTGCGCATCTCGATCGAGGGCGAACAGGCGCTCGTTGACTTTACAGGCAGTGCGCCGCAAGTGACCGGCGCGATCAACGCTGTCGAAGCAATCACGGTCTCGGCCGTTTCATACGTGTTTCGTTGTTTGGTTGATGGTGAAGTGCCGGCGAGCGCGGGATTGATGGAACCAATTGAAGTGATCGCGCCGCGTGGAACGGTGGTCAATGCAAATCCACCCGCGTCTGTGGCTGGTGGGAATGTCGAAACCTCGCAACGCATCGTGGATGTTTTATTCAGAGCGTTGGCGAACGCCTTACCCGATCGAATACCCGCGGCGAGCCAGGGCACGATGAACAATCTCACCATCGGTGGCATCGATTCGCGGAACGGCCAGGAGTTTTCGTACTACGAGACCGTCGCGGGTGGTATGGGCGCGCGGCCGTCGTCTGACGGGATGAGCGGCGTGCACACGCACATGACGAATAGCATGAACACGCCGGCTGAGGCGCTCGAGTATGCTTATCCCCTGCGCGTGCGCGAGTATCGACTGCGCAAGGGTTCGGGCGGTGCAGGCGAGCATCGGGGTGGCGACGGTGTCGTGCGCGAGATCGAGACGCTTGTTCCCGCGCGCATGTCGCTGTTGTGCGATCGTCGCAAGCGCGGGCCGTATGGATTGTTTGGCGGTGAAGACGGGGCGACTGGCGTTAACGAGATCATTTCAGAAAAGAAGAAATACCGAATTGCATCGAAAGGCTCGCACGAATTGAAGGCCGGGGACCGCATTCGCATAGAGACGCCTGGTGGTGGAGGTTGGGGTAACACGGATAACACGGATTAATAACGGATAGACCCGTGTTATCCGTGTTATGTAGTCAGCCGGCGATAGATGCCGGGGAGGCGTTCAGGTAGAGATAGCACGTCGTCGATGATCGTGTAGCCGACTTCTCCATACAGATCACGTAGCTCAGCCTCCGACTCTCGGTCGATCGTGATGCAGAAGGGCGTGATACCTTCGTTCTTCGCCTGTCGCAAAGCCTCGCGCGTGTCTTCGCGCGCGTAGCGAGCGTCGCCGTAGTCGTGGTCGTACGGGCGCCCATCGGAAAGCACGATCAGTAGTCGCGTCCGCGCGTCCTGTTTGGCGAGCTTCGCTGTGGCGTGTCGAATCGCAGCACCAAGTCGAGTGTTGTTTTGATAGTTGATGCCGCCGATACGACGTTTCACTTCGTCGCTGTATTTCTCGTCAAAGTCTTTCACTACATAGAACTTTACGTTCCGCCGCCCCTCGGAAGTGAATCCATTGATCGAATAGATATCTCCGACAGCCTCGAGCGCTTCGCTCATCAACACGAGCCCTTCTTTCTCGATCTCAATGATGCGACGTCCGGGACGCGTGTACGGCTGTAATGGATGACGGCCGATCGTGCGCGCAGTGGAAGACGACTGGTCCAGCAGGAACGACACCGCAACGTCACGACGACGGCGGATCCGCTTCGTGTAAATTCGTTCTGACTGCTGCCCGTCCGCGCGGCGGTCGATCACGTAATCAATCACGGCATTCAGATCAAACTCTTCGCCATCAACTTCGTTCGTGACGCGCGTGAGGTTCTCCGGCTTCATCAACTGAAACTGATGCCGGATCGACGAGATCACACCCTTGTGCCGTTCTTTCGTTTGATCGACGAAATTACGGTCCCCATGCTTCACTTTCTTTTCAACTACGCGGCACCAGCCAAGCCGGTGATCGGTGAGTTCGCGATCCCATTCATCGTAGTTATAAGCCACCTCGCCTTCAGCGAGCACCTGCTCCGGAGTCTCAGCTTCGGACCATGCTTCGGCGCCCGCGAGCTCGTCAGGATCGCCTTCCGCTGAAGGATCATTCCACGCATTGAACAGCTCGCGCGCGTCACGGCGTTGCGGCATCTGCTCAGCTTGCCGTTGCTTCATCCTCTCGGTCGCAGCCGAGTCGTCGTCTGATTCGGATTGATCTTCGGGAGCCTCAACCTGCTGCACTGAATCATCAACCGGCACGACCGATTGAAACAGATCGTAAACGCGACTGGTGGCCATCAACGTATCAGCGACGGTTGTGTGCTCGCGTGAAAGATACTCGCTGACAATCGTCTCCAACTCCGAAACGATCTGGCCGTAGGCAACGCGAGCATCATCACGCGCTCCACCCAGCATCGTGACTTGAAAAAGCAATTCAAAGGGAACGAGAGAGCTCGGTAATTCTGTTATGCGCGGACGACTGCGGCTGAGGTGTTGCCGAATCAAATCGAGGTCGCGACCCAGACCACGATACGCACGCCGGAGCCGTCGATCGATGCGACCGTTTTCGAGAGTTCCAAAGACGCGGCGTGCGAGCTGCGGTTGGGGAAAAAGTTTTAGCACATCACGATAGCCAGGCTCTTCTGTCGCTTTTGTGGTTTGCTGCGCTTTCTCTTCGCCCTCGCGCAGCTGAACGATTTCGTCGGCAATCGCAAAAGCATCCAGCGCATCGACATTCTCTTTTGAGTAAGCCGCCGCAATCGACGCGTGTGCCGCCGGCAACATTCCGCCACGCGCGTAAGTGCCAAACTCGATCTGTCCAGCGGCGTGCGCCGCCAGCACTTTGTACAACCTGAAATCGAGATCGTCATCGCCAAATTCATTCACCAGCGACGGCAAGTGAATTGTTTGCCCATCATCGATCCGTGCTTCATCCGGCACGGCGGCGAGTGGCGCGATCTCGACTTCACGTCCGGTCAGTGCTTCGACGTAAAGCCGGAGCAGATGTTGAACTGAATCGAGCGCCAAACCAGCGCTGCCGCTGAGTAATGCTTCGTAACTTCCACGCGTTTCGAGTGAAAAGTAACTACGACGCGCGCGCGAATCACTACGTCCCGACGTCAGACCACGACGCGCCCAGGCTTCGAACTGTTCGATCGAAACAGTGCGCAACGCGCGCGAACTCGAACGGAAACACGCTAAAGCGGCCTCACTGTCGACTGCCGCAATCTCTTTTGTGAGAGCCAACACGCGAAGTGAAAGATCGATGGCTGGAGCGCGGTTTACATCCGAGCTTAGTAATCGAACAAACCCGGGACTGCTGCGAACGAAGGCTACCAAACTAGCGTTACCATGCGTGGCCACAACCCACAGCAGCGCGATCCATTCGTCGAAGATCTCAGGCGCACGGCGCAGAATCTCCCCACCTGCCACGAGGATGTGGAGAGCGGCTCCGCCTCCACGTTCGAGAAAGTTGTGCGTGGTCGTAAGCAAACGTATCGCATCAGCAGGTGAGAGTTCGGCTAACGCCTCGGGAATCATGGCCCATGCATCGGCGGCAATCCCTCCAGCTCGTGAAGCGAAAGCACCTGCGACGGCGAGTGCGGTTGAAGTCAGATTTGGATCGTGAAAACGGTTGAGTTCGCGCGAAACAGTTCTGCTGGCGTTGAGAAACTCCGCGCTGTGTTTTGCGGATCGCCGCGCTATTTCAGTGGCGATGTCGAGAATCGCGCGGAGGAGTTCGTCGTTATCGATCTCAGCAGCTAAAGATGGAAACGATTGAAGAGTCTCGCGACCAATCGCTGTCGAAAGAACCATCTGTCGTGTGCACAACACGAAGAGAGCAGAGCGAAGCTCAGGCGTTACGCTTCGAAGTGGCTCGACGCCCTCCGCGAAAAACGCGATTGCCGATTCGTAGTCGGCCATTGCGATACGGCGGCCCATGTCTCCCCAGGCGCGCAATTCCGACGGCTGCAAAATGTGTGCGGCGGCGGGTGCCGCACGCAGAAACTCAATGCCGGCGCGCAGTGAAACGCTTGCGATCGCCGCGCTCGTCTCGACTACTGCCGCCGCCTGATCGAGCGGCAAGCCGGTGAGACTGCGTGTGAGCTCGAGAAACGACTGGCGCTCAGCAGATTGATGTTGCTCTTCGGACATACTTCAAACAAATTTCCCGCAAAGGCGCAAAGGGGCAAAGTAAGGTGTTAAATCACTGTGGTTACGATCTCGCGGATGCTGCGTTGCAGTTCGCGATCGTCGGTGATAGGCGAGCACATCGCGACGTCGGCGGCATCGATTGGAGGAATACCGAGCGCAATGAGTTGTGCAGCGTAGATCAGTAGCCGTGTGGAGACACCTTCTTCCAAACCGTGACCTCGAAGGTTGCGGACCTTTTGTCCAATCAAAACAAGATCGCGCGCCGTGCCTTCATCAACCCCGCCTTCGCGCGCAACAATTTCCGCTTCCATTTCCGGTGGCGGATAGTCAAACTCGATCGCGACGAACCGCTGCCGCGTCGACTGTTTCAAATCCTTTAATATCGATTGATAACCCGGATTGTAAGAAACCACCAGCATGAAATCCGACGGCGCTTCGACGATCGTCCCACGCTTTTCGATCGGCAAGCGGCGACGGTGATCGGTCAACGGGTGAATGATCACGACCGTGTCTTTGCGCGCCTCGACCACTTCGTCGAGGTAGCAGATAGCTCCGTTGCGAACAGCGGAAGTCAGCGGCCCGTCATGCCAGATGGTTTCATCACCCTCTAACAGGAACCGTCCGACAAGATCGGTCGACGAGAGATCTTCGTGACAGGCAACAGTGATCAACGGGCGTTCGAGACGCCACGCCATGTGCTCGACAAACCGAGTCTTGCCACATCCAGTCGGACCCTTGAGAATGACCGGAAGTCTTGCAGCATGAGCGGCTTCGAACAGTTCGACCTCCCTGCCCACAGGCAGATAATACGGCTCAGTCGCGACTCTATATTCCTCAATTGCGCTTTCAGGCATTTCTTTGCATTTGCGCCTTTGCGGGAAAGTTTTAAAAAAATGTATTCTTGTCTGTTGCCCGCTGCGGCATTTTCTTAACAGAGCGGGCATCTTAACATTCGCTTCAAAGGGGCACAAAAGGCGCGTCAAAGCAGTATGAAGATCGCTGTAGCAATGAGTGGCGGCGTGGATTCTTCCGCAGCCGCGGCAATATTAAAAGAGCAGGGCCACGAACTGGTTGGCTTTACGATGCAGCTGTGGGATCAGCGGCGCGGTATCAATGTTGACGAAAACGGCGACCCGCTCCCTTCACGTTGCTGCTCGCTCGACGATGTTTACGACGCGCGTCGCGTCGCTGAAGAGCTCGCGTTTCCTTTTTATGTATTGAATCTCGAACGCGACTTCGAGCGCGACGTGGTTCAACCATTCATCTCCAGCTATCTCAACGGTGAGACGCCGATACCGTGCGTGTCATGCAACAGCCGTTTGAAATTCGCGTCTTTAGATCGACTCGCGTTGAGTTTGGGGTGCGAGAAAGTCGCCACTGGTCACTACGCACGGGTTGAGTTTGACGCGAGCACCAATCGTTACAAATTACTGCGCGGGCAAAACCACCAGAAGGACCAGTCGTATTTTCTTTGGGAGTTGACGCAGGAGCAGTTGTCGCGAGCGCTGTTTCCGCTTGGCGAGATGTCGAAGCCGGAGGCGCGCGACGCGGCGCGGCAACACGGGCTGACTGGAGTTTCGGAGAAGAAGGAATCGCAGGAAATCTGCTTCGTGCCGGATGGTGATTATGCCGGCTTCATCGATCGTTATCTTGAAGCGGAAGATGCGACTGAGCGTCTCCCAGGTGCGGGTGAAATAGTTGACACGAGTGGGCGCGTCATCGGCCGGCATGAAGGAGTTCACCGTTACACGATCGGACAGCGTCGCGGTCTCGGTATCGCAGATGAGAAGCCGTTGTACGTGATCTCGATCGATGCCGGTAACAATCGGGTAACGGCGGGCTCGTCAGAGGAGTTATTAAGCAGCGAGTTCACAGTTGCCAACGTTAACTGGATCGCTTTTGATGATCCGCGCGAACCCGTGCGTGCCGAAGTGCGAGTGCGTTATCGTCACACAGCAGCGCCGGCCACAATCACTCCGCTCGAGAATCAGCGTGCGCGTATCGTCTTTGACGAGCCACAGCGCGCGATCACGCCGGGACAAGCATCGGTCTTTTATCGCGGTGATGAAGTTGTCGGCGGCGGCTGGATCGTACGCAGATCTGTGTAATCTGTGGTTAAACCTTTTCTCGGCCCATTACGTACTCACATCTACCAAAAAACTGAGGATTTGAAATGTCAGGAACACGAAAGACACTCTTAATCATATTCGGAATTTTAGGCGGACTGGTTTTAGTCGCCATTCTCGGTATCGCATTGCTCTGGGCGGCACTGCGCAAAGGCGAACCAAGCATTCGCGACAACAGTGTGCTCACGCTGCGCGTCGCCGGCTCGCTGCCCGACTACAGTCCCGACGATCCATTTAAGAAAGTTTTTGGCGGGCCGGATCAGTCGCTCACCGGTTTGGTGATGCAGTTTAAGAAGGCAAAGGTCGACAAACGAATCAAGGCCATCCTGCTCGACGTCAACTTCTCCGGAGTTGGTTGGGGAAAAGCTGAAGAGATCCGCGACGCGATCACTGACTTCCGCTCGTCGGGTAAACCTGTCTATGCGTTCATCGAGTTGGGCTTGAACAAGGAATACTACATCGCGACCGCATGCGACAAAATCATTGTTCCTCCTCCGGGCGAGTTGTTCATCAATGGACTCGCCGCCGACGTGATGTTCTTCCGCGGCTCGCTGGATAAGCTCGGTATCTATCCCGACATTTATCAGATCGGCAAATACAAAAGCGCGGGCGACATGTTCACGCAAAAGGAGATGACTGACGCCCACCGCGAATACATCAACTCGATGCTTGACGATCTTTTCAATCGTTACGTGAACACGATCGCGCAGGCGCGTCGCAAGACGCCCGAGGAAGTGCGCACGCTGATCGACAATGCTCCGTATAACGCGATCAAGGCGAAGGAAGCAGGTCTTATCGACGAGACGCTTTATAAAGACGAGGTCGAGAAGCAGTTGAAGAAGTTGTTGGGCTACAAAGACACTGATTCGTTTGTGGCTGTACGCGGCGGGGATTACAGAGATGTTTCTCCTGAGTCGCTCGGACTCAACAAGGGAGAGCGGATCGCCGTGATCTATGCAACCGGCGAAATCGGATCAGGTAGTTCTGAAAACAGTCCTTCGGGCGATCAATCAATCGGCTCTGACACGGTTGTTAAAGCTCTTAACGATGCCGCTGCGGACAAATCGATCAAGGCGGTCGTGTTGCGCGTCGATAGCCCGGGAGGTTCCGGTCTTGCGTCAGACATAATCTGGCGTGCAGTGGAAGCAGCGAACCAGAAGAAGCCGGTGGTGGTTTCGATGAGTGACGTTGCAGCGTCGGGGGGTTACTACATCTCGGCGAGTGCTTCGAGGATTATTGCTCAGCCTTCGACGATAACGGGATCGATTGGTGTCGTAGGGGGCAAGCCGGTGATGCGTGGGTTCTACGATTGGCTCGGAATCTCGAACGAGTACGTGTTGCGTGGCAAGACGTCGGGAATGTTTCGCGCGACTGAAAAGTTTTCCGACGAAGAGCGTGCAAAGTTTGAAGAGTGGATGAAGACGACTTACTACCAGGACTTCGTACCGAAAGTAGCAAAGGGTCGCAACAAAGATACCGGATTTATCGATTCTGTCGGACAGGGCCGCGTATGGACAGGAGCGCAGGCAAAGGATCGAAGCCTCGTGGATGAGTTTGGCGGACTTGATAAGGCCATCGACGTTGCGAAACAACTCGCGAAGATACCAGCGGAGAAGGGTGTCGAGCGCGTGATCCTGCCTTATCCGACCACGTTCCTGCAGCAGTTGTTGAGTGGCGGTAACGAGAATTCAAACACGCAAGTCGAACAGCAACGCGCAATATTCGCGGCGTTGCCTGAAGATGCGCGGCGAGCGTTGCGTTATATGGCGTTGATGGATCGAATGAAGAACGGTGAGTCGATGCTGTTGATGCCGTACGACATACGTGTCAAGTAGCGGCTCTTAAGACAGGATTGACAGGATTTTTACAGGATTTACATGTCAATCCTGAAAAATCTTGTCAATCCTGTCTACTCCTACGTAGGGCCTGAGCGCTTCAGGAACAATCACAGATCCGTCCTCTTGCTGGTAGTTCTCCAGCACTGCTATCCACGTACGACCCACCGCCAAAGCCGATCCATTCAGCGTGTGCACAAACTCCGGCTTGGCTCCACCGCCTCTACGGAAACGGATCTGAGCGCGCCTCGCCTGGAACGCTTCGTAGTTCGAGCATGAAGAGATCTCACGAAACGTATTCTGCGACGGCAGCCACACCTCGATGTCGTAAGTCTTAGCAGAGCCGAAGCCGAGATCAGCAGTTGAAAGCGCGACGACTCGATAGTGAAGACCGAGTTTTTGCAGAATCATCTCCGCGTCGCGGGTCAGCGACTCGAGCTCTTCGTAAGAGTTCTCCGGCAGTGAGTATTTCACCAGTTCGACTTTTTCAAACTGATGTTGTCGGATCACTCCGCGGGTGTCGCGGCCGTAGCTGCCGGCTTCAGAGCGGAAGCACGGAGTATAAGCGGCCCAACGGATTGGCAGTTGTGAAGCGTCGAGGATCTCTTCGCGATGATAGTTGGTGACCGGCACTTCGGCAGTTGGGATCAAAAAGAGCTCGCGCGGGTCTTCAAGCTTGAAAAGATCGGCTTCGAACTTTGGCAACTGTGCTGTTCCAAATAATGATCCTCGATTGACGATGAAAGGCGGAAGTGTTTCGAGGTAACCATGCTCGCGAGTTTGGACGTCGAGCATGAAGTTAACGAGAGCACGTTCAAGCCGCGCACCGGCGCCATTCAGAATCGCGAAACGCGCCGAAGCGATCTTTGTCGCGCGCTCGAGATCGAGAATGCCGAGAGCCGTGCCAAGATCCATGTGGTCCCTGGGTTCGAAAGCAAACTCCGGCGCCGTGCCCCAGCGACGAACCTCGACGTTGTCCGACTCATCCGCGCCCACCGGTACAGTTGCGTGAGGAATATTGGGAAGCGTCGACAGTAGATCACGCATCCGGGTCTCGGTCTGCTCTCGCAACTGATCGAGTTCGCTAATTCGATCTTTGAGCCCGGCGACCTGGGCGCGACGAGCTTCGGCTTCCTCCTTTTTACCTTCTTTCATCAAGGCGCCGATCTCACGACTCGAAGCGTTGCGTTGCGCATTCAGTTGATCGGATTCGGCAATGACGCGGCGCCGTTCTTCGTCGGCGCGTGTGAAATCGTCGAGCGCTGTTGTATCCGCACGGCGCGCATTGAGCGCCTCGCGCACTTTGTCGATGTTCTCTCTGACGTAATTGAGATCAAGCATAGGTTGGATTATAGTGCCACAGATTTACACGGATGAATACGGATCAGTTGGACCGTGTTAAGGAGAACTGAATTTGTCTGATCAAAAACCATTTGCCGGCCGCGTGGCAATCGTGACTGGCGGCACGCGCGGCATCGGTCGCGCAATTGCGCTCGAGCTTGCGCTACGCGGCGCTGATGTCGCGTTCAATTATGCGAAAAGTGCCGATGCGGCTGAGAGTCTCAAGAGCGAGCTCGAGTCGCTGGGAGTTCGCTCCCTGTCGGTGCAATGCGACGTCGCCAACACAGAAGCGGCAGCGGAGATGGTCAAGCAAGTTAAGGATGCTTTTGGGCGTATCGATTTTCTCGTCAACAATGCCGGCATCACGCGCGACAATCTGATCCTGAGAATGAAAGAAGAGGACTGGGACGAAGTGCTCAATACAAATCTCAAGGGCTCATGGAATTTTGCGAAAGCAGCCTTGCGCACGATGCTTCGTCAGGATACGGGTGGTTCAATCCTCAATATCTCCTCGATCAGCGGCGCGGTCGGAATGGCCGGACAATCAAACTACTCCGCATCAAAGGCGGGAATGGTTGGTCTAACGAAAGCACTCGCGAAAGAAGTCGCGAGCCGCAACGTCACGGTCAACGCGCTGGCGCTGGGCATGGTGGCGACGGACATGGCAGGGAAGCTTGACGAAACGTACCAGACGAAGATCCGCGAGCAGATTCCGCTAGGGCGCTTTGCAGAACCGGATGAAGTCGCGCGCATCGCGGCGTTTCTGCTTTCCGACGACGCTCGTTACATCACCGGGCAGGTGATTCAGGTGGATGGTGGATTAGCGATGTAGGCCGCAGATGAACGCGGCTTATTTAATGCTCTTCACGTTGTCGGGTTTGGTGAAGAGATTGTCGGGGAACCTTTGGTTGTACTGGATCGACTCGTAGTTAATTCGCGTGGATTGCTTTCCGTTGATGAAGTGATCGATCACCCAGGGCGCGGTTATACCATCGACCGTGATGTATTTCAGTAGCAGATCCTCTTCGGTCGTCTCGACCATATCGCCGGTGTCGGGATCTTTGCGATTGCGTTTGTAGATGATCTTGTTGGGCAGAAAATCCTTCGCCCCAAACTCGTATTCGATCCAGAAACCGTCCGGATAGGTAAGACGAATAGTCTCGTTGCGTTTCGCCAAACCAGCCTCGCGCCGCCCGACGTAAGTAATCTTGCCGCCTTCTTTTTTCCAAAAGCCGCGCAGCAGATATTCCACACCCGTCTTCATTGCACGTTTGAAATCCTCGACTTGCGCGGGCGTCTGATCGGAAATTTTCTTTACCGAACCGTCAAACATCCATCCAGTGTCGCCGACGTTAGTCTGTATGGTGCGAATTCCGGAGCCGGTGAACTCTGTGCGTTCAGAATCCGGATAGGCGATGTAATCGAGAAAGCGTGCGGGGAGTTGAGACATACCGTCGCGGAAGGCGGTGTAAAAACCTTTGCCGATAACGGTTTGAACGTTCAGGTACTTCTCGCCTCCCAAAGCCTGAATTGCGCGATCAATTATTTGTTGGGATTTGTCGTCAATGGAGGCAGGGGTCTGCGCAAGTAGCAAAGACAGTATTAAGACGAGGATCATTTTTACAGGATTACACAGGATATTTCAGGATTTACAAGATGAATCATGTCCATCTTGTAAAATCCTGTAATCATGTCTCAATTGAACTCGGGTTTGGGGCCGCCGTCGGGCTTCACGACGACTTCCCCATTCTCAACATCAACCCGGAATCGTGAAGACGTTTTCCACAAAGCGGTGATCGGCAGTTTCACTTTCTCATCGATGTGACGTTTCAGGAAGCGTGCGCCGTAAGCGGTGTTGTAACCGTTTTCAGTCAGCAGGTTCACTGCTGCCTCGGTGACGTCAACCAGCTTACCCTGCCGCTCCATGTGCCGGCGAAGTTTCTCGAGATAGAGCTTCGCAATTTGTCGTACTTCGTCCATCGTCAATGGCGAGAACACGATAATCTCATCGATGCGGTTGCGAAATTCCGGTGAGAACCGCTGCTCGGAAGCCTTCATCACCTCGTTCTTTACTGCACGGAAGTCCGAAGCAGTCTTGGTGCCGAAGCCCAAAGGTTTCTCAAACTTCTTAAAGCTCTCCGAACCGAGATTAGACGTCATGATGATGATCGCGTCTGACAGGTAAACCTTCTTGCCGCGTCCATCCGTCAACCAACCTTCGTCAAAAGCCTGAAGGAAAAGATTCATCAGGTAAGGCGAAGCTTTCTCGACTTCGTCGAGCAGCAGCACGGTATACGGATTCTCGCGCAGTTGCTCAGTCAGGATTCCGCCTCGCTCAGAGCCGACGATTCCGCGTGGCATACCGATCAGCTTCTCGATGCTCACGGTGCCGTCACTGTATTCAGACATGTCGATGCGAACCATCTTTTCTTCGTCACCAAACATGAACTCAGCAACAGCTTTCGCCAACTCGGTTTTACCGACGCCGGTCGGACCAAGAAACAGCAACACACCATCGGGTTTGTAGTGCGACTCTTTCAGCGGACCTTTATTCAATCGCAAACGCTGCGCAACCGCCTTGATCGCATCCTTCTGTCCAATCACACGACGGCCCAACATTGCTTCAGTCATCGCGAAACGATCGCTCGTATCGCGGAAGATCATGTCGCGCGGAATACGCGACTCCTGCGAGATTACGTCGATGACGTGCTCAGGCTGGACCACCATCTTCTGCGGTTCGTTAATCTCGACCTTCACAGCCGCGGTATCGAGACAGCCGATAGCCTTGTCGGGAAGATGGAGATTGCGAATGTACTTAGGCGCCATCTCCAGCGCAGTGTTGATTGCCGCATCGGAGATCTTGACTGAGTAGTTCTTCTCGAGACGTGGACGAAGACCCAGCAGGATCTCCCTCGTTTCGTTAATCGAGGGTTCGACCACTTTCACCATCCGGAAACGTCGCGCAAGCGCTTCGTCGTCCGCGATGTACTCTTTGTATTCGGAAAGCGTAGTCGCACCGATGATGCGCATCTCGCCGCGAGCGAGCGCTGATTTGAACATGTTGGCAGCGTCCGAAGACGTACCGAGAGCCGCGCCGGCGCCGATGATCGTGTGCGCTTCGTCGATGAACAGGATCAGGTTGTCGCGTTCTTTGACCTCGTCGATGATTCCCTTGATTCGTTCTTCAAACATGCCGCGCAGCATTGTGCCCGCGACGATGCCGCCCATTTGCAGTTGAACGATGTGGGAACCACGCAAACGCGCCGGAACCTTTTCAGGTTCCAATTCGATCAGACGTGCGAGTCCTTCGATGACAGCAGTTTTGCCGACACCTGGTTCGCCAACTAACATCGGAGAGTTTGCACGCTCACGATGGCAGAGGATCTCGATTATCTGTTGAATTTCTTTTTCGCGTCCGATGGTAGGCGGAATCTTGTCGATACGCGCCAATCGGTTGAGTGAGACTCCGAAGTGTTTCAGATAAGGTGGAAGTTCAAACTTCTTTCTGTTCTGCTCTTCTTCCTGTTCCCGTTTTTGTACCTGCGCTCGTACGTTTTCAACGACCGCTTCGGGATTTGCTCCCATGTTTCGTAAGACATCGACGAACAGACTGTCGTGACTGCTCAAGGCTTCAAAGATGTCTGTTGCTTCAATTGTTTTGCGTCCCTGAGTTCGAGCACGATCCATCGCTCGCTTGAACAGGTCTGTAGTGTCGGGACCAATGCGAAATCCCTTGCCGACATGTTGCTGCCGGCTGCTACTGAGCCGTTTCTCAATAGCCATTTTGACCACTACAGGGTCGAGCGATAACTCGCGCATGGCAGAGTTGAACATATCAGGCTCCTCGACAGTCAAAGCCTGAAGGATATGCTCCACGGAGACGAAGTTCTGGTCACGACGGCGGGATTCGTTCAGCGCATGTTCCAGAATGCGCTGGCCGCTATCGCCAAATTTGTCTTTGTATGAACCTAAATCAACCATATCTTTTTTTACGACCGCCGCATTCATCAGATCAGCAATTCGTGCGACGATAACACTCAACTTTCAAACAACTCGTTCAGATCCAAGTTGCTGGACTTGGATGTCGTCAGAATAAGCGCCGTTGCGTTTCAATGCAATAACAATCCCGGCGCGATTATCCCTGCAATTTTCTTGCCGTTGATCGACTTTTTCAATTTGATTGAACGATAGAGGCATCGGAGGCGTTCGATGCCTCGTCGTTCTTTAATAATCGTAATCGTCGCCACCCGGCATTGGCGGGCCGCTTTTCTTCGGCTCGGGCAGTTCAGTTACAGCAGCTTCAGTAGTTAAAAGCAGTCCTGAGATCGACGCAGCGTTCTGTAAAGCAGTGCGTACTACTTTAGTTGGATCGATGATTCCAGCAGCCGAAAGATCTTCAAACTGACCTGTCACTGCATTGAAACCTCTGTTTCCTTTCAACTGTTGTACTTCACCAACGACCACAGCGCCTTCGATACCCGCATTTTCAGCGATACGCCGGATCGGTTCCTGCAACGCGCGACGCACTATGTTCACTCCCGTACGGATGTCCGGGTCCTCATATTCATGATTATCGAGAACTCTGGATGCGCGCAGCAGTGCAACGCCTCCTCCGACTACAATTCCTTCCTGGGCCGCAGCTCTCGTGGCATTCAGCGCGTCCTCGACACGCATCTTGATCTCTTTCATTGCCGTTTCCGTCGGCGCGCCCACACGCACCACTGCCACGCCCCCTGCGAGTTTCGCCAGGCGTTCCTGAAGTTTTTCACGATCGTAGTCAGACGTGGTTTCTTCGATCTGTTTGCGAATAGTCGCGACGCGGCCCTGCACTGCTTTGGGATCTCCTCCACCCTCGACAATAGTGGTGTTGTCTTTGTCTACAATCACACGTTTTGCCGTGCCAAGGTCGTCAATTGTTACGTTCTCTAACTTGATGCCGAGATCCTCGGTGATGACTTGTCCACCGGTCAGGGTAGCCAGATCCTCCAGAATTGCTTTGCGCCGGTCACCGAACGCAGGAGCTTTCACCGCGCACACTTTGATAGTTCCACGGAGTCGATTTACGACCAGCGTCGCCAGTGCATCGCCTTCAATATCTTCCGCGATGATAAGCAAGGCGCGTCCGGATCCTGCTGTTTGTTCCAACAAGGGCAGAAGATCGCGCATCGCGGAGATCTTTTTCTCGTAAAGCAAAATGAAGGGCTCGTCTAGAACCGCTTCCATGCGATCGGCGTTGGTAACAAAGTACGGAGATAAATAGCCGCGATCGAATTGCATTCCTTCGACTATGTCGAGCTCGGTCTGCAACGTCTTGGATTCTTCGACTGTAACAACTCCATCGTTGCCAACCTGCGCCATAGCTTCGGAGATAAGTTGTCCGATTGTGCGATCGTTGTTGGCTGAAACGGTTGCGACGTTCGTGAGTTCGTCCTTGCTCTTGATTTTTTTGGACATGCGTTCAAGTTCAGCAACGACCTGTTCCGTGGCCAATTGAATACCGCGTTGCAGCGACATCGGATTCGCGCCGGCGGCCACGTTCTTCACCCCTTCACGGAAAATTGCCTGCGCAAGAACTGTCGCAGTCGTGGTGCCGTCGCCAGCCTTGTCGTTAGTCTTAACGGCGACCTCGCGAACCATCTGCGCGCCCATGTTTTCGTACTTGTTCTTGAGTTCGATCTCTTTGGCCACAGTGACACCGTCTTTGGTGATCACAGGCGAGCCAAACCTCTTTCCCAGAACGACGTTCCGACCTTTTGGTCCCAACGTCACGCGCACCGCATTCGCGAGTGTATCCACACCTTGAAGCATCGCATTGCGCGCTTCTTCTCTAAACTTCAAATCTTTTGGCGGCACTCTTGTCTCTCCTTAATTGGTTTCTTCTCTGTGCAAACCTCTGTGTACTCTGTGTCTCCGCGGTCAATTGCCTCTTTGAGATCACCACAGACACAGAGAACACAGAGGTGGCACAGAGAAATACAAACTATTATTGCTCAGTGGCCTGTCTTGCCTGTTCGGAAGCCCGTCCGACCTTCACTCGTGCGGGGCGGAGCAACCGATCTCCCATGCGAAAACCGCGACTATATTCTTCAATTACTTTTCCGTCCATGTCGCTGCCGGTCTCTTCCGTGTCGACTGCTTCATGCAACTCCGGATTAAACTCTTCGCCGACCGACGCGATCGGCTCAACTCCGGCACTCGTTAATGCGGACTGGAAACTCGCAGCGATGCCACGAACACCTTCGAGGATCGCCTCTCGCGTGCCGCCTTCTGAGGCGGCGTCGATCGCCCGGTTCAAGTTGTCCATAACCGGAAGCAGCGTTGAAATAAACTTCGCTTTATCGCCGGCAGCGCGTTCGTCCGCTGAACGATTCAGACGCTGTCTTGTTTCGTCAGTCTCGCGTTGCAGTTGTTGGCGCAACTGATCGAAGCGCGCCTGGACCTCCTGCACCTGTTTCTCCGCGGCCTTCGTCCTGGCCTCGAGTTCTTCGACATAAGTCGGTTTCAGGTTTGGACGTTCAGCTTCCGCGTTTACGTGTTCAGTCCCATCGGGATCGATAGAAATGCGACGTCGATCCGTTACCCTTAGCTCGTTTTCGTTTTCCATCTGGTGGTCCTTGCTCTTCATATCTGAACTCTTACTTCACGAAATCTTAACGTCTATTTTCTTCGGTTTTTGCTCGCTACGTCGTGGCAAGCGAACCTGCAGAACCCCGTCTTTGTATTCGGCGCCGATCTTAGCCTGGTCCACTGATCCAGGAACACTGAACGTACGCAAAAATTTTCCGTGCGGTCTTTCAGTACGATGCTGCTTTGATTCGGCAACCTCTCGCGTTCCTCTGATTATCAACCGATTGTCATCGATGTCGATTTCGAGCGCCTCGCGTTTGATCCCGGGCAGGTCCATCGCTATCAAAAACCCGGACTCCGTTTCGTAAATGTCTGACGCAGGTGTCCAATCACCGCGCTCAAATTCGTCACCCACTCCTGTTCCCGCCTGGGTGCGTCGTTGTGTCGCGTCTTCAAAAAGCCTGTTCATACGATCTTGCAGCACCATCAAATCCTGCAGCGGATTCCATTGTTGTGACATCACCGTTCTCCGATATGTTTTCTTATGCGGTTGCAAAAGCCGCCTCGGTCTTAAACGCCAATTTGTCGCCGTCAGCCGAAACTCTCACAGTCTGCCCAGGCAGAATCTCTCCTTGCAGCAGCTTGACCGCAAGCGGGTTCTGAATCAGCGACTGGATGGCGCGCTTCAAAGGCCGGGCGCCATAAGTCGGATCGTAGCCTTCCCGCATCAGGAGCTCTTTTGCGGAAGGATCAAGCATCAGCGTAACGCCACGGTCACTCAACATCGCCCTGAGACGCTCCAGTTGGACTTCGATGATCTGGCCAATCTGTTCGCGTGAGAGCTGATGGAAGACAACCACGTCGTCAATTCGGTTCAGAAACTCCGGTTTGAAGTGTAATCGCAGTTCCTGAATGACGGCTTCACGCACCTGTCTTTCATCGCCCTCGGCCGCCTGAATTTCACGCGAACCGAGATTGGAAGTCATGATCAAAACAGTGTTCTTGAAGTCGACCGTGCGACCTTTCGAATCCGTCAATCTGCCATCGTCGAG
>JAICGZ010000045.1 GCA_025922875.1 Pyrinomonadaceae bacterium
AATCATGTTAATCCTGTGAAGCTAACTTTCGGGCATAGGCGCAAACGATTGTTCTACAGGATTTCAGGATTCGGCATGATTTACATGATTCTTCTAAATCATCACCTTAGTACGTGTGACCTGCTCGGCCGCGGCTCCGGATCTTTATAGATCACGTGAAGAATTGGCCCGTTATCGTCTCTGAAACAAGCTTCGAGCGAGCGTCCCTCACTCAATTCGATCCAGGCCCACTGCTCACCTCGAGCTTCCGTCGGGTCGATGTTCAAAAGAAGGAGCAGCACTCCCTGCTCGCTGCAAACCTCGACGAATTCAACTGGTTCGTTGGGTGTCAGGTTGAGATTTAGCTCACTCGAGTCCGAACTAACCTTAAAGGAACTCACGGGAACACCATTGACGGCGATATGCAGTTCGTGAGGTTTGTGCTCGAGAGTTTCGCGGAGTTTGTGCGCGAACTTCGTGGTTAGATCTTCCGATCCATCACCGGACGCACCATCACCGGCTTCATCATGCGTTGACTCCTTAGACTCGAAAAATTCAGCCTGGTAACGCTGGGCCAGCAGTGGCAGGCCCAGTAAACTATTCACTGCATCGAGACATGATGCGCAACTAACAATGTGAGCCAGCCTGGGAGTCGTAAGCGCATCCGCTTCTGAATAAACCGTCTTCAACTCCCGCGGCGAGAGGCAATCACCCTCACACGAGTTGAAGATCAACCGGCGAAGATCGAGGGTCAGATCGCAATCTGATCTCAAGTATGCGACTGACTGCCGTTGTGCTCGAGGAGACTTGCCATTTACAAATCTCAAACGGCCCTGTCCCATGTAGAGCTTCGCTTCGCGACGTGCCAACCTTTGCCACTCGTCGACGCAATGTCGCGAGCTGTTTAGAACGCGGGCGATTTCGGTGGGGAGATAATCGTGAAAGAAGCGCAGGATCAGAACGCTGCCAGCTCTTGATGATTGCTTTCGTAAGCACGCGTAGGTACAGATTTGATGAAGCTCTTCAGCGGCCTGCATGCGGCGCGAGGGTTCAATTGCCGTCCAGCCAGGGCGAAACGAATCGTAGTCCGCAACTGAGAGCGCCGATTCATACAGGTGTTGTGCTGAGCGACTCATTCGTGAGACGTGCATGTTGCGCAACATTCTTCTCAGGTATCCTTCAATGTTTTCAATCTGTTCCAGTGGCGTTGTGCCCAGCACAAACTGCACAAAGGCATCCTGCACTAAATCTTCTGCAGCATCCTGCTGCCGATTGGTCAAGCGCAAAGCCCACGCGAGCAGAGATTCATAACGCTCGGTGAACAACTGCTCACGCTTTTCGTCTGGTTGTGAGGCCACGCGGCGCTGATCCAGCATCTGTTTTCGAACTTTCTGGATTACTCTCCGTTGGGGCTTAACGCCCCGGTTGTGGTCGAACTTCGAACGCAACCATCGGTTTCCAGTTATCTATATCTATGTCGATTTACGTGAGGGCGATCTCAAACGAAAAAGCGGAAAAAGTGAGAACAATAGTTCGAGCGAAAGCGAAGTGGAATGCAATTAGCCACAGATAAACGCGGATGAGCACAGATCAAATCCGCGTTCATCCGCGTTCATCCGCGGCTTAACTATAGACTGCTTCCAGCCGGCGCCACGTCTTTATTGTAGTTAACGAATGAGACGGAGCGAACCCGAGCCTTTCTGCCTTTATCGCGAGGCCGGCGTAGCTGAGTGTTGTTCCGGTCTCGCGCTTCAGTTGAATGAGTGTTTTAGGTAGGCATTGATCTCTTCGAATTCCCATCTTCGTCATGTGGGCCACAAAATCGCGATCCGGAAAAAGCAATTCGGCGGCGAAGATCTCTGCCCCAATCTCCAAACTCTTATTCAAGTTAGACTGGTCGCAATAAGAGATGCCGAGATCGCGATCGCGAAAGAAGTGTTTTAATTCGTGGGCCATTGTGAAAACCATTGGATCTCGCGGCAGGCCCTTCGCCACCATCACCGTCATGCCGAGATGATCATTGATAAAGGCGCCTCTCAGATTTCTGAACCGGTAAGGCCATTCGTCAACTGTGATCCCGTACCTGGCATAAATCCTCATCAGGTCGTTCGGGAGAACGCGTGGTGAGGACAATCCATTTTCTGCTCGCACTTGTCGCGCAAGCTGTCTCAGATCTTCGTAGTAGTTGTGAGTGTTCACTTGTGTTTTCCCCCTTTTCGACCAGGCTGAGGTCGACCTTTCCCTTGATAGATGCCGCGCGCCCTGCGAAACTCCGCGTATCTTCTCAACTCCTCCAGATCGGCAGGATGCAGCTGCCTTGCGGTACGCAAAAGCGCTTTGAGGTTTTCGTCTTCATCTTCATCGACCATGTCAGGCGGTAAGAATGACATCATCGATACGCCGAAGAATCGTGATATCCGTTCGAGGTCTTTGAGGCTCGGACGATACGTTCCTGTCTCCCAACGGGAGATTGTGTTTGGTGCGACTTTCAAGTGAGCAGCGAGTGATTCCTGTGAGAGTCCTTCACCGCTGTTGTAGCTAACGCGCAGATCTCTGATTTTCGCTGCGACGTGGTCCAGCAGGTCCATTCCTATTCCTCTTTCTCATCCTGTATGAGGACGACGTTTAACTAATTTCGTTGACAGGGAGGTTGAGCGTGCGTATTATACGCGAGCGGCAAATTATTTCAATAGGATTCGCCTCACATGAACAAACTCTTCTTCCGAAAACGAATGTTTCTTGCATCGGTATCAACCGGTCACACTTCTTACATACTGGCAGAAGTTGAATCGAGTCGTGGTGGTGAGTACAAATGGGGCCACTGCATGTTGACGATCGCTGATTGTCGACGACGAATTCAGCTCGAGTTTTTTCTCGGAACGGTACGTGCGCGGCGTGAGAGTTTGCGTAAACTCGATCTACTGCTAAAGGTCCTTGGGTCTTTTCGCAACGCGTTGCTCGCCGAAGCCCAGTTAATCACCGACTACGAACGAGCCGGAAAACGAGTAAAGCCCAAGCAAATCGCCAGGCAAAAGTAGGTTCTATCCACGGATTACGCAGACCTGTGTGATCCGTGGATTGGCCCCCTCTCCCCAAACTAAGCCGGTACGGAAGCCCCGATTACTGGTCCTGACCAAAGGTGATCCAAAACCGGTTGAGATCGCGAATGATCACTTCACGCGCGCCATAAAACGTGTTGTGTGGACCTTCGACGACGTCAACCCGATCTTTGAGACGCTCATAAATGTCATCAACATCGTCTGTATAAACGTACAGATCAACTTCGCGCCGGTGCTTCGAGCTCGTCTCGCCATCCGGGCTGAACATCACTTCGCCCTTTCCAAACGAGACCATGGCAAAACTCAAAACCGTCACCTTCGTTGCCGTAAGTGGCGATGACCTTGAACCCAATGCTCTCGTACCAGTCGACAGTCGCGCGCACATCGGGCACGTGGATCATCGGAACGACGTTGTTATCCATATCCTCTCTCCTTGAATTTGACGATAGTTTCTCGCGCGCAGACGCTTAGGCGCAAAGAAAAGTTTCCTGTGCTAGAATTCGCCGCCGATGCCAACGTCTTCGATTCCTACTGAAACCAATCGACTGGTCTCACTCGACGTTTTTCGCGGAATCACGATTGCTGGGATGGTCCTGGTAAACAACCCGGGCACGTGGTCACACATTTATTGGCCCCTCCAACACGCAAGCTGGCACGGCTGGACGCCGACGGACCTCGTCTTTCCTTTCTTCCTTTTCATCGTTGGCGTCGCAATCACCCTCGCGTTTGGCCGCCGCGTTGAGACAGGCGGCACCACGCGCGATCTTTACCTGAAAGTCATCAAGCGCACCTTAATCATTTTTGCGATTGGTCTATTCCTCAACGCGTTTCCGTATTTCGGTCTCTCAGAGCTTCGCATCCCGGGTGTGTTGCAGCGGATCGCGGTCTGTTATTTCTTTGCGTCAATTATATTTCTTAACACGAGGGTTAGAACTCAAGTAGCGATCACAATCGGTTTGCTCTTGTTTTACTGGTTACTGGTGAAGTTTGTTCCCGCGCCGGGTTTTGCCGCAGGCGATCTTACTAAAGAAGGCAGCCTGCCGTCGTATGTCGATCGTGTGGTCTTCGGCAAGCACGTGTGGGCGCAGGCTAAAGTTTACGATCCTGAAGGTCTTCTGAGTACGATTCCCGCTCTTGCCACCACGTTGATCGGAGTCTTAACCGGTCATTGGCTGCGGACAGAAAAGTCGCGCATGGAAAAAGTAGCGGGAATGTTTGTTTTGGGCGCGGTTTGTATCGCTCTTGGCTGGGCGTGGAATTCCTTTTTTCCAATCAATAAGGCTTTATGGACCAGTTCGTACGTGCTTTTCACCGGCGGTTTGGCGCTGCAGTTTCTTGCGCTCTGTTACTGGCTCATCGATATCAAGGGATACCGCACCTGGGCCAAGCCATTCGAGGTTTTTGGTCTCAATGCGATTGCGCTTTACGTTGGTGCGGGGTTGATGGCGGAACTATTCGGTGTGATTAGAGTCGGAGGAGTTACGCTTGGATCCTGGATTTACACTAACCTCTTCGCCTCATGGGCCGCGCCCGTGAACGCGTCACTCGCGTTTGCTATTTGCTTCGTTTTGGTTTGGCTGGCGCTGATGTGGATTCTTTACCGGCGCAAGATCTTCCTCAGGATCTAATCTTCTTTTTAGCCTCATCAATCAACAGATTGTTTTTCTCGTAGCTCAACTGCGTTGAGCTTTCGTCACTCAAAGACGGAGGATACTGGTGTTGTTGATAAACGGGATAAGCTTCGGTGCGCAGGTGGGCCAACATGTGATGACCGCGCCGCGTGGCTCGCTCATGTCGCAGCGCCGAAATATCTACCGGTGCGACTACGATCCGTTCGCCCGGTCCTGGCGATGCTTCCGCGAGCAGACGACCGTCGAAGTCAACCACCTGGCTTCCGCCCGGCCATGAATATGGTGGATAGTGTTTCAAGCTCGCGCCCTGATTCGCAGCGACGACGTAAGCCGTATTCTCAAGCGCACGACAGCGGTTCACCACCGTCCACCACGCCATTGGTTCGGTTGCGCCCCATGGATCCATGTAAGCCGACACGCGCACCAACACCTCAGCGCCATTCGCGGTCAACTGTCTTAACGCTTCGGGAAACAACCAGTCGTAGCAGATGGCGCAACCGAGGCGGCCGATTGGTGTATCGGCAACCGGAAACAGCGGTTCGTCATAGCCTTCCAAATCGTGTGGACTGGTATGGACCTCGTACGGGATCCACGTATTGACTTTACGATACTTGTAGAGCACACCCTGAGGACCGATGAGACACGTCGAATTGAAGACGTGGCCAGGCCATTTCGGATCGGCCTCGAGCATGGAACCGCTTTGAATGTAAACGTCGAGTTCTTTGGCTTTCTGTTGCAGGCGTTCGGTGTGTTCGTTTGGAATCGGGATCGCGAGTTTTTGTATTAATTCGGCGGCTGTCGGGAAGACCGGTGCGGAGTGTGCGAACTCCGGAAAGACGATAAGGCGCACGGGAAGAAATGGAGCCGCGCCTGCAACTGCCGAATCGATCATCGATAAGATTCGATCCGTATTCGCACGCATGCCCCGTCGATCGACGGGATTTGCTAGATCCGTCTGGCAGGCCGCAACTGAGTATCTAATAGTCATCTTGTAAATCCTGAAAATCCTGCAATCCTGTCTAAATGAGACGTAACAATTCGAGTGTTGTACCTGTCCAAGTATTCTCGCCTTTTCTTTGTTAAAGGATATCGCTCAGGCCAATCATATGGATACTTGCTCATGCCGTGAAACGGAAGTGGTCCCACCTGATCGGGGCTCGCCGAGTTGATATCCATCTCTTTACTGAACCCATCGGCGTAGAGCAGGAACGTGCGCGTCCATCCTTTCGGCAGTGGCGGCAGTTTGCCTGCCGCAAATGACAAGACCAACTCGTCACCCGGTCTGGAAATCACGAACATATCATCCGACTCGATTAACAACTCGCGCACGTCGCCTTCACTCGTGTACCGTCCAGTCATGACTTTCCACGGCGATGTTAATGAGACCTGCTTGTAGTCGTACGTTAATGGCTGCCGTCCATCAGGCGAGTGCTCGAGAGAGAAACCGCGCCAGCGCAGATCGGCGACTGATGGATCAAGGCGCGTCAACTGCACGGGGAAGTTTCCGCCGGAAGTGTCCACGAGGATCTGGTCCCAGTAGATACGCATGTTTGTGACGATACGCACTTCACGGCTGGCGCTCAGGAACTTGCGTGTTAGATCTACGACGACAGTTTGCGGACGGCCGACAGGAATGCCGACATTCTCGATCACTGTTTGCCAGCGTCCGCGCTTGTCTTTCACCTGGAGCGCCGGCAGCTTCAAACTCTTCCCGCTTTGCGAGGCGGCAAGGTTATCGCTCGACCACGCGTAGTCAGTCCAACCGGTCATCAATAACCTGACGCGTGACGACAAACCGGCATCAAGCTTCAACGTCAGTTCATGATTGTCTGCGTAGCCGCGTATCGATTGCAGCTTGAAATCGTCCGGATACTCTCGATCCAGTCGCTCAATGCGCGAGAGAACGTCATGACCATGCTCATCAAACGCTGCAAGAGGCGGGCGAGCCCCACGCGTTGAATAGATTTTGAACGACTTCACGGGAACAGTAAGTCCCTCGTTCGGATAAATTTCAACGCCTTGCGGATGCGCCACCGAGATCAACTGAAGCTGATCTACAAACAGCGCTTCCTCCAATTCGTTAGTCACACGCAGCTCATAACGACCGTTGCGCTCACGGAGTTGATCGCCTCTGATGCGCACGTACTCGTCCGGATCGGGAGTGTTGTAAATGCCCGGCGCATCAAGATGGCCCATCTCGCCGCCGCCCATGAAATCAGTGACGAATTCAAATCGTTCGCCATTCCAAGCGTATAAATAAGGACACGAAGATGGTTTTCGATCCAATTCCGTGAGCGATAGCGACTTCGTATCCGCGAGCTCAGTTTCCGCCTGCACGATCCCCGCGGGCCACAGAACGCGCACCGCATCGACTGTTGTACGTTTGCCGAGACCGAAGAGAACGTCAGCAGGCGCGGGCGCGGGAGACGCCGAATAGGTTTCGAGTTTCTGCGCCAGACTGCCGGCGCGCAGCTCGATCTTTGCGCCAACGCCACTGCGGTTGCTGACCTTGCCCGCAAGATTCACGCGCACTGAACGGTTGGTATTACCGCCGTCGTTACGTGCGACTTTCAGTCCTCCACCGGGAACGCCAAAAATAATGTCGGTATCGCCGTCGTTGTCGATATCTCCCGAGATTAGAACACGCGGTCGACTAACAGTTATTCCGTCGGTCGCTTTGTTACTTACGTCTATCCATGCTTCGCCGTCGTTTCGGAGCACCCGCAGTTGAGTTTGGCTCACGGAGACGAGATCGAGTAGGCCATCATTATCGTAATCGATGAACTGCGAAATATGACCCCCGCCCTCAGCGCGCGTAATCTGAAAACGCTCTTTGCCGTTACTTAGTGCGAGATAGCCTGCGGTGTCGTTCTCAGAGACAAAAAAGAAATCCGTAAAGCTGTCTTTATTTACATCGGCCGCGGCGACACTTGTCACCGCTTTACCTGTCAGCCCAACTTCGCTTGCAACATCACGAAATGTTCCGTCGCGCATATTGCGCCAGAGGGACGTCTTTTCGTTGGAAGCGATGAGGAAATCGATGTCACGTCTGTTGTCGAAATCGGTCGGCACGATTGCCCGCACCGAAACTTTGTCCGTAAGTTTCGCTGCCGCGGTTTGATCGGTAAACGTTCCGTCACCATTGTTACGAAGCAATAGATTACCTTCGCCGCCAACCAAAAGGTCGAGATCTCCATCGTGATCGAAGTCGACAAAAGCCGCAGTGTTCGATGAATTCGGAGGCGCTGGGATTTTTGCGGCGGCAGATACGTCCGAAAAACTACCCTTGCCATCGTTGTGGTAGAGCGTACTCGCGCCCTGGCGAAGAATGAACAGATCGGACCGCGTATCGTTGTCATAGTCGCCGGCAATGGCGGCCGTTGCTGGTGCGGTTGATTGTTTCGATAGTGCTCCCGATTGTGCGGTGACATCTGTGAACTTGCCACCATCATTGCGCAACAAGCGTTGCCTCGTGCCCGCCGCTTCCAGCAGATCCAGGTCGCCATCAAAGTCATAATCAAAGAGCAGGGCAGCGCCGCTGCTTTGTTCGGAAGGCCATTGGCCTATGGGCAGCACGGTGGCAGTCGCATCGGTGAAGACGACCTCCGGAGTTTGTTTATCAACCAACCCGGGCTCCATGCCTGTTGAGGCGATCGCTTCGGCATAGCGGCCCTGTTCGAGATAGTTTGAGCCTAAAGTTGTGCCTGTGCCGCGTTGGCGCAACTCCTGAAACTGTGCAATCACCTTCTGCCCTTCTTCTCTTTTGCCGCCACGCATCAACGCGGTTCCGAGGTTGTAAAGAGCAGTTGCGTTGTAAGGTTCGGCAGCCAGAGCTGTGCGGAGCACTGCGATCGCCTCCGCATACTTTCTCTGCTGCGCATAAAGCTGGCCGAGGTTCACGTTCGCACCAACGTCGTCTGCGTCGATTCGCAGCACCTTTTGAAACGAAGCGATCGCCTCCTCAGGCCTGTTTTGGGTTTTGGCAAGCAGCCCCAGCAGGTAATGCGGTTGTGGCGTTGACGGCGCGAGGGTAGCCGCGGCTTGCAACTCTTTTTGTGCCGCTGGCAAATCGGGAACATTGAACAATGCAATCCCGAGATTGATACGCGCAAGAGCGAGCCCAGGCTCGAGTTGCAGTGCGCGCCGGAACGCATCCGCGGCCTCTTTGTGTTTGAACTGTTCGAGCAGCGCGACGCCAATATTATTGGCGCGATACGCATCTTCGCGCGCATTGGCTTTTGCTTGTTCGTTTTGACGATGGGCTGAGTTCAGGAAACTGAGCGAGAGTCCCAGCAGCAGCAGGAGGCCGATTTTAAAATGGCGCATACGTGTTACATTGTGCGAAGTTTCCCGCAAAGGCGCAAAGGTGCAAAGGCGAAGCCATCAAAAAGCACAAAAGGCACAAATAATTTACCTGCTTTTTTTGTGCTTTTTTGTGGCTTGCAAAAACGCAACAAGCAATCTCCCAACGAAATCTTCTCCTGAATACAACGAGATCGTCCGAACCTTCTACATCGGTCTCGCCGCGCTTCAGGTTGGTCATGATGTTCAGGCCGACGCAAAGCTCGCGCAGTTCACTCAACTCGCCGCAGCCGAGCCGGCTGGTTGGGCTAACTGGGGTCTGCTGGCGCTGCGCCAGCGAAACTACGACACCGCCGCCGAACGACTTCATCGCGCACGCGATCTCGCGCCTAACAACAGTGACGTTCACTACCTGCTCGGACTGCTCGAAAGCAGTCGCGGCAATACCGCCGACGCAATCAACGAGTTGCGCAAAGCAGTCGAGCTCGACCCGAACAATCTGATTGCGACCTACAAACTCGCGGAAGAAGTTGAACGCCAGGCTGACGAAAAGAGCGCCGAAGAGTTTCAATCTCTAATACAAAAGATCCTCGCCGCTCAACCAGACAACCTCGCGGCGCAAGTTGAACTGAGCCGCATAGCAGCCAAGCGCGGTGACGCGGAAACGTTCAAATCGGCCGTCGCGAAGATCGCGGCGCGCTCTTCACAATGGCCCGGTGAAGTGCGCGAACAAGTTACGGCCGTCCAGGCGACGGCGCAGAGCGGCGATCTGCGCGCCGCTGCAACGCGAACAACTTTTTTACGCAATGTCCTGGTGCGCGTGCCGGAATACCGGCGTGACCTCGCCGCGATCAAACCACCGCCGGGCGAAGAAGCTACTCCCTTCGCGCACTTCCTAAAATTGGAAGCCCCGAGCTTCACCACCGCACCCGCAGACACAGAACTCACGTTCAAACCCGAGTCGGTTACGGCCATAGGCGCAGTTCAAGCAGATTGGATCGGCGCGATCTCTTTGAGCGGCGAAGGCGCTCCGGTTATCGCGACCGCGACCGGGCGCGAAGTTCGTCTGGCGAGCGGTGCAACTTTTCCATTCCCAGGCGGGGAATCTGCCAGACCGCCCGGTGTGCACGGCGTCTTACCAGTTGATTTCAATTACGACTTCAAAACTGATCTTGTGCTAACTGGCGAGGGCGGTGTGCGGTTCTTCCAGCAAGACAGTCCAGCTACTTTCAAAGATGTGACAAACGAAACCAAACTGCCTGCGACCATTCTCAATAAATCCACGGAAGCCGCCTGGACGGCAGACATCGAAGCAGACGGGGATCTCGATATCGTTTTGTCAGCTTCGCACGAAGTGCCGGCGGTTTTGAGAAATAACGGCGACGGTAGCTTTATCGAAATCCAACCATTTCCCAAAGCGCAGGGATTGAGAGAGTTTGCCTGGGCCGATCTCGATGCTGATGGCGATCCCGATGCGGCCATCATCGATAGTGGATTCGAGCTCCACATTTTTAGTAACGAGCGACAAGGGCAGTTTACCGAACAAGCATTGACCGGCGACATCTTCACCAATGCAATCAACGTGATGGACGTTGATAACGACGGCGTGTTGGATTTGCTGCTTGCTCGAGGCGACGGAGTCGTCATGCGCTTGTCAGATAAAAATCATGGAGTGGATTGGGTACTAACAGAAACTGCAATGCCCGCGAAACCACTCGATTACAACCTGGCAGTGTCGCTGAAGTTTGACGTGGCAGATCTCGACAACAACGGAGGCCTTGACCTGGTACTCATGTCATCAGCGCCCCGCGAGGTTCCCGAGAAGTGCCCGGTTCCGTGCCGGGCAGGCGCGCTCGTTTGGTTGAATGAGGGGAACGGTAAGTTCACGTTGATGCGAGATGTCGTTTGGCAAGAGCGAGTGTTTGGCATTTCGGATGTCAACAATGACGGGCGACTGGATCTATTGGGACTTTCCCTCGATGGAGACCCACGTAAAGCAATCAATCAAGGCTCGAAGAGTTATCACTGGCAAATCGTGCGGCCGCGCGCAACTCAAGCGACCGGCGATCAGCGTATTAACTCCTTCGGCATCGGCGGCGAAATGGAAATCCGCTCCGGCCTGCTGGTCCAAAAGCAACCGATCACTGGACCGCGACTTCACTTCGGTCTCGGCGAACAGACGAGTACAGACGTGATTCGCGTTACCTGGCCCAACGGCACCGTCCGCGCCGACTTTGAAGTAAAAGTCGATCAGGAAATCGTAACCGAGCAGCGATTGAAAGGTTCATGTCCGTTTCTTTTTGCCTGGAACGGTAAGCAGATGGAATTCGTCAAGGATTCCGTGCCGTGGAGTTCCGCAATCGGCTTGCGAATCAACACCCTGGGAACAGCACGAGTCGAGGCGACTGAAGAGTGGTACAAGATCGGCCGCGATCAGCTTGTGCCGCGCGGGGGTTATTACGACATCCGGATAACTGCCGAACTTTGGGAGACGTATTACTACGATCATCTCAGCCTGATGGTCGTCGATCATCCTGAGGGAACAGAAATATTCGTGGACGAGCGTTTCGTTATTCCACCTGCGAAATTGGCACTCACGACAGTTTCAACTCCACGCAAGATTGCTCGAGCAGTCGACGATAAAGGACAAGACGTCACCAGCGCCGTTAACGCCCTGGACGGAAACTACCTCGATACTTTTGAGCGAGGTAAGTATCAGGGCGTCGCAAAAGACCATTACGTTGAAATCGATTTGGGCGAGGAGTCTCCATCCAGTGGTCCGCTTTGGCTGATCGCAAATGGCTGGATGCATCCGACCGACTCTTCAATTAACGTAGCCATCAGTCAGGGACAGCAAGAGCCGCCGAAGCCTTTGAGCCTGGAGATTCCCGACGGCCGTGGTGGCTGGCGAGTCGTGCGACCGAACATGGGTTTTCCGGCGGGTCGTAAGAAAATTTGCCTGTTTGATTTGACCGACTTGTTCAAGTCAGGAATTCCACGTCGCCTGCGTTTGCGAACCAATTTGGAGGTTTACTGGGACTCGCTCGAATGGGCAGTCGGGCTGCCAAACGCAGAATTAAAGACGACCCGTTTGGATCCGGAGTTGGCCGACCTGCACCATCGCGGTTATTCTGTTATCACCCAGGCGAACGCTTCGTCTCCCGAAGTCCCGGACTATAATCGTCTTTCAAGTTCCAAACAGATGTGGCGGGATCTGATCGGCTACTATACGCGGTTTGGAGACGTACGCGAGTTGCTGCTGCGCGCTGATGACCGCTACGTCATCATGAACGCGGGCGATGAGATGTCGTTTCGGTTCCCGGTACCACCGGCGCCGCCGCCCGGTTGGGTGCGCGATTATGTGATAGCGGGTGATGGCTGGATCAAGGACGGCGATTTCAATTCGACATTTTCTAAAACCGTTTTGCCGTTGCCCTATCACGCTAAAAACTTATACACAACTCCGCCTGGGCGGCTCGAGGATGAATGGGTGTACCGGCAGTTTCCTGAAGACTGGCAGACTTACCACACGCGATACGTAACGCCTGATGTATTCCAAAACGCAATGAGGTTGAAGCAGAAGAAATGATCGGTAGTAAGTTGGCGAGAATCGTTCTCGTCGTCGTTTTTATTACGTTGCTGGCAGTACCGCTGATCATGAAGCGCGTCGCGTCGCGGCGCGAGACCGGCGCTCTCGATGAAACGGCCGCGTTGAACCGGTACGGATTTCGTCTTAGCGAAGTGGCTCGCACTTCGGGAATCGACTTCACACATCAGGCGCCCACGCTCGATCGTCAACTGGATCACATCATGCCGCAAGTCGCCTCGATGGGCGCGGCCGTGTCAGTGGTTGATTATGACCGTGATGGTTGGTCCGATCTTTATGTGACCAACAGCGGCGAGGGAAGTAAGAACGCGCTCTTTAAAAACAACACCGACGGCTCTTTTAAAGATGTCGCGCCGGAAATGGGCGTCGCCGATTTGAACCAGGCCGGCACCGGTGTTTCGATGGGTAGTGTTTGGGGCGACTATGACAACGATGGTTACGAAGATCTTTTCCTGTACAAATGGGGCAAGCCGGAACTCTTCCATAACGATGCAGGACAGAAGTTCACTCGCGTAAGCGAAAAAGCGGGACTGCCGTCGTGGGTCAACGCGAACACCGCAGTCTGGTTTGACTACGACCGCGATGGGCGTCTTGATTTGTTTCTGGGCGGCTATTACGCAGAAGACGTCGATCTCTGGCATCTGAAGAACACGAAGATGATGCCCGAGAGTTTTGAGTACGCGAAAAACGGCGGGCGCAAATATCTCTTCCGCAATCTCGGCGACGGTTCGTTTGAAGAAGTCAGCCAGAAAGTCGGTATCGACACGCGCCGCTGGGCGTTGGCCGCAACTGTCGCGGACCTGCGCGGTACCGGCAACCAGGATCTGTTCATCGCCAACGACTACGGAATCTCCGAACTCTTCTTCAACGATGGAAAGCAGTTTCGCGAAGCCGGCAAGCAGACCGGAGTCGGCTTCTCGCCCAAGAGCGGCATGAATGCTTCCGTGGGAGACATCCTCAACCAGGGCCGGTATTCGATCTATGTTTCGAACATTTCTGAAGAAGGCATTCTGATCCAGGGCAACAACCTTTGGGTGCCGCGCGAAGGAACGGTGGGCGACTCGCTTAAGTACGATAACCTTGCGCGTGCGATGGATGTCGAGATCGGCGGCTGGAGTTTTGGCGCGCAGTTTGGCGATCTCAATAACGATGGCACTCTCGATCTGTATCTCGTCAACGGCTACGTCTCTGCCGATCGCAATCAGAATTACTGGTACGACTTCTCAAAGATCGCCGGAGGTAACTCCACGATCATTTCAGACGCTGCGCATTGGCCCGCGATGGATGGTCGCAGCTTGTCCGGTTACCAGCAGAAAAAAGTCTGGCTTAACGATGGGGCCGGGAAGTTTCTAAACGTCGCGCAAGCTGTCGGGGTGAGCGATGTTTTCGATGGACGTGCAGTGGCGCTGGTCGATCTGTGGAACCGTGGCGTGCTTGATGTCGTCGTTGCAAATCAAAAAGGACCGTTGCTCATCTACAAAAACAACGTCACGCCTGAGAATAAATGGATTAGTTTCGAGCTCGAAGGCGCGGTGAGTAATCGCAGCGCGATCGGAGCTGAAGTGCGTTTGTTTTGGGACGGCCGCCAGCAGGTGCAACAGGTTTCAGGCGGCAGCGGCTTTTGTTCGCAGAACCAGCGCCGTTTGCATTTCGGCGTTGGGAAGAATCCGCGCATCGAGAAGGCTGAGATCCGCTGGCCGTCAGGAAAGATTGAAACGATCGACAGGCCTTCGGCCGGACAACTCTACAGGATCAAGGAGGCAGCATGAGCCAGTCGAGCGTCCAGCCCAGCGTCCAGCCAGTAGGTGCTCTGGAAGTTCCCGCACGAGGCAGAATTCGCTTCGACAATCGTTACATCGCGCCGCTCTTTATCAGTTTCATCCTGCTGGTGGGCCATCTTTTTTACGGGATCCTCGAGAGTTATGAAAGAACTGCGCTGGCGATTGTTGCCGCACTCGTTACCGAACTCATACTGGGACGGATCTTTTTCGGCAAGTGGCTCAATCTCGCGAGCGCGTACATCAGCGGCATCAGTGTAGGAATTCTTATTCGCTCGCCCGCTTTCTGGCCGTACGCTCTTTGCAGCGTGCTTTCGATCATGTCGAAGTACGTTTTGCGTGTGAAGGGCCGGCACTTGTGGAATCCTTCGAACTTCGGCATCTGCGTGTTGTTGTTTCTCGCGCCGGAGACTGTCGCGGCTTTGACGATTCAGTGGGGCAACTTCATCTGGCCGATGCTGGTGATCTGGATCCTTGGCTCGATCATCATCTGGCGCGCGAAGCGGTTTCACATCAGCGCCGCGTACGTGATCTCGTTTTTTGCGTTTGCATTCCTGCGCAGTTGGATCACGGGCGATCCATGGAGGTCGGAGATTTCGCCGATTACGGGACCGATGTATCAGCTCTTCGTGTTCTTCATGGTGACGGATCCGAAGACGACGGTGAAGTCGAAGAAATGGCAATGCATCGTCGTGATCGTGGTGGCGTTTGTGGAGATGTTGCTGCGTTTGAATCAGGTGGTGTATGCGCCGCTATATGCGCTGTTTATCGTTGGGCCAGCGGCGATGCTGATCGAGATCTGGTTGGAATCACGGCGCTCCGTAGCGTAAGAGGTTTTTCCCGCAAAGGCGCAAAGAAGCAAAGAGAATTCAAACATCACTTTGCCTCTTTGCGCCTTTGCGGGAAAATTTGCGAAACTTTTATGAGCCCTCGATATTTTAAATATTCGCTTTTACTGTGCGTGGGCCTCTTGTTTTCTGGATGTAAACAGCCAGCTCCAGTTGCGCCGGTCGCCAATCAATCGGCCGAACAAACAGCAGTTGCGTCACCATCACCGAGTCCGACACCGCCACGCCCCTCAGGTGCGATCGAGTTCACCGACGTCACCTCCCCGGCCGGGATACGTTTCAAACACAACAGCGGCGCCTTCGGGAAAAAATATCTCCCCGAAACGCTCGGCGCCGGTTGCGCATTTCTTGATTACGATAACGATGGCTGGCAGGACATTCTGCTCGTCAATTCAATGGACTGGCCCGAAAACAAAAAGCGCAAGTCATTCCCCGCGCTCTATCGAAACAACAAAGACGGCGCCTTTACGGATGTAACTCACCAGGTGGGCCTCGGCGTCGAACTGTACGGCATCGGTGTCGCCGTTGCTGATTACGATAACGACGGTAACGACGACATCTACATCACCTCCGTTGGTCCAAATCGTCTCTTTCGCAACACCGGTGGAAAGTTCACAGACGTCACGAGCAGGGCAGGCGTCGGCGATCCCGGATTCTCAACGAGTGCCGCATGGTTCGACTTTGATAACGATGGCAAGCTCGATCTCTTTGTTGGGAACTACGTCGAGTGGTCAATAGAGACCGATCAGACTTGCACGCTCGACGGAAAAAACAAATCGTATTGCACTCCACAAACTTACAAAGGCCAGAGTGCAACGCTATATCAAAATCGCGGCAACGGCGCCTTTGAAAACGTCACTATGCGCGCTGGTCTCAACGATCCGTCCGGTAAAACTTTGGGCGTGGCCTTGCTCGACTACGATGACGACGGCTGGATCGATCTCTTCGTTGCCAACGACACCGAACCAAACAAGCTGTATCGCAACAACCACAACGGCACGTTCACCGACAACGCCGTAATCGCCGGCGTCGCATTCAGCGAGGCCGGCACTGCTCGCGCGGGCATGGGCGTCGATGCGGCTGACTACGATGGCTCGGGCAAGCAGAGCGTGGTCATCGGCAACTTCACTAACGAAAGCATCGCGCTCTATCACAACGACGGTTCCGGACTGTTCACCGATGAAGCGCCCGCGTCTGGAATCGGCAAGATGTCGGCGCAGTCGCTGACATTTGCCTGCTTCTTCTTTGACTACGATCTCGACGGAATGCTCGACATCTTCGCTGCAAACGGGCACGTTTCAGACGACATCAGCGTGGTCCAACCGACCGTGAAGTATGCTCAGCCGCCGCATCTTTTCCGCAACCGCGGCAGGAAGAAGTTCGAAGAAGTGTCGGCGAAAGTCGGGCGTGCTTTGAACCGTGCGATTGTCGGACGCGGCGCGGCTTACGGCGATTTCGATAACGACGGCGATCTGGATCTATTGATTACGACAAACAATGGACCAGCGCGCCTGCTGCGCAACGACAACGCGAATCAGAACGACTTGTTGCGTGTGAAGACGATCGGAGCGAGATCAAACCGTAATGGCATCGGTGCGAAAGTGGTTGTAAAAACGTCGAAAGGCCGAACGTTATTCGGCATGGTGCGCACTGGATCGAGTTACTGTTCGCAGTCTGAATTACCTTTGACGTTTGGCCTGGGCAAACCGGAAGAAGGAACAACCCTCAATCTCGAGATCACATGGCCGGGCGGCCAGAAAGAAACGATCTCGAACATCAAACCGAATCAGTCTGTCGTTGTTCAGGAAGGAAAGGGAATAACCGCGCAGGAAACCATCGTATTTGTGCGAACGCCGTCACCGTCACCCACGCCTCAATGAGGCCTAAGAGAATTTTTCGCGCAAAGACGCAAAGTGTGGAAAGGGCGCAAAGAAAGTTGACTTCTTCTTTGCGCCCTTTGCGCGAAAACAAATGTTGTTACTTCTGCGCCTTAAGTTTATCCGCGTCTTTTTTAAGCTGTGCGCTCAGTTGAATGACACTCTCGAGATCGAGCCGCGCTTTTGTAAGTTGTTGTGCATCGATTGTATTCGGGTTCTCGATAATCGGATTGGTAACAAAACTTCGAATCTGCTTGCACAGCTTTATCAGCGCGTCTTTCATTTCTGAGTCTTTGAATTCTTCCAACTTTCCGGCGCCCCGAGTCTCTTCATCCGAGAGCCCCAACGCCAGAGTTGATTGAACTCTGCTCGCTCGCTTCTGGATCTCACCCGTTGCGTCTGAAACAAATCGATAGTCGAGAGCATCTTTAGACTGAATAACGCGCGCGATTTCGTTGTGACGAGTCAGGATCCGATTGAAATCCTCTTCAGTCTGGGCCATCAGCGCTTCAATTTGTCGACGATCTTTCGGCGCGCTCGGTTCAGTCCCGAAGTTTCGCAGTTGATATTCGCGCCGGCTCATATCTTGCTGGCGAATGCGGTCGGCGTTGTTTTTGCGATCGATCGGAGGAGGACCGGGAGAATTTTGCGCAAACACTGGCGCGGCAAAAAGCAATATCACGGTGAGCCTAGTCAACATAGCAGACCTCCCGGTTTTTATGTGCCGGCAGTATAACGCCACAAAACTGTTGAAGCCACAAAGAAGCACAAAATGCGCAAAAAAGTTAACAGACTCATTTGTGCTTTGGGTGCTTCTTTGTGGCTTAAATATTTTTGTGGCCGAGTGCGGAACCACAAAACGTGTTGACGGATTGTGTTCTATGTACTAATTATGCTTATTGATCAGCCCCGCGGAATTCCACCGGCTTGCGCCCATGCGACGAATCGACCTAAAGAAAGCAAACGTAGCCCGTTCAAACACGATCCGCGATATTAATCGCCAGATCGTTCTGAATTACGTGCGCGAACGCGGGCCGATCTCACGCGCCGAGATTGCACACGAAACGGCGCTGCAACGTTCGACAGTCTCCCTGATCGTCGAGCAGTTGCGAGTTGACGGACTGATCGAGGAAGTCAGCGGAGAATCGACTGGTGGTCGTCCGCCAATCCTTCTATCGCTGCGGACCGCTAATGCCGTCGCGATCGGCGTAGATGTCGGAACGACACGGACTATCGTTGCTACGAGCGATCTTGCCGGGGCTGTTTTGGAAGAGGAGCAGTTTGAAACCCATCCTAACGCGAGGAAGACAACGAAAGAGATTATCGATCGCGCTCGCCGGCTTATTAGAAGAAACAACGGAACGATCGAGGGCATCGGCATCAGTCTGCCCGGACTGGTTGATCCAAAAGGAAAGGAACTGTTTGTACCAACTTTCCAGTGGCGTAATTTACCAATCGCCGAGGAGATCAGTGCAGCGACTGGCTTGCCGGTCACGATGGATAACGACGCTAACGCTGCTGCTCACGCCGAACTCTGGTTCGGCAGACCCGAGATTCATGAGGTCCGAGACTTCATTCTTGTTTTAGTAGAGGACGGCGTCGGCACGGGCATCGTGTTTGACGGTCAGGTTTATCGTGGAGAGAACGGCGCGGCGGGTGAGTTCGGACACATGACGATCGGCCAGGGAGCGCCTGTGCCTTGTGCCTCTGGTAGTCGTGAATGTTGGGAGGCTTTTGCATCGCAACGTTCCGCGCTTGCGCGTTACCAGACCTTATCGCGTGGCGCGAATGGCGCGAACACGAACTTTGCCGAGCTCGTGGAGCAGGCGTTGCGGAGTGAAGGCGCTGCCCGAGCGGCACTCAAGGAAACTGCTTACTATCTTGGTATCGGCATCGCAAACTTGATTCGCGGCCTTGCACCGGAGGCTGTGATCGTTGGTGGTCCAATCGTGCGAGCATGGCCAGTGATCTCCGCGGACATTCGAACCACAGTCGAAGCGACGATCTGTCGTGGATTACCGACTACTCGAATCATCGCTTCGACGCTCGGTCCTGAGCCAACACTCATGGGCGCGCTCAGTCTCGTTTTGGCGAGTAAGTTTGCTTCCATTTCAGTTACGTAAGCGCGCGCTCGCATTGTTGGCTCTGCGAACAAAGTTCAAGCTCAAAAATAAACTCGTGATTGAGTGGCGTTGAGCCAGAAAATTCTTGACAAGGAACCCGATAAGTATTAAATACTTTTGCCAGCCTCTGCAACAAAGTTAGCACCAGACAATTTAGCTAAGGATTTCTCTCGAGGGTCCGCAAGTAGTTTTTGAATTCGTGATTCATTCGCGGTAACACTGAGGAGGTGTTGTATGTCGATGAAGTCTTGGACGCAGGCGATGTTACTCCTGCTGAGTATCGGTATGCTTGTCGGCGTACATGCCCAGTCGAGCACTACGGGAAATATCACCGGTACCGTGAGAGACCCGCAAGGCGCCACGGTCCCCAAGGCAGAAGTCACCGCGACTGATGCAAAGACCGGCGTCTCGCGCACGGTCACCGCCACCGAGGATGGCTTCTATAACATTACGAGTTTGCCTGCCGGCGTTTACACAATCAGCACCGCTCCAGCCGGGTTCAAGAAAACAGTCACGGAGAACGTCGAACTTCACGTCAATGAAAATAAGACAGTGAACCTCGACGTGCAGGTGGGCCAGGTCACGGAAACCGTTACGGTAACCAGCGAACAAGCTCCGGTCGAGTTACGCAGCGGCGAGGTCAGCAGTTTGATCTCCGAGAAGCAGGTAACCGAGTTGCCTTTGAACGGCCGCAATTACGCGCAACTCGCGTTGATGGTGCCGGGTGTCTCTCCCGTGACACAGGCGGGAGCGGGGGGCGCCTTTGCTACTCGCGGAACAGGACTCAACTCCGGCGTTGACATGTCTGTCAATGGAAACCAGTCAAACTCGAATCTATGGACTGTCGATGGCGTCAATAACATGGACGTCGGATCCAACCGCACGTTGCTGGTTTTCCCGTCAATCGATTCCATTCAGGAGTTTCGCGTCGAGCGCAACAGCTTTAGTGCGGAGTTTGGCCAGGCGCAGGGCGCCGTCGTCAACCTGATTACGAAAGGCGGCAGCAACGACTTTCATGGCACTCTCTTCGAGTTTTTTAGAAACGACTCGCTCAACGCGAACAACTTCTTCCTGAATAGATCCGGCCAGCCTAAGCCGCAGTTGGACTACAACAACTTCGGCGGCAACTTCAGTGGTCCAATCATCAAGAACAGAATTTTCTTCTTCTGGTCTGAGGAGTGGCGGCGTGAACGGCGGGGTCAGGTGCTTACCGCGCGTGTGCCGACAGCCGCTGAGAAGATGGGGGATTTCAGCGGAGCACTGACTGGAGACTTGCCGCACATCCCCGGTACTTGTCGCGACGTTCCAGCTCCGACGCCGGATAATCCGGACGCTACCGTAAGGGTTTGTGATCCTTTCCCGGGCAATCGTATTCCGACGAACCTGCTTAGCCCCGCGGGCCTGGCGTTTATGAAGCTTTTTCCGAATCCGACTGGACCAGGGGTGGGTGACTGGGCGACGTCGCAACTCCAGCCGATTGACACTCGTCAGGATCTGATCCGCGGTGACATAACGATCAACGACAAGACGAATCTGATGGTGCGTTATATCAATGAGAATTGGACGCATCTTGGAGCTTCGGGTAATTTCTGGGGAGACGCTCCGTATCCAACCATTGCGTCCGACTGGAGTCAGCCAAGCCACAGCTTCGCGGTTAAGTTGACGAACACAATCACGTCGAAGGCTGTTAACGAATTCCAGTTTTCAATCGCAGGCAACGACATCATCATCACGAGCTCGCCTGAGACTCAGGCGCTCCAGGAGGAGATCGCCTCCGCGATTCCTACAGTTTTCCCGAAAAATCCGGACGATATCGGAGGCTCCATACCATCATTATTCTGGGGTGCAGGTGGCTATGCCAACATCTGGCATCAAGCCCCCTGGGCGAATCGTGAAGACCTCTACATTTGGAAAGATGACTTCTCTCTCGTAAAGGGCTCGCACGACCTGAAGTTTGGCGGCCTCTTTAGTCACAACTTCAAAGATGAACCCAGCGTTGGCGGCGGCGGCGGTAATCAGCAGGCCACCATTCAGGGATGCGGTTTACAGACCGGTCATTGTATTGCCGACCTGCTGCTGAAGGACACCGTTCTTGTTAACTACGCCGAGATCGAAACAACTGACGTGGCTGACGGACGTTGGCGTGACTTTGAGTTCTACGCAAACGACACGTGGAAAATGCATCCGCGCGTAACTCTTACCTTAGGCTTGCGCTATTCAGTGTTCCCGCCGGCCTGGGAAGCGGAAAACCGGATCTCGAATTTCATTCCGAGTCTTTACAACGGAGTTGATTTCAATACCGGCCTGGTTACCGCTGACGAAGGAGAGCAATTAGGGTTCGGCCGCGCGCTTATTCACACTTACAAGCAAGGCTGGCAGCCTCGTGTCGGTATCGCGTGGGATGTCTTTGGTACCGGGAAAACGGCGGTTAGGGCAGGTTTCGGACGCTATATGAGCCGTTCACAGGTGATTGAGGATCTGCTGCGCTTGACTGGTAATCCGCCCTGGACCAGGGCCGTGACCGCAGGCTCCGGTTGGAACGGCGAAGGCACTACGCTCGACAATTGTCCAACCTGCCGCAGTCTGGACACGATCAATGAAGGATTGAAAACCAACTTTGCCGGTGTCGCCCCAAACTCAAATTTCAATGCGGTTGATCCGAACTTCAGGCCGCCCGAAAGCTATCAGTGGAATCTGACCGTTTCGCATCAGCTCCTCGCGGATACGGTTCTGGAAGCTTCGTATATCGGCAACCGTGGCCTGCATATCTGGCGGCGTAATGTGAACCGGAACGACATACCTCCGGATGTTCCATGCCGCGGAAGTGCGTGCGACGGCACCAACCGGTCAGCTCGATTGCAGATAGCGCGAGCTGTTGCGCGGATACCGCTTGCAGGAACTGAGGACGATGAAACACCAGTGATTCCGGACTCGGGCGTGTTGATTAACGATAATCGACCGTTCCTGGGTATCGGAAACATTGTTACTGACGAGTCAAACGGAAATTCCAGTTACCACGCGATGCAGTTGTGGCTCAATCGCCGGTTCAGTAATCGCCTCGCGTTCCAGGTTGCATACACCTGGGGACACAGCATTTCCGATGTCGCGTTAACGTCGTTCACTAACACGACCAGTGATCCGTACGACTTCAATAGCGATAGGGGAGACGCAGATCTCGATCGCAGGCACACCTTCGTCAGCAACCTGGTGTACGTCTTGCCGTCGTTCCGCAACTGGGGCAAGCCGGCTGAGTTTCTGTTGGGTGATTGGCAGCTGAATGGAATTGCGTCTTACTTTGGCGCCACTCCGATCGAAATCGTTACTAACGTGAATCGGCTCGGTACTGCGACCGCGGTAGGTCAGCGCCCGAACTACACAGGAGCGCCCCTCTATCTCGATACCGGTGATCCAACCAGGCACCTGAATCCGGCGGCCTTCGCCGTCCCTGCGGTTGGCCAACTCGGAACGTTGGGAAAAGGAGCCGTTCGAGGAAAACCAATCACCAATGTGGACTTCTCGATGGCCAAGAATTGGAGATTTAAAGAACGCTACGGCTTCCAGTTCCGCGCGGAGTTCTTCAATGTCTTCAACCATCCGAACTTTGTTGGGTTTGATGTCGCCCTGGACAGCGGTGGTTTTGGCACGCTCAACACGGCTCAGTCCTCGCGCGAGATTCAACTCGGTATCAAATTTACCTTCTGATATACTCCCCAACGATCGTAAACCCGAGACGAAGTGCTGAGTGATTAAACTCAGCCCTTCGTCTCTTTTGCCACGAAGAAGCACAAAAAGTCACAAACGTAAGGAGAAGTTTTTGAGGCACCAGTCAATATTTAGTGCTTTTTGTGCCTCTTTGTGGCTTTTCGTTTTTCCACCACAGGGCGATCTGTTTCGCAAGCATTACGAAGCCGCTAATGCACATCATCGCGCCGGCAACCACGCTGCTGCCGAAGCGGAGTTCAAACTTATACTGGGCGAAGCCTACGAGCGCCTCGGCAAGATCTACTCAGCTCAACACAAGTATCAAGCGGCAGCCGGCGCGCTCGAAGCGTCCAGCACCGCCCGGCCTAACTCAACCGATGGATTGATCGATCTCTCAATCGCCTATTTCAATCTCGGACAATATTCAAAAGGCATTGAACCGCTCCAGCGAGTAATCGCCGCGAATCCGCAAAGCTTCCTCGCTCATCACATGCTGGGCAAGACCTATTTCATGATGAGTGAGTTTGAAAAAGCCACCCGTGAACTCGAAGAGACATTGCGGCTCGCGCCGGATGATTACGATGCCGAGTACACCCTCGGTCTCTGCTTTCTGAAACGCAAAGAGGTTGCTCGGGCGAAGCAAGTGTACGAACGAATGGCAGAGCGGCTTGGCCATCGTCCGGCGCTTCGCGTGCTCATCGGGCGCGCTTACAGGGAAACAGGGTTTCTGCCGGAATCGATCGAGGAGTTCAAGAAGGCGATTGCGCTCGATCCCAAATTCCCGCGTGTTCATTACTATCTGGGTCTGACGTATTTATATAAGGACGGAGCGGCGAGAATTCCCGACGCGATGGAAGAGTTCAAGATCGAGTTGGCCGCTAATCCCGAGGAGTATTTCGCTAATTTTTATCTCGGCATTCTTTACATCATGGAGCGGAAGTGGGAACCGGCGATCGCCTTGCTGGAAAAGGCTGTTAGCAAGCAGCCGAATAATCCCGATCCCTATTTTCACTTGGGCCAGGCATACCAGGGCGCCGGAAGACACAAGGACGCCGTCGAGGTGCTACAGAAGACCATCGCGCTCACACCCTCGCTCGCACACAACGATTACCAGGTGACCACGGCGCATTACCGGCTCGGGCAGTCGTTGATAAAAATCGGTCGCACTGACGAGGGCCAAAAGGAGCTGCAGATATCCGCGGACCTGAAGTCAAAAGGTTTCAAGCTGGATGAAAAGAGAGTCGGCGAGTTTCTCAGCGGCAACAACTTGCACGATCAAACCGGTAAGAACTCGGAGCTGGTGAAAGCTGAAGGCGTGATTGCCGAACCTGTCGAACTCGACGCGACGACCGTAGCCCAGCTCCAAAAAGAAGAGACTTATTACACGAAAGTAGTCGCAGCAGCTCACAACAGCATCGGCTTGCTTCGTGCGGAGCAGCAGGACTTTCGTGAGGCGTCGGCACAGTTTGCTCTGGCCGCAAAATGGAACCCGAATCAGGAAGGACTCAACTATAACGCCGGACTCGCTTACTACAAATCCGAGTCTTACAAGGAAGCGATACCGGCCCTCGAAAAGGAACTCAAAATAGATCCGGCGAACATTGCCATTAAGCAGTTGCTGGGGCTCAGCTACTTCATGACTAACGACTACGCCAAAGCCTCGACGTTGTTGAATGAAGTGGTCGCCGTGAAATCTCAGGACGCGGCGCTTTACTATCCGCTCGCGCTTTCATTACTGAAGGACGGCAAGCTCGAAGCGGCAAATCGCGTTATCGAGCAGATGGTTGCGGTGGGTGGAAACAGTCCGCAAGTGCATATTCTGTTTAGTCAGGCACATTACGAACGTGGCGAAGTCGCGAAAGCGTTGGAGGAGTTGCGCACGGCACTCTCACTCGATAACAAGGTGCGGTTGGCCCATTTCTATACCGGTCTGATTCATCTTAAAGCAGGAAAATTCCAGGACGCTGCGCGCGAATTCGAACAGGAACTGGCGTTGAATCCCAACGACTTTCAAGCCAGGTATCACCTGGCGTTTGTGGTGCTGGCCCAACAGGAGACTGAGAAGGGAATCGCGTTGATGCGGGAGATTGTGCGCGAACAGCCCGACTTCGCCGATGCGCGCTACGAACTTGGTAAAGCGTTGCTGCAAAAGGGCGACGTCAAAGGCAGCATCGAGAGCCTGGAGATCGCCGCGCGTTTGAAACCCGATCAGGCCCATGTGCATTACCAACTCGGCCGTGCTTACATAGCCGCGGGTCGCAAAACGGAAGGTGAGAGCCAGCTCGAGATCTCCCGGCAGTTGAAAGAGAAGGCGCGGGCGAAAGGAAACTGATCGATTTTTGACAGGATTAACAGGATGTTTCAGGATGTACATGATTCATCCTGTAAATCCTGTAAACATCCTGTTAAATCCTGTCTATTGTTAATTCCTGTCTACGGTTATGAAGGCATATCTTCTAATGGCAATGCTATGGCTTCTGCCACAGCCAAAGATCGCTTTCACCGATATCACGGCGCAATCGGGCATCACGTTCAAGCACGTCGCTTCGCCCGAGAAGAAGTACATCGTCGAATCGATGAGCGGTGGCGTAGCGTTGTTAGACTTCGACAACGACGGAGATCTCGACGTATACCTCGTCAACTCCCTGACCGTCGATTTGAACAAGTCAAAAGGAAAAACGAAGAGTGATCTCTATCGCAACGACGGCGATGGAAAGTTTACGGAAATATCAGTAAAGGCCGGTGTCAGCGACATCGGATGGGGCATGGGAGCAGTTGTCGGTGATTACAACAACGATGGCTTCGAGGATCTTTATGTCACTTGTCTCGGTCCGGATCACCTTCTGAAAAACAATGGTAACGGCACCTTTACAGATGTAACTGACAAAGCCGGAGTAAGCGATCCGCGTTGGACCACCGGGGCCTCGTTTGTCGATTACGATCATGACGGCGATCTCGATCTGTTCGTCAGTAACTACGTCGATTTCGACATCAACAACCTCCCTGAATTTGGCCAGGGAAAGACTTGCCAGTACAAGTCGATCCCCGTGCAATGCGGTCCAAGAGGTCTGAAAGGCGCCGGAGACTCGCTTTACCGCAACAACGGCAACGGCGCCTTCACCGACGTCTCCAAAGAAGCCGGTGTAATGGACGCCAATGGTTATTACGGCCTTGGCATCCTCACGAGCGACTTCGATGACGACGGCCTCATCGATGTTTTTGTCGCCAACGACTCGACGCCGAATTTCCATTACAGAAACAAAGGCAATGGCACGTTTGAAGAGATCGGGTTCAACGCCGGCACGGCTGTGAACGAAAATGGAAGCGAACAGGGAAGCATGGGCGTGACCGGCGGCGATTACAACCACGATGGAAAACTCGACCTGTTCATTACAAACTTCGCCGACGAATACAACACGCTCTATCATAACGACGGCAAGAACTCGTTTACCGATCTGTCATACGCCGCGAAAGTTGCGGCAGTGAGTTTGCCGCAAGTCGGCTGGGGCACTAAGTTCTTTGATTACGACAACGATGGCTGGGTCGATCTGTTTGTCGCTAATGGTCACGTTTACCCTCAGCTGCCCGCATATCGCCAACCGCGATTGCTGCACCGGAACAATCGCGATGGCACATTTACTGAAGTGGCGGCGGAGTTTGGGAATATTCTGACTGAGAATCGTGCCAGCCGTGGCGTGGCGTTCGGCGACATAGACAACGATGGCGACGTCGATCTGTTGATTGCCGATCTCGATGGACCGCCACAACTGTTGCGTAACGACGGTGGAAACGCGAATAACTCCATCCTCGTCAAGCTGGTTGGCGTGAAGAGCAATCGCAGCGGGATTGGCGCGCGTGTGATCGTCACCTCCGGCGATTTGACGCAAACGGATGAGGTGCGCAGTGGCGATAGTTACTTGTCGCAGAGCGATCTGCGTTTGCACTTTGGTTTCGAGAAGCGTGCGAAAGTAGATACTATTCAAGTGCGTTGGCCCAGCGGCGCAGTTGATAAAGTATCGGGCGTAGGTGTGAACCGGATCGTGACGATTAAAGAAGGCCAGGGTAAGGTTGATGAGAAGGCTTTTATCAGATCACCACAAAAAGGCACCTAAAACACTTTTGTTTATTTTGTGCATTTTGTGCCTTTGTGTGGCTACTCCCGCGCAGCAAGCGGATGTGGTCCAACTTTTCGAGCAAGTCGCTTCACTAATTCAAAACAATCGACTTGCCGCGGCGGAGAAGGAACTCACATCTGTCTTAAAAGTCACACCGGATTTGCCTGTAGCACTTAACTTCATGGGAACCATTCGCGCGAAGCAGGGTCGCCTCAAAGAGGCTGAGGCGCTGTTTCTTCGCGCGGCGCAGAACGATCCGAAATTCACCGGCCCGCGTATGAATCTGGTCTATTTGTATTTGCTCAAGCGCGCGCCTGAAAAAGCTGATCCCTACGTTAAAGAAATTCTCACTCTGGAGCCTGAGCAGGCTGCGTCGTTGCTCGTTATGTTGGCCGAGGCGTACCTTGCAAAGAACGATTTGCCCAAAGCTGAAGAGAACTACCTGGCGGCTCTCGACGGAAAGCTCGACAACGCAGGAGCACTGTTTGGTCTGGCACAGATTTCACGACTGAAAGGTGAGACGAGGGAGGCGTCTATTTATCTGAACCGCGTTGCCAGTCTTGCAGCCGATTCGAAATCGCCCGAGTTTCTTTACAAGTTCGCCCTGGAAGCGTTGCGCGTGGGTATGAGCGACGAAGCGAAGTCGGCGCTCGAACGAGCGCTCGCGCTAAAACCGAAGGAGCCGCCATACCTGCTTGCACTGGGTATCGCCTTGTTGAGGAAAGCTGATCTATTCGAATCTGAAAAACTCTTCCGTCGCTTGCTTGAGATCCAACCCGGCAACGCTCAAGCGCAGTTGCACCTCGGGTACATTCTGCTCAATCAAAAGAAATATGGGGAAGCACGCCTGTGGCTGGAAAAGAGCGAGCGTTCGGGTGTTGCGATACCGGAAGTTTTCTACTATCTCGGACTCGTCGCGCAAGAGCAGAACGACGATGCGCGCGCGATTACCCTGTTTGAAAAAGCAGTGCAGAAACTTCCTTCATACGCCCACGCGCGTATCGCGCTCGGCTCGAGTTATATGAAGCTCAAAAACTATGTTCGTGCGAAGCAGGAGTTGGAGACGGCGGTAAAGCTCGATCCCGATGAGCCGACGGCGCATTACAATCTGGCGTTGCTGTATGCACGATTGAAAGACCCGGCGCGCGCCCAGGAAGAGATGCGCATCATCGAGAAGCTCAAGGCGAAAGGTGCAACTAACAGCGGTGTCGTAGTGCTGCCGCCGAAATCAAACCCGTAATCAATCCGTGTTTATCCGTGGTTTAAATTACCTTCTGATCTTAATCCTCTTGCTGGTTTCAATGCCTCAGAAGCCAGCGCCGCGCAAAGTCGTCACCTTTGAAGAAGTTCCCTCTGCGCAAAGCAAAATAACCTGGGTTCACGACAACGCCCACTCACCCGATCGCCAACTACCCGAGACAGTCGGCGCAGGTTGCGCATTCTTCGACTACGATAACGACGGATGGATGGACGTGTATTTCGTCAACAGTGGACCATCCGATTTCTTTACGCCAGCCACCCCTTTAAAAAATGCGCTCTATCGCAACAACCGCGACGGCACTTTCACCGACGTTACCGACAAAGCCGGTGTAGCCGGCGGAAAATTCGGCATGGGCGTGGCCGCCGGCGATTACGATGGCGACGGAAACATCGATCTATACGTAACGAATTATGGTCCAAACATTCTCTACCGCAACAACGGCAACGGAACATTCACCGAGGTCACGGACAAGGCCGGCGTCACATCTCCCGGCTGGTCCACCTGCGCAACCTGGTTCGATTACGACAACGACGGCAAGCTCGATCTATTCGTCTCGAGCTTTGTCTTCTACGACAAGTCACAGAACCCGCTCTGCACCGACGCAACCTTGAAGCGTCGTTACTACTGTGTTCCGCGACTCTTCAAAGCACAGCCGTCACGCCTGTTTCGCAATAAGGGCGACGGAACTTTCCAGGACGTGAGTAGTGAATCGGGCATCGCGGGCCACCCGGGCAAATCGTTTGGCGCAGTTGCGACCGACGTCAACAACGATGCGCTGATGGATCTATTTGTCGCCAACGACACGATGCCGAACTTTCTTTTCATCAACAAGGGCGGCGGAAAATTCGAGGAGATTGGTTTGGCTGCGGGTGTTGCATACGGAGAAGCAGGCAGGCCTCGCTCGGGAATGGGTGTCGACGCGGCTGACTTCGACGGCGACGGGTGGCAGGATCTCTTCGTCGCGAACATCGATCAGGAGTTTTTCAGTCTTTACCGGAACGAGAAGGAGTTGATCTTTACCGATCAGCCTGGCGAGATCGC